>JAADEG010000054.1 GCA_013153525.1 Thermodesulfobacteriota bacterium
CCTCTGATAGCGTCCCTCCTACTACATATACATTCCCTCCTCCACCTATCACTATCCCACTTGCCCAATCCCAATCACTTCCACCTATGTAGGTCCCTGCTATTACCCGTGATAAGTCCCCTGTAAGCTCAATTACATAACCATCTTCGTTTCCTTGATAAGTTTTTTCGTAAGCTCTATAAGTTACTGGAAAATCTGACGAAGAAGTACTACCAACTAAGTAAATGCAGTCGTTTGCTACTTTTATTGAAGACACTTCGTCCCCTTCACTTCCACCTATGTAGGTACTTGCTATAATCCTTGACAGGTCACTTGAAAGCTTAACTATGAACACATCTCCAATGTAATTACTTCCTCCATTGTAGTTTTTACTGTATGCTTCTTCTGTAACAGGAAAGTCTTTTGACAAAGTACCCCCTGCAATGTATATGTTCCCTTTAGAATCTATTACAATTGCTCTTGCCCAGTCCTCGTTACTTCCACCTATGTAGGTCGCACTGAGAATTTTCGTTAAGTCTTTAGAAAACTTTACTACGAATGCGTCGTCGTTTCCATTGTAATTGTTATTTACCCCAGGAAAGTCTAAGGATAGTGTTCTTCCTACTACATATACATAACCTTTATCATCTACCGCTATAGCAGAAATTTTGTCCTCATTACTTCCACCAACGAATGTACCTGCAAGCAAAGGATCAATTATAAGTGGTTTACTTTTGTCGTACTTTCCAAGTTTAAACCAGTATTCGTCTCTGCTTACTACATAAGATACCTTTACGAACTTCTTTTTTCCGTTTATCCATTGATACGCAATTGGTTTGGTAAAGTAAACTTCTCCTTCTTTTGTAATAACTTTAAGTTCGCCTTTTTGTGTTAATTTTAATTTTTTAATTCCTTGAAGTTTTATTCTGAAATTTTCAATTTTACTTCCTGGTTTTATGTAAAAAATTTTTTCTACATTTTCTCCGTGAGCTCTTATTTTTAAAGTTATTCCTTTACTTACTTCTCCAAAGTTGACGAATTCAAAAGTATTAAGACCTCTTATCCACTTTTTTTCGTCTCTTCCAAAAAAACAATTAACCTTAGTAACGACCTTTTTTTCTCCCTTTACTTCTTTTACCTTTGCATTAAGAAAAACTTCTTTAAAAACGACGCTTCTTTTTCTGTCTGAAATTTCGTATGTTATTTTACCATCTGTAGTAATAAAAACGATACCGTTAAATGTTCTGGCATAATACTTTACTTTTTTGTTACTTATCTGTCCTTTGTTTTCTATAAAAGGAATTACTACTTTTCTTAGTTTTGAATAAATATTTGATTTTTTCTGAAAAAACAAGCCTGAATTTAAGACAGAATATCCCCTATTAAAACGAAAAAAAATCATCAACAAGCCTACTATGAGATAGACAAAAATGCGTCTATTTTTAGCCATCAAATTTTCAAAGTTTTATTTTTTAAAACTTATCCGTATTTTATTATTCGGCAAAAATTTGTAAACATTTAGAGATTTATTTAACTTTTTATTTTTTTAAATTTTAAAAATTATAAATATTAAAAAAACTGCTTAGTGTTTAAAGGAATTTTTTTAAAATGAAGTGATTAAGGGGATGTCTTCCTTTTCTTGGTGAATCGTCGTCAGGATAACCTAAGGCAATTACTGCTGAAAGCTCGTAAGCATCAGGGTCAAGCCCAAGCGTTTCTTTAACCTCTTTTTCTCTTTTTAAAATTTCTCCAAGCCAGCAACTACCTATTCCTAATGCCCAAGCTCCAAGTAAAATGTTCTGAATACAAGCACCTGCGGATTGATGATCCTTTATCTGGTGATACATCACGCTCTTGTCAAGCAAAACCACTATAAGACAACTTGCTCCTTCAACTATGTGAGAGTACTTAGTAAGCTTTGCAAGCCTGTCTTTTACTTCTTTATCCCAGACCAAAACAAATCTCCAAGGCTGATTATTAAGCCCTGAAGGAGCCCATATAGCTGCCTCAAGAATTTTTAAAACATCTTCTTCTTTTACGGGATCTGGTTTGTACTTTCTTATACTTCTTCTTTCCTTTATTACTTTAAAAACTTCTTCCATTTTAAGACCTCTCAAGTTCTTTCAAAATTTCTTCTCTTATTTTTTGCATCAACTTTTTGTCGTCAAGAAAAGTAAGATCTTCTTTTTCTCCTTTTATAACCTTTATCATTTTAGCAACGAGAAGACCTACATTTATTGCATCAAGAAGAGCCTTGTCGTCGTGTATTGCGTCGTCACCTTTGTGAGAATAAGCAATCCCCCAAGGAGGAATTATTGCTCCCATACAAGTAAGAGTAGTAATGAGATATCCTCCAACCCACGGACCTCCTGCATCTGCTCCAACTGCTATTGCTCCAAAAACCTTTCCTTCAACATAGCTCGGTTCTCCAAAAGCAACCATGTTTTCAAGACATGTCATTCTGTCAATAAGCAATTTGAGCTTTCCAGAAGGAGCAAACCAATAAATCGGTGTTGAAAAAATTAATCCATCAGCTTCTCTAATCTTTAACAAAAGCTCCTTACCGTAATCCTCAAATACGCAAGGAAACTTACAATCAGGTTCCTCATCCTGAATACAACCTTTACAAGGAGTTATTTCTCCATCATAGACACTTACTAATTCCGTCTTAGCTCCTACGAACTCTGCTCCTTTCAAAGCTGCTAAAAGAAGAGATGCTGAGCCTCCTGTTTTGTGAGGAGAACCCAGTACCCCCAAGACCTTCATACTTTGAGTTCCTCTCTCCAGAACTTAGGAAGTCCAAAGGATGCTCTGTGAACTTCGTGTGAATAATAGTATGTATTGGGAAGCTCCTGCCACTTGGGTTCTTCAGGATTCTTCCAAGGACACCTCATTATGTAGGCGTTGTCTCCACCAAAAGAAGGAACATTTGCCCTGTAACAATACACTTCTTCCTTAGGATACACCTTACAAAAAGTTTTGTAAGTCTCAACCATGATGTTTTTCATCGTAAAAGGAGTGCCACACTGCTGTACGATAACTCCTTCTGGACAAAGCTCGTACAACATTCTGTGAAATTCCTCAGAAAATAGAGCGTGAGACAACTCCTGAGTAAAACCCGTTTCACTTATGTCTGGATCCGTGGTATCTATAACCACAAGATCAAAACTCTTTTTTTCTTCTAAAAACTTTTTAACCATTTCGTAGGCATCTGCAACCACCAACTTTAGTCTCGGATCCTCTGGATTCTCAGGTAAAAGCCCTGGAAAGTACTTTTTAACGAGTTTTGGGATGTTGGAATCTATGTCAACTATTATTACTTCTTCAATTTGAGGATACTTCAAAAGTTCTCTTGAAGCTCCAAAGTCTCCACCACCACAAATAAGGACTTTTTTTATTTTACCTTCTGGAGCTGATTGAACAGGAACATGTACGAGTGCTTCGTGATAAATAAACTCGTCTCTTTCAGTAAACTGAAGGTTATTATTTATAAAAAGCATCCTTCCCCAGAAACTGTTTTCCATTATAAACAAACTCTGAATCCCGCTTTCCACATATATTATGTTTCCTATGTAAGTATATATGTAATCTTTGTTTGCAAACTCTCCGAACAAAAGAGTCACTCCTTTTGGACCTGTAGGAAGCTCGTTTGCCATTATCTCTCTTGCCATAGAAAAGCACCCCTTTAAAGAACTTTTTGAAAATTACAAGTCAATTTTAATTCCGTTAAGGTGTTTTGTCAATAAAGTTTCCTCAAATTCCCTTTTTAATTCTCTTGAAAGCAGTCTCTTTAGTCCTTTAATAGGTGATTCTTTTTCGTAAAGAACTCTATATACCTCTTCACAAATAGGCATTTCTACTCCGTAATTTTTAGCAAGCTCTACTACCACTTTGCAGGTTTTAACCCCTTCTGCTACTTGATGAAGCGCTTCTATTGCGTGTTCAAGAGTCTCTCCTCTTCCAAGTCTGTAGCCCACCTGATAGTTTCTTGACAAAGCCCCTGTGCATGTAAGCACCAGATCCCCAAGTCCAGCAAGACCGTAAAAAGTGTGAAGTTTTCCTCCAAGTCTGGTTCCGAGTCTTATGATTTCTATAAGTCCTCTCGTAATAAGTGCTGCTCTTGCATTAAGCCCAAGTCCAAGACCGTCGCATATTCCAGAGGCAATGGCAATGACATTTTTTAAGGCACCTGCTATTTCAACACCTATCGGGTCGTCACTCCTATAAACCCTTAAGTAACTGTGAGCAAGTAGCTTCTGAACAGACGAGGTTAATTCCTCGTCTTCTCCAGCTACTACCACAGCAGCTGGCAAGCCCTCTGCAATCTCCTTTGCAAACGAAGGTCCTCCTAATACGAAAATCCTTTTTGAATCCTTTAAAAATTCTTTTAAAGTAAGAAAAGGACTTTTTCCACTCTCAAAGTCTATACCTTTTATACCTGAAATGTGAAGTTTAACCTCTTTTAATACTTCTCCGTAATTCTTTACCACATCCTTTACTGCATAAGAAGGAATCATCCAAAAGGCAACTTCTCTATCTTTAACGATCTCCTTTAAATCAAGTCCTGCTTTGACCTTTTCCGGAAGTTTAATACCTGGCAAGTAAAAAGGATTTTCTTTTTCTTTATTTATAGCCTCGCAAACTGCACTTCTCCTAACCCACACGCAAACATCCAAACCCTTTTCTCCAAGAACTTTTGCAATAGCAGTTCCCCAACTCCCTCCACCTATTATCAAAACCCTTTCCATTTTTTACTTTAACCTCCTCTTCTGCAACCTCTTAGGAATCCACCACTTTTCTATATTATAACCTATTCCTATTTTACTTGGCTTAACCCCTTTTATTCTCTTACTTATCGCCTCAAGACTATAAGGAATGTATAAAAATGTATAAGGCTGGTCCTCTGCAAGAATCTCTTGTACCTTGTAGTAAATCTTCTTCCTCTTTTCCAAAGATAGAGTGTATCTTCCTTCTTCAAGGAGTTTGTCAAGCTCTGGATTTTTATAACCAACGAAGTTAAAACCAGGAGGATTAACCTGAGAGGAGTGAAAGATTTCGTAAATGTCAGGATCTGGACCAAGAACCCATCCAAGAATAACTGCCTGAAAGTGTCTTTTCATTATAAATTGATTGATCAAAGTCGTCCACTCCACAACCCTTATGTGCATCTTTATTCCTACTTTTGCAAGCTCCTGCTGAATAATTTGAGCTGCAAGCATTCTTGCGAGATTACCTTGATTTACGAGAAGCGTAAATTCAAATTTCTTTCCGTCTTTTTCAAGGATTCCGTCTTTACCTTTTTTAAACCCTGCCTCTTTAAGCAGTTCTTCTGCTTTTTTAGGATCGTAATGGCATGTGTTTTCTATTTTTTTATCGTAATACCATGTTCCAGGTGTATAAGGTCCGTAAGCAGGAATCCCCTGTCCAAGAAGTGCCCCTTTTATGACTTCTTTTTTATTTATAGCGTAGCACAACGCCTGTCTTACTCTTTTATCCTTAAACAACCAAAATCTTAAGTTGTAACCTATGTAAGTAAAGGAAAACGAAGGATACTTATAGACTCTAAACTTTTTTAAAAGGCTCTTGTCTCTTTTAAGTTGAAGGTACTGAAGAGGAGTTAAAGATATCCAGTCAACTCCACCTGTTTTAAGTTCCATAAATCTCGTTGCAGGATCAGGGATGATTTTGTAAATGATGTAGTCAAGATAAGGTCTTCCTTTGTAATAAAGTGGATTGTACTTAAGAACGATTTCCGTTTGGGGAATCCACTTTTCAAGCACGAAAGGTCCATTACCTACGGGATGTCTTCCAAACACTTCAAGTAAGTAGTTAAGTCCTTTTCCTTTCAAAATGTGTGCTGGTAAAACCACGAGATTTGACCAGGAAAGAAGAGCAGGAGCAAAAGGTCTCTTGTATGTTACTCTAAAAGTGTAGTTTCCCAGAATCTCAAACTTTTTAACCTCTTTAAACTCACTTGAATAAGGAGACGGAACCTTGGGATTGGTTATGAGTTTATAAGCAAAAAATACATCCCTTGCAGTAAAAGGTTTTCCGTCCTGCCACTTTACACCTCTTCTTAGGTAAAAAGTTATCGTTTTTTCGTCTTTTGATACCTTGTAGCCCTTGGCAAGGTCTCCAACGAGTTTTAATTGGGGATTGAGCTTTAGGATGTTTGAAAAAATAAGGTCACAGACATCGTGACTCATTGCGTCTGTTGCAATCATCGGAACGAGAATAGAAGCATCAGCACTTACTCCTATTACCAGAGTGCCTCCGTAGTTTGGAGTCTCTTTGCAAAGAGAAGTTAAAGGAAAGATCAGGAAGATTAAGATAAAACTCAGATAACCAAGTTTTTTCATCTTTAAAATGTCAAGTGTTTTTTAAAAGTGCATACCTGCAGAACAGACCGAAACGATAGAACCCCTTCCAAAAGGAACTGCTTCCTGATGGTAAATCTCAAGCTCAGGACTTATTCCTGCTACCTCAAAAACGAGCTTAAGAAGGTAAAGACAGGTTATACCACATACTTTCATAAACTCCACTTCTTTTGCCTTTTCTAAAAACTCTTTACTTCCTCCTTTACACACCATCTCAAGAAGGGTCTTGTCAAGCTCAAGAGCCTTGGAAATGTGTCCAGGAGTTACTTCGTAAGGATCTCCGTACCTTAAACCTAAGTGACAGAAGTCTATTCCTAATACGAAGTAGGTGGTCTCGTCTATGAGTTCTGCTATACCTTCTGCAAACTTTTTCATAACTTCTTCTGAGTGTAAAATTGCTGGAAGAGGTCCTAAAAGCACTGGTAAGACCACGAATCCATCTTTTAAAAGGTAATTTAAAAACAAAGCCTGAAACTCTATGGAGTGCTCAAGCTTGTGTGCTATGTGATCAGGATATATTTCTACCCTTTTTGACTGAGTTAAGTAAAAAATTCCACCTTTATCGCTTTTTACTACTCCAAAGGGCGTGGCAATGTCCTTAGTAAGAATTGAATACGGCAGATCCAGATGGTGTCCCACCCCAAAAACTATTATCCTTGCTCCTTCAACAGGAGAAAACCTGTTGTATCCGTGTGCATAAGCCTCTGCACCTGCCCTTATGTCTATGTGAGGAACTATCAAAACCCTTGGAGTTTTTGTTTTTTCCACATTTACGAGAGAAAGGATCTCTTTTACGAAGTCACCTGCTGGTTCTTTTTCAAGAGGATAAGCCTGTCCTGCGTGAGCCATAGGTTTAAACTGATAGGAAAACCACTTTTCGTAGGCTTGCTCCTTAAGCTTTTCAAAATTTTCACTCCACAAAAGCCCTTTTTCGTCTAAAAACTTTACTATTTTTACGATTTCTTCTATGGGAACGATCTCTCCAAATTGCTTGGTTACTTCAGCCTGAATGTCTCTTAGGTCGTGCTCTCCATCCATTAAAGCAAGCATAACCCCCATGGACTGGGGAACTGCTATGATTTCCTCAACGAATCCAAGTGGATCCCTCAGCAAAAATACAGGCTGTCCTCCGTGTTCAGAAGGAATGGCATCAACATATCGCAAAATTGGTTTGTAATCCAAAGGATATTCTTGCACTTATGCTCCTCCAAAGTCCTCTGGTGTAAGCTCTCTACAAGCCTCTTTAACCCTTTCTACTGCTGCAAAAAACTCTTCTTCTATGGTCCTCACTCTAACTCCAAATGCTCTCTGAACTGCTTTTCTAACTATGTCTCCTTTCATCAGTGCGTTTTCCCAACCAAACTCTGCATACTTCTCGTTAACTACCTGGTTTAAGTCAACCAGAGCCTCTGCCCTTTTTCTTCTTTCTTCTGCTGCCTCACCAATTGGCATGTTTAAAAAGTGGTCTATTTTTGAAACAAAACTCTCGTAAAAACTTGCTGGAAACCTTGAATCAAATTCCTCAAGAGCAAAACCAAAAGTAATGTAAACGGGATCCTTAAAGTAGGTAAAAAGCTCTTCTTCTATCAAAGAAGGATCCTCTCTTAAAAGGTCGTTGTACAAACGATAAGCCTGCTTGGACTTTTCCTTTACATTTGGGGGTTTTTCAGTGTTAAACTCAAGGATGTGGTGATAAAGGCTTTCGTCTGCAATAATTCCCAGAATCTCCCTTGCTCCGAGGTCTCTCATAGCCTCAAGACGATGCTGTCCGTCAACCACATAATACTTTCCGTCCTTTTCAACTACCACTATAGGAGTCAAAAATCCAAGTTTTTCTATAGCCATTTCAAGGTGTTTTTTCAAACTTTCAGATATGTCTCTTTGAAAGGGTGGTCTGTGTACCTCGTCAATCTTAAACATCGCCAGTTTTAAAGGCTGTCTTTTTACTGGATCCTCAAATGCAGCAAGCTCTATCATGGCTATCACCTCCCTTAATCAGCGTTTCTTCTTAAAAAAGTGGGTATGTCAAGGGTTTCCTCGTCAAGCACCAAATCCTCTTCAAAGTCTATCTCTCTTTCCTTTACTTCTCTTTTTTTTAGTCCCTCTGCGATGTTAACCACCTTTTCTTCTTGTTCTTCTAGCACTTCGTTTTCTTCTTCTGGACTTCTAAGTCCTGTTGCTATCACCGTTACCCTCAACAAGTCACCCAAGGAATCGTCATAGACTAATCCCCAGTAAAACTTTGCCTGTGGATCAACTTCCTTTGAAACTATGCCCGTAATCGTCTGTAATTCTCCAATACTAAAAGTCTGTGGATTTACGCTTATGTTTAAAATCACTCCCTGTGCTCCAGAAATAGAAACATCGTCAAGAAGCGGGCTTGATATAGCAAGGTATGTTGCCTCTTCTGCCCTTTTTTCTCCACTACTTTCACCTACACCCATTAAGGCAAATGCACCTGTTCCCTGCATAACTGCTTTCACATCTGCAAAGTCCAGGTTTATGTATCCAGGCTTTAAAATTAATTCTGAAATACCCTTCACTGCATAATATAATACATCATCTGCTTTTTTTAACATGTTTTGAAAGTTTTCTTGGGGAGATCCTAAGCTTATAACCCTGTCGTTTGGTATGGTTATCAAAGTATCTACATATTTGCTTAGCTCTTCTATCCCTTTTTCAGCAACCTTTAACCTGTGCATTCCTTCAAAAGAAAAAGGTCTCGTAACCACTGCAACCGTAAGGATGTCAAGGGACTTACAAATTTCTGCAATAACAGGACTTGCTCCTGTTCCTGTTCCTCCTCCCATTCCTGCAGCAATAAAAACCATGTCTGCGTCTTTTAAGTAATCTCTTATTTCTTTTTCACTTTCTTCTGCTGCTCTTCTTCCGATTTCAGGATCTCCTCCTGCCCCTTTACCTTTGGTTAGTTTTTTACCAATCTGAATCTTAGTAGGAGCTGGATTTAACTCAAGAACTGCAAGGTCTGTGTTAACCACTATAAACTCTACTCCTTCCAGCCCGTGATGTATCATGTTTTTTACCGCATTTCCTCCTGCTCCACCAACTCCTATAACCTTTATAGTTGGAACGAATTTTTCCTCTTCAGAATCTATTAATTCAAAACTAAGTCCTCCTGCCATTTTTACCTCCTTTTAAAGATTACTTTTTAAAAAACTTACCAAAAGCCCTTTTCAGCTTTTCCAAAAGTCCTCCCTCTGGAAAGTCAAACTCCTCACTTTCAAGCTCTGTTTTTGCGTAATAAAACATCCCCACTGCTGTAGAAAATTGAGGAGCCAAAATTTCGTCTCCAATACCGTTTAAGTTGGAAGGAAGACCTATTCTCGTAGGAAGATCAAACATCTGATCTACTGTCAAAATAAGTCCTGGAAGCTGAGAAGAACCACCTGTTAACACTATACCACTGCCAAACTTGGAGCGAATGTCAAGCTTTCCGGTTTCCTCAAGCATGTACTTCTTAAGCTCTCTTGCAACGAGTTCAAAAAGTTCCTTAACCCTAAGCTCTAAGATTTCTGCTATAAACTGCCGATTTACCTTTCTAACTGGTCTGTTCCCTATACCAGGAACCTCAATGATTTCGTCTCCATTAACGAGTTCTCTAAGACAAACTCCTTTTTCCTTTTTAATCTCCTCTGCAATCTGTTTAGAAGTTCTAAGTCCTATAGCAAGATCGTTCGTAAGAAGCTCTCCTCCCACAGGAAGTGAAAAAGCTAATCTTAACACGCCATTCCAATAAGCTACGACATCCGTAGTTCCTCCACCAAAGTCAATAACTATAACACCAAGGTCCTTTTCCTCTGGAGTTAAAACCGCTTCTGCAGAAGCAAGCCCCTGAAAAACTACCCCGTTAACCTCAAGCCCAAGCTTCTGAAAACACCTGAGCAAATTCTGTAAAGTAGAAGCATTGCAAGTAATGAGATTTACATGAACTTCAAGCCTCTTTCCTGTCATTCCAACTGGATTGATTATTCCCTTTTGATGATCTATAACGAATTCTTTTGGAAGTGCGTGTAAAATCCTTCTGTCCTCACTTTTACTTCCTGCTTGAGCAATTTCTATAGCGTCCCTTACATCCTCGTAAGTTACCTCCTGCTCCTTTAAAACCTTCGTCCCCATGCCAGATGTGGTCTTAATGTGAGTTCCAGCAATACTCGTATAAGTAATGAGTTTGTCAAGGTCAGCTTTTGATTGAGTAAGTGCTTTGTCAACCGCTTCACGAATGCTCGTCGTTGCCTCTTCAATGTCTATAACCACCCCTTTTTTTAAACCGTAAGACGGAGAAACTCCCATACCTGTAATCCACAAACCATCTTCCTTAAACTCTCCAACCATTGCACAAATCTTCGTCGTTCCCACATCTACTACGAGTATTCCGTGGTTTTTAGCCATTCTCCTTTCCCCTAAACTGAATTAGTGCTTCTCCACGAGGATAATCAAAACGAATTGCCCTTATCTTTTTCTCAAGGTGTTTGGCGTATAAGTAAAGCATTATCCTGTCAAGATTTCTATAAAAGTAAATCCAGTCCTTTTTACTACTAATTGGAAAATAAATAGAAAATCCATCCTTGGTTTTCATAACGAGCTCGTCTGAATCAAGAACCACCTTCTTTATGTTCTCAAACACTGGAAGATACCTGTTGTTGTTCTTAAGCCACTTTAAAAACCTAAGAAGCTCTTTTTCGTTTTTATAGTCCTTTATAGTTATAATTGGATACAAATCGTTATCCGAAGGGCTTGCCTTTGTGATCTTTACTCCGTCTGCGTCAATCAAGTAAAGACCACCTTTTTCTTTAAGAATAGCTATTGGCTTTCTCTCTTTTACGATTATCTCAAGGGTATCTGGTATGTGTCTTATCAGTGTTACATCCTTTATTCTCGTATCCTTTAGTATTTTCGCCTTTATGTTTTTTAAAGGAATCCTAAATAGTCTTTCTCCTCCTCTTAATCCAGTTGAAGCTATTATGTAATTTTTGTTCACTTTATGAGCACCAACCACTCTTATTTTCTTTAAAACGAAAACATCCGTAAAGTAAAGTAAGTAAACAATAAAAGCAAAAATTCCTACTAATCCTCCTAAGCATCCTGCAAACTTAATCCAGCTCTTTTCTTTTTTATTTTTTTCTTCTTTTTCACTCATGGCTAAACCCTGCACTCTATGAGGTTTACCTCTGGCTCAAGTATTACTCCAAAGAGTTTAAAAACTTTTTCTATAGCCTCTTTCATAAGCCTTAATACATCCTCTGCCCTTGCTCTTCCCAGGTTTTCTATAAAGTTTGCGTGTACAGGTGAAATCCTTGCCTCTCCACAGGTTTTACCTTTAAGACCTACTGCCTCTATAAGCCTTCCTGCAAAGTCCCCTTTTGGATTTTTAAACACGCTTCCAAAAGTCGCTCTGCTAAAGGGCTGTTTTTTTCTTCTCAAACTAATTCCCTTTATCACCTCTTCTTTAATCCTCTCTGAAGACTCTCTTTCAAACTCAAGTTCAGCCTCAAGAACGATCCCTTCAAGTTTAAGTCTTCTGTAATCCCAGAACTCTTCTTTATTTTCAACCTCTACCACTTCTTTACCTCTTAAAAGCCTCATTCTTCTTACTAACTTTTTTACCTCACTGCCAAAAGCACCTGCATTCATTTTGATACTTCCGCCTATGGTTGCAGGAATACCTGCTAAAAACTCAAGTCCCCTGTAACCGTGACTTATTCCCCAGGAAATCACTTTGTTTATACCCACTCCTGCACCAAGCCTCAGCCTTACGAAATCATCCGTGCGTTCTATCACCTCAAAGCCCTGTAATCCCTTAGTCATTACGAAAACCGCTTTTACCTCTCCGTCTGCTATCAATACCTTGCTTCCACCTCCTACAACATAACAAGGCACTCCGTTTTCTTCACACAGCCTAAAAACTTCCACTACTTCTTCTATGCTTTTTGGAAAAACCAAAAGCTCTGCCACTCCACCTATCTTTATGGTGGTGTATTTTTTTAATTCAACCTTTTCTTGATACCTTATGTTTAACTCTTTCAGTTTAAGCGCAACTGCTTTCATCTTTTACTTCCTCAAAAATTCTGCGATGAATTCTGTAAATGTCTCCTGCACCCATAGTAACTATAACTTTGTCCTTGTCTGCAAGAGTATCCAGAAGCTCTAAAACCCTTTCTTTGTCTTCTGCAAAAAAGCTCGGCTTACTTCCTCTTAGTTCTTTTAAACTTTCGTAAAAAGCCTCTCCTGACACGCCAGGAATGGGTTTTTCACTTGCAGGATATATTTCCGTAAGAACCAATACATCCACATCCTTTAAAACGAGTAAAAACTCGTTCCACAAAGCCTTTACTCTCGTGTATCTGTGAGGCTGAAAAACAAGAACCAACCTCTTTTCAGGATAAAGCTTCTTTAATGCCTCAAGAGTTGCCCTTATTTCTGTTGGGTGATGTGCGTAGTCGTCAATCATTATTGCTCTCTTCCATATTCCCTTAAATTCAAGCCTTCTACCAGTTCCTTCAAATTCAGAAAGTGCTTTAAGAACCTCCTCCATTGGTAGCCTTAACATTAGAGCTACTCCTATAACTCCAAGAGCGTTTAAAACATTGTGCAAGCCAGGAATCTTAAGCCTTAGTTTGCCTAAGAACTCTCCCTGATAATATACCTCAACGATCGGGCGTGCGTCGTCTTTTACTATCACTCCTTTAAGCTCGTTTCCTTCTGAAAATCCGTAAAGCAAAAACGGTCCTGATATCTCTTTTAAGACCTCTCTAACTCCTGGATCGTCTCCACACATTATTACTCCACCCTCTGGAGAACACCTTTTTATAAAGTTTATAAACGCCTTTTTTATTGCGTTGAAGTCTGCGTAAAAGTCAAGGTGCTCCTTGTCTATGTTGGTTATCACTTCTATAAACGGATTGTAGCACAAAAAAGAACCGTCGCTTTCGTCTGCCTCAGCAACCAAGTACTCCCCTTTTCCCAATACCGAGTGCGTGTTTATGCTGTTTATTATTCCACCTACTAAAAAGGTGGGATTTTTCCCAAGCTTTAGCAGAACCTCTGCTATCATTGAAGTAGTAGTGGTTTTTCCATGAGACCCTGCAATCAAGATGCTTTTAGGATACAAGCTTATTACCTCTGAAAGAAGCTGAGCTCGTGAAAGAACCCAGAGCCCCATTTCCCTTGCTAAAACGAGCTCTGGATTGTCCTCTGGTATAGCAGAAGAATAAACCACTACATCCACATCTTTTAAGTGCTCAACTGAGTGCCCTTTGTAAACCTTTATTCCCTCTTTTTTCAACATACGGGTGTACTTGTTTTCTGAAAGATCACACCCTGACACATCGTGCCCAAGAGAATAAAGAACCCTTGCAAGACTGCTCATCCCAACTCCACCAATTCCTATAAAGTGAAACCTCAGCTTTTTACTTCCTACCTTAAGCATGACTCAAAAGCCCCTCCATTTCGTTTATTATGACCTCTTTTGACTCTGGAATGTAAAAACTTTTCATAACTTCTGCCATTTCTTTAAGTTTTTTATCAGATGTGAGTAAATTGTAAAGGGTTTTTAGTAATTTTTCAGCAGTTACCTCTGATTCTCTCATCAAAATTGCTCCACCTTTTTTGGCAACGAGCTCTGCGTTTTTTTCCTGATGATTGTGGGTTGCATAAGGAAAAGGTATGAGTACTGCTGGTTTTCCAGTTGCAAAAAGCTCTGCAAGAGTCGTTGCTCCTGCCCTTGCAAGAATCAAGTCAGAAGCTCCGTACGCACTTCCCATGTCTCTTATAAAAGGGTAAACCTCTACCCTGTGTGCTTCTCTTTCGTCTAAAGCCCTTTCGTATTCTTTTTTTACCCTTTCAAAGTCTGCGGTTCCGGTTTGATGCACCACTTTCAAGTCTTTTACGGTTTTCAAAAGCTCTGGTACTATCTTTAAACTTACATCGTTTATAAACCTCGCTCCAAGACTTCCTCCAAGAATGAGAAGCTGTTTCCCTGTTTTTTTACCAATCTCAGACTTTAATACGCTTTCTCTTACAGGATTACCAGAAATTACCACCTTTTTTTCTGGAAAGTAAGCCTCACTTCCTTTTATGCTTATAAAAACTTTGTCAACGAGCTTTGAAAGAAGTCTATTTGCAACTCCAGGTATGCTGTTTTGCTCGTGTAAACCCGTTGGTTTTCCCTTTAACTTTCCTGCAATAACAACCGGCACTGAAACATATCCTCCTGTGGCAAAAATCACATCTGGATTAAATTTCTTTACGATTGCAAGTGACTTCAAAACAGCCCTGTTAAGCTTAAAAAAAGCCCTTATTTGCCTGTGGATGCCTCTTCCTAAAAATCCCTCTACATCTATGTGATGCACCTTAAAAGGTGCGTCTTTTAAAATCATCTTTTCTACATCTCTCGTTCCAGACACGAATTCCACTTCTCTTCCCCTTTTAATCAACTCTTCTGCTATTGCTATTGCAGGAAACAAGTGTCCTCCTGTTCCTCCTGCTACTATAAGCCACTTTAGTGCCACACCCTTTCACCCTTTTCTTCAAGAACCTTAGGTGCATACTTCCACACGAGCTCCCTAAACCTCTGCCCCCTTTCTTCGTAGCTGTTAAACTCGTCAAAGCTTGAACATCCAGGAGAAAGAAGCACGGTATCACCTGATTGCGCCCTTTTAATCGCAAGAAGCACTGCTTCATCCAGATTTTTAGCGTAAAGGGTTTCAACCACACCTCCTATCTGCTCTCCTATTATCCACCTTGCCTCACCCATAAGTATCAAAAGTTTAACCTTTTCACCAAGATAAGGAATTAACGAGGTGTATCCTGCTCCTTTGTGTCTTCCCCCCATTATCAAAATAACTGGTGGCACAGAGCTTTTCAGTGCCTGAAGGGTTGCATCAACATTGGTCGCCTTGGAGTCATTCACGAAATAAACACCTCCTACCTCTGCTACGAACTCCATCCTGTGAGGAAATCCGGTAAACTCTCTAACGAGTTTCTGCACTGCAGACGGAGAGGCTCCTAAAAGCCTTGCGGCAAGGGAGGCAGCTAAGTAGTTTAACTTATTGTGCAAACCAAGCAGTTTAAAGCCGTCAAAGCTATACACCTCCTCCCCCTGCCCTGGCTTTAAACTAAACCTGTTTTCACCAATCAACCGCGCCTCCCCGCCGCATTCTCCAAATGTATAAACTTTACCCTTTACCTTCTCTTTAAACTCCTCAAAGTAAGGTAAGTTACAATAAAGAACCGCTTTGTCCTCCTCTTTCTGATTTTCAAACATTCTATACTTGTACTCTGCGTATTCCTTTTCAGACTCGTACCTTTCAAGGTGATCAGGAGTAATGTTTAATAAAATTCCCACATTCGGAGAGAACTCTTTAATAGTTTCAAGCTGGAAACTTGAAACCTCAAGCACTATTCTATCCACCTTTGTGCCTCTTAACACGAGCTCACTCAAGGGTATTCCGTAATTTCCACCGGTAAAAACCCTGTATCCAGAGGTTTTTAGTATTTCTGAGACCATTGCAGTGGTGGTGGTTTTTCCGTTTGTTCCGGTAATTGCAACGGTTTGAGGCTTACTTTCAAGAAGCTCCCACGCAAGCTCAAGCTCTCCAATAACCGGACAAAACTTTGAAAACCCAGAATAGACCTCTTTTGGCACACCAGGACTTACTACTACCAAGTCTTTTCCCTTTGCAAACTCAGGAGACTGGGTTCCTGTCACGAGCTCTGCACCCAGCTTTTTCACTTCTTCAACCATCCTTGGGTTTAACTCGTGCTCCTCTTTTTTCTCAAGAATTAGAACCTCTGCTCCCCTGCTTAAAAGCAGTTTTACGGCAGATTCTCCGCTTTTCCCAAGCCCTATCACTACCACCTTTTTTCCCTTTAAGTCCATAATTTACCTAACTTTAAGCGTGCTCAAAGCAAGAAAACCGCATATTATAGCAATTATCCAAAACCTAACCACTACTTTGTTCTCTGGCCATCCTTTTAATTCAAAGTGGTGATGAATTGGAGCCATTTTAAAAAGTCTTTTTCCTTTAGTAATTTTAAAGTATCCAACCTGTAGTATAACTGAAATTGCCTCCATTACAAATACCCAGCCTGCAAGCACTAACAATATTTCCTGCTTTATTAAAACAGAAACAGCACCTATGCTTGCTCCAAGTCCAAGAGATCCTACATCTCCCATAAATATGTCTGCTGGATGTGCGTTGTACCAGAGAAAACCAAGCCCGGTTCCCACCAGAATTCCACAGAATATAGCAAGCTCTGATGCCATTGGTATGTAAGGAAGGTAAAGGTAGTGAGCAAAAATCTTGTGTCCTGTTACATAGCTAAAAATTGCATAGACTCCTGCAACCACTATAAAAGGAACGATTGCAAGCCCGTCCAGCCCGTCAGTAAGATTCATTGCATTTGAGCTTCCAACTATAACCAGCATGGAAAAAATCAGGTAAAAACTTCCAAGTTCAAGTGTCAGGTTTTTAAACACCGGGAAGTAAAGCCTTGAAGAAAGCCCCAAAACCTTAAAGGCAATGTAGTAAAATCCAACTGCGATCAGTGCCTGAAGCACCAACTTTTCCCTTGCCCTTAGTCCGAGGTTCGTCTTTCTTTTTATCTTTAAAAAGTCGTCTATAAAACCGATTAAAGCAAAACCAAGCGTTGCAATGAGAACGCACCAAACGAAACCGTTGTCAAGTCTGCACCAAAGAAGAGTTGCAATTAATATACTTAAAACTAAAACAACCCCTCCCATAGTGGGAGTGCCTTTTTTTGCCTTGTGATGAGAAGGTCCTTCCTCTCTTATAATCTGTCCAAACTGCTTTTTCTTCATAAACCTTATAAAGTACGGCATCAGAAAATACACTATAAAAAAGGAAAAAACCGCTCCACAAATCATTCTAAAAGTAATGTACTTAAAAACATTAAACACCGTCCAAAACTTAGCAAGTGGATAAAAAAGGTGGTAAAACACTAACTCAAAACCTCCTTTATCTTTTCAACCACTTTTTCAAGCTGAACAGCTCTTGAACCCTTAACCAAAACGAGCATCTCCTCGTTAAAAACCTCTTTGTTTGCTTCTATAAACTCTGCACACTCCTCTGAGGTCTTAAAGTACTTATAGGGTTTTGAACTGTTATAACCGTTTAGGTAAAACTTTGCCTCTTCTCCTACGAACCACGCCTCGTCAACGAACTCAGACACGAGTTTGCCTATCTCCTCGTGTAAGCTTTGAGAAAATTTTCCGAGCTCCTTCATGTCTCCGAGAATTGCGAGTTTTTTCGGAAAGTCTTTAAAGTTTTTAATGTAGTTTAAAGCAGCTTTAATTGAAAAGGGATTTGCGTTGTACGCATCGTCTATGAGAAGCACCTTTCCCAGCTTGTAAACACTGCTTCTGGTGTAAAGCTCTATGTTTGGCACGACTTCCAAGATCTTTTCCGGCTCAATGCCAAGGGCAAGGCTTCCTGCAATACCTGCTGATAGGTTGTAAAGATTGTGTATGCCTATGTTTGAAAGCTCTATCTCTCTTTCTACCTCTTTTACCTTAAACTTCACTTTAACTTCGTCCTGATTTACACTCTCCACGATAAATCCCACATCAGCCTCAAGAGAGTTTCCAAATGCAATTTTTTTGTGAGGAAACTTTTCAACCGCTTTTACAAGCACTTCCTGATCTCTATTATAGACGAGTATCCCGTCTTCTTTAACCTTTTCAAAAAGCGAAAGCTTTTCCTTTAAAATACCCTCTTCTGAGCCAAGTCCTTCAAGGTGTGAAGGAGCTACGCAGGTTATAATTCCTATTTGAGGTTCAACTATTTCAGCAAGCCTTGCTATTTCACCAGGTGCATTTGTTCCAAGCTCAACTATACCAACTTCCACATCCCCTTCTTTAAAACTCAAAATGGCAAGTGGAACACCTATAAGGTTGTTAAAGTTTTTTGGAGTTTTTCCACACTTCCAAAAGTTTGAAACTATGGCACAGGTCATTTCTTTAGTGGTAGTCTTTCCACAAGAACCTGTTATTGCTATAATAGGTATGTTTAGTTTTCTTCTCCAGAAATTAGCAAGGTCACCGAGTGCAATAAGGGTGTCCTTTACGAAGATAACGCTTATGGTTTTGGGAAGGTCCTCAACCCTGAAACCCTTTGGAAACCTTGAAATAACGAGTCCTTTTGCTCCTTTGTCAATAGCTTCTCTCCAGAAGTCGTGTCCGTCAAATCTTTCCCCTTTTAAACACCAGAAAAGATAACCTGGTTTAATCGTTCTGCTGTCCGTAGAAATCCCTCTAAAAGGAATTCCCATGTCTCCGTTTATAAGTATGCCGTTTACTGCTCTTACTATGTCTTCTGTAACGAACTTATTTGCCACATTCATGCTCGCACCCCTTTCTTTCTGAAGTTGCCTCTAAAATAACGAGCCTGTCTGAAAAAGGTATTCTCTTTCCCTGTATTTCCTGATAATCCTCGTGCCCTTTTCCAGCAACGAGAATTACATCCCCTTCTTCTGCAATACTCACTGCCCTTTTTATTGCCTCTTTTCTGTCAACTACTACCTCGTAATTTTTTCCTTTTATACCTTTAAGTATGTCTTCTATAATTGCCTCTGGTGGTTCTGTTCTTGGATTGTCTGATGTAACGATTGCGTAATCTGCTAAGGTGGTTGCTATCTCTCCCATAGGAGCTCTCTTGTGCTTGTCTCTGTCTCCCCCACAACCAAAAACCACTATTACTCTGTTTTTAGCAAAGTCTCTAACTGAGAGAATAGCCTCTTTCAGAGCGTCTGGAGTATGAGCATAGTCAACGAAAAACTTTGCTCCTTTGTATTCTGCAACCTTTTCAAGCCTTCCTTCTGGTGGAGTTAGAGTTTGGATACCCTCTATCACTTCTTCCAGAGGAAATCCCATACCCAGAAGCACCCCACAAACCGTTGCGAGGTTTTTAAGCTGGTATCCACTTAGTCCTGAACTTACCTTAAAAACTTTGCCAAAAATTCTAACCTCAAGCAGGTCGTCTTTTATCTTTTTTACGCAAAACTCTGGAGTATTCGTAAGTATTAGGTTTTTAAACAATGGCTTCACTTCTTCTGCAAGCCTCTTTCCCCACTCGGTTTCCAAGGAAATTACACCTACTGCGTTCTTTTTTGCGTAATCCAAAAAGAGTCTTTTTTTTGCCTGATAATAGTCTTCAAGGTCTGAGTGATAGTCAAGGTGCTCTGGAGAAAGATTGGTAAAAACGCAAGCGTCAAACTCAAGTCCACACACCCTTTCCTGAGACAAGGCGTGAGAAGAAACCTCCATCACGCAATGAGAAAAACCTCTTTTTACCATTTCACTTAAGTAAAAACTTAGGGTTTCTATTGGTGGAGTGGTGTGAAGGGCTTTATAGACTTTGTCAATTTCGTAACAAAGAGTTCCTATGTATCCGGTTTTTATACCTTTTTTTCTCAAAAATTCTTTTAAAAAGTAGCTTACAGAAGTTTTTCCATTCGTTCCTGTAATGCCAATAAGGGTAAGTCTTTTTTGTGGCTCGTCAAAAAACCTTAGCACGAGTCTGCTCAGGGCTTCTCTTGTATTTCTTACCCTTATCTGAAGCACATTTTCAAATAGCTCTGAGTTTTCACACGGACTCTCTCTTACGATGACTGTTGCTCCTCTTTTAATTGCGTCGGGTATAAACTTCTCTCCGGTTTGTTTAGTTCCGTGCTTTGCAACGAAGATGTAGCCTGGCTTAACTTGACGGGAATCCTCTGTTACTCCAGTAATCCACCCTTTTAATAACTCTGCTTTTCCCCTCGTCTCAACGACCTCTATGTCTTTAATAAGCTCTTCCACCCTCTTCATCCTTAAAGAACATGTCTTGCTATGCTGTTAAGCCTCTTTTCTACTACCTCTGGACTTACATCCTGTTTCTCAAGCTCAACCCCTGCTATTAAAAGTCTTTTTCCTTTTATCCACACTTTAACGATGGTGTTATTAATATAAAACTCTTTTTCAAAAGAAGAAATATTGGTCTTACAAAGTTCGTCGTCTTTTTTGTACAAAATAGTTGGATTAATTCTGCGATTGCAAAGAGATTCCATGTAAAGCTTAGCAAGGTACCAGAGGTTTATTCCGTTAGAAGACTGCATTAAGTTTTGAAGGTACCCTGGTTCCCACAGAAAGTTTGCTACTCCCCTTATTTTAAGTCCAAAAGCCCTTTCAGGGAATACTTTAGCAAACATAGGAGACTGGGGTGAATCTACATAAGCAAGGATTTCTCCTGTTGGTATGTCAAAGAGAGCTGCGCTAAACTTGCAGTCTTTAAACCTCTTTGAGGCTGTGTAAAGCCTCTTTTCAAGTGGTAAACTAAGAGACAAGATAACGGTTTTTCCCTTTCTCAATGTGTTGTCAAAAGCTTTTTCAACTCCAGAAATACCGAGTCCGTCCATTGTTTCCCCTATTAAAAACTTCATAAATGGCTGAAGCACTATTCTCTTAAATCCTTTTTCTATTATCACATGATCAACTTTGCTCAGCTTCTGAGCTTCGTCAGGTGAAAGGTCGTCAGAAAGAAGAATGAGTCCTTTCTTTGGAAGGTTGATAGTGGTTTTTATGTACTTTTTAACCTCTGGTGGAATTCTGTCCCAAAAAAAGTCGTTGTTTAAAAGGTAATAAGCCTTGTATCGTGCAATGGTAATTGCAATAGGATGGTAATTTCTGTCAAGGATGTAACCTCTTTTTTTACCTATAGTAGCTTGCTCTTTTTTTACCCTATCTGCAAAAAGGTTAGAAACCACGACTATTCCGAGAACTAATAAACTTAAGATAATCAAAACTCTGCAGGTCCAGTTTTTGCACTCCATTTCCACTACCTCAGCTTTATTACATCTTTTTGAGTTGGTGGTCTAAGTCCAAATTCCTTTGCTTTTTTTTCAAGAATCACTCTTGAAGTCATTTGATTATACACTTTAGTGAGCTCTTTGTTTTCCTTTTGAAGTTGATTTAACTCAAGTTTAAGTTTTATAAAGGTATAAGTTTTACAAAGAAAAACGACGAGAGTAAAGAGATTAACGCAAACGAGTATCCCAAAAAGCAAGTTCGTGATCCACGCCTTTACTGCCTTTTTCGTTTTTCCTTTAGCAAGTGCACTGTCTGAGTTCACCTTAAAAACTCTGGTTTTTCTTACTGCTACTCCGTAAGTTCTCATAGCTTTTCTCCTACTCTCATTTTTGCACTTCGTGCCCTGGGGTTTTTCCTAACCTCCTCTTTGGTAGGCACGATTGGCTTTTTGGTAAGGGGTTTTATCTTTTCACACTCTTTTAAAAACCTCTTTACGATCCTGTCCTCAAGTGAGTGAAAGGATATCACGACGAGTCTTCCACCTGTCTTTAAGCACTCCACTGCTTCTTTAAGCGCAGTCTCAAGATTCTCAAGCTCTTTGTTTACCTCTATTCTTATACTCTGAAACACTACTGCAAGGAGGTCTTTTTTCGTTGAGTGATAAAACTCTTTAACAGCTTCAACCAGGTCTTTGGTGGTAGAAAGTGGTTTGTGTTTTCTCTTTTTACAGATAAAAGACGCAAACTTTTCTGCCTTTGGAACCTCTCCTCTTTTAAAGACTTCTGCAAGCTCTTTAAAGGTGTATCTATTTAAAACGAACTCTGCAGTCAATTCTGCGTTTAAGCTCATTCTCATGTCAAGGGGCTCGTTTTTTTGAAAAGTAAAACCTCTTCCTGATCCCTCAATGAGGTAAGAGGACAAACCAAGGTCAAACAAAATTCCGTCTGCAAGTACCCCTTCTGTCTTCAACACCTGCCCCAGCTCAACGAAACTTTTGTTGTAAAGTTTTACTCTTTTTTCGTTTTTAAAGCGTTCTTTTAGGTATTCGTAGGTGTCCTCGTTCCACTCAAAGCAGTAAAGTCTGCCTTTTTCAGAGAGCCTTTCAAGTATTGCACTGCTGTGTCCACCCAGTCCTGCAGTTGCATCAACATATACCCCTTCTGGCTCCACTTTTAACCACTCCAAAGCCTCTTTTAAAAGAACAGGCTCATGTTGCCAAATCTTTCTCTCCTGTTAAGTAAGGATTTATTGCTTGTACGATCTGGCTAAAGTTTTCCTTAGTGTGTTTAAACTGTTTCTCTAAGTCCTTAGGATTCCATATTTCAAAGTGATTAAGCATACCAAGGAGAATTACCTCTTTTTCAAGGTTTATCTCCTGTCTTAAAGATTGAGGAAGGAGAATTCTGCCCTGTTTGTCAGGCTGGCACTCTTCAGCAGAACCTAAGAAAAATCTCAAGTATTGTCTTACTTCTGGTATAGACCAAGGCATGTTTAACAGCCTTTGTTCAATTTTTTGCCACTCTTTAACTGGATACGCCACCAAACAGTCTGGATAATTAGTAATAACGAGGTTTTCACTTCCATACTTTACTCGCAAAACCTCTCTAAACTTTGAAGGAAGACTAAACCTTCCTTTATTATCTAAATTGTGTCTAAATTTCCCTCTGAACATTTATTCCACTTTTTACCACTTCATACCACTATAAACCAAAATAAAGGAACTTGTCCAAAAAGTCAAGAGTAAAAATTCAAAAATTTTAAAGTAATTTTTGAAATTATTTACTTACACACTAAAATTCTAAATGTTTTACAAATTTTGCGTATTTTCTTTTGTTTTTAAAACTTTTTAAACCTAAAAAGCGTTTTTGTTACTTTAAAAATCAAAACTTTTTCTTGAATTTTTAAAAAAGTTATGCTATAAAAGTAGGACTAAAAACACGAGGGAGGGGGTGAGTATGAACTTTTTTATGGCTATACTTCCTCTTTTGATCGTTCTAATAGGAATGCTTATGTTTCATCGTTCAGGAACTTTCGTATCAATAATAGGTTGGATCCTTGCAATGTTTCTCGCAGTCTATTACTTTCGTACACCCTGGAATGTGGTCTGGGGTGCAACTGCAATGGGAATTATAAAAGGTCTTGGTATTACCTTAGCAGTTATTTTTACTATGTTTTTAATCTTTTTGATGAAAGAAACAGGAGCTTTGCAACGAATAATCAACTACATAAAAGGAATTGCCAAAACTAAGGAAGAACAAACCCTTTTTCTTGGAATGGGGTTTGGTTCTTTGAGCACTGCTCTTGGAATGGTTACTCCAGCTATGTTCCCACCTATTTTTATTGCACTTGGTTTTTCCTCTGTAGCAGCAATTGCTATAAGTATTCTTTGCTACGATCCTCTAACATCTTTTGCTCTTTTCTCAATTCCGATAACACTTCCTGCAAAAATTGCAGTAAAGATATTTGGAATAAATCCACCTGGTATCACTGGACTTGAGCACTTTATATGGGACTTTACCTACAAGATAACTCTTTTCTTACCTGTAGTATCTGTGTGTTTTGCTTTTCTTATGCTTTACGCAGTTGGAGGCTTTTCTGCAATGAAAAAGAACTTTCTGCCTGCGCTTCTCGCGGGACTTATTCTTTCAGGAACTGCGTTAATTTGCGCTAAGTTTAGGCTCGTTCCCGTTGAAATAATCGGAATCGTTGCAGGAATTACCACGATGCTTTTCGTTTACTTTTATTACAGAGCCAAGTCCAATTCCAAAGTCCAAACTCAGCAAACTTCTGCTCAATTTGACTTTAGAGCTTTTTCTCCTTTTATCCTACTTATAATCATCTCCTTTGTCGTGAACCTTTCTTCAATAAAAGTTAAACTTGCTAATGCCCTTGGAAAGGCAGAAGTAATACATGTGTTTGCAGACAAAAAAGCAGACCTAAACATCTTAAGTAATGTGTGGTTCTGGATTTTAGTGGTGTGTATCCTTTCAATTCCTATTTTAAGACCAAGTGGAGAACAATTTAAGCGTGCCACTGCTATTTGGTTTAAGCGTATATGGGGACCTTTTATAGCTTACTCTCTATTTTTTGCAGTTGCGTTTATCATGGCTTGGTCTGCTATGCATGTGGTAAACGGAAGACTCGTTCCTTCTGAGTTTTTTGCCACTCTTAACATGGACAGAATTATCGCCCTTAGCTTGTCAAAGCTTTTTGGAGGACTTTATCCTCTTATTTCTCCGTTCTTGGGAGTAATTGGAACATTCGTTGGTGGAAGTGAAACCGCTTCTAATGTACTTTTTGCAAAGATTCAATGGGAGGCAGCTACTTCAACAGTTGGAGCATCAGCGTTTATGTGGATATATGCTGCTCACGCAGTAGGTGGTGGAATTGCTTCTGCTATTACCCCTGCTAAAATCACGAACGCTGCTGCAACCATAGGAGTTAAAGGAAAGGAAGAAGCTCAGTTTATTAAACAGGTTATCATTCCGGTATTACTCATTACTCTCGTAACCGGAGTTATGACTTTACTGTTTATCAAACTTTAAGGAGGATTATTAAATGGGATACATAATAGTTACTGGAGGAGCTGGATTTATAGGAGCTAATCTCGTTGAAGCTTTAAACAAGCGGGGAGCAAAAAACATCATTATAGTTGACCACCTTGCAGAGGGAATAAAGTGGAAAAACCTCCTTGGACTTAAGTTTGTTGATTATGTAGAAAAGGACGAATTTCTTGAAATTTTAAACTCTGGAGCACTTGGAAAGGTAGATGTGATTTTTCACCTTGGTGCCTGCAGTGACACTACGGTAAAAGACTTCAGATACTTATACGAAAACAACTACAAGTATTCAAAAGAGCTTGCAAAGTATTGCATTAAGAATAATGTCCGTTTTATTTATGCATCTTCTGCAGCAACTTATGGAGATGGAAGACTCGGTTTTTCAGATGCTCACGAACTTATTCCACAGCTTAAGCCTCTTAATCCTTATGGATTCTCAAAACAGCTCTTTGATCTTTGGCTTTATTACAATGGTTTGTTAGACAAGGTCGTTGGGCTTAAGTACTTTAATGTTTTTGGTGAAAAAGAGTTCCACAAAGGAGAAATGAGAAGCGTAGTTTTAAAGGCTTACGAACAAATAAAAAAAACAGGCAAAGTAAAACTCTTTAAGTCCTATCATCCAGACTATCCTGACGGTGGACAAAAGAGGGACTTTATTTATGTAAAAGACGCAGTAGAAGTAACTCTGTTTTTTTGGGAAAATCCTGATGTTAACGGAATATTTAATGTTGGCACTGGTAAAGCAAGAACTTTTAAAGACTTGGTACTTGCAGTGTTTTCTGCCTTGAGGCTTGAACCAAACATAGAGTACATAGACATGCCAGAAAACTTAAAAAAGCAGTATCAATACTTTACTCAGGCAGACATTACAAAATTGAAAAAAGCAGGTTATAATAAACCTATAACCTCTCTTGAAGAGGCGGTAAAAAGCTATGTAAATTGGCTGGAAACGCAGGACATTTATGGGACAATTCCTTAACTTTTTTAAAAGGCTCTTTAAAAAAAGAACTGGCGAAGTCTCTGAAGTTGAGGAAGAAATAAAAGAGCTTCTTGAGGACTTTAAAGAAGAAAACATTCTTTCAGGATTTGAAGAAAACTTTATATTAAATTTTCTTGAGCTTAAGAATCTTGAGGTAAGAGAGCTGGTCATTCCAATAAATAGACTGGTGGGGCTGGAATTTAACATGTCCTGGGAACAGGTAAAAGAAACTATTTCAAAATTTCCTCATCTCTTTTATCCCGTTTATAAAAAGTCCATAGACAATCTGGAAGGAGTTGCTTACATTAAAGACCTGGTAACAGGCATGCACCTTAAGGAGTTTAACTGGAGGTCTGCTATAGACGAAGTTTTAATGATTCCTGAAAACATATCCGTTGTATCTGCTCTTGAAAAACTCATAGAAAAGAGAAAAGAGGTAGCCTTTGCAATAGACGAACACTCTGAGCTAACTGGTATGTTTCGTTTAAAAGATGTTTTTAGGGAGCTCGTAAAAAATGAAATCATTTGCCCTCATCCAGATCCAGAGGGCTGGATTCTTCTTCCTGCAACTTTTAAGTTAAGGCACCTTGAAAAGTGTTTTAACATAGAATTACCTAAAGGGGACTTTGAAACAATTTCAGGACTTATAATAAGTCACTTAAAAAGAATTCCAGCTCCTGGAGAAAAGGTATGGATTCCCCCATTGGAAGTAGAAATCCTAAGAGCTACTCCCAGGAAAATAGAACTTTTAAAAGTAAGAATTCACTCCTCTTCCTGAGTTCAGCTACATCTGGTTTGCTCTTAACTCTAACTTTTCCAAAGTTTAATCTTTACTTTTTAATGCCTGTTTCCTTACTTTTTCTCATGTTTGCCGTCTTAAAGTCCTCTTCAAAAAAACTTTCCTTTCTTTTGGGGCTAACTTTTGGTCTTTTTCACTTTATTACTATGCTTTATTGGATAGCTTTCGTAATTTACGAGTTTGGTAATCTTAGTCTTTTTTCTTCAATAGGTGTGTTACTACTTTTGTGTCTTTACCTTTCAACTTATTACGCCCTTGCCTGCGTAATTTCCAAGCACTTTAGTTTGTTTAAAGAACCAAATTTTTTTAAAGCCTTGTGTTTTTCTCTCGTCTTTACTGGTGCTCTGTTTTTAAAGTCGCATCTCTTTGAAGGATTCCCCTGGGAGTCTCCTGGATACACGCTTTCAAACTACCCTACCCTCCTTCAAGTAGCTGACATTTTTGGAATACAGGGTTTAAACTTTTTATTTTTTTTCACAAATTATTTCGTATTTTTAATAGCTTATTCAATTTTTAAAAAAAAGAGTATTAAGTTAAGCTCGTTAGTTTATTTCGTTGCGTTATTTTTGCTCGTGTTCGTGTATGGAAAAGTAAGGCTTAACGAATTTAAGGTATTGAGAACGAAAAACGAAGTAAAAGTGGCAATTATCCAGCCTTCCATTCCTCAAAAAGTAAAACTTGCTCAGGACTTTGATTACATGTTTAACGAATATTTAAAACTTTTAAAAAAAGTTAACGAAAACTTTTCTGGAGTGATCATCTTTCCCGAAACTGCATTTCCCTACTTTTACGGTCAAAATCCTGAACTTGACGCAGAAGTAAAAACTATGCTTTCTCCTTTTAAAAACGCCGTATTTCTCTTAGGTACTTTCAGATTCGTAAACGGAAAACTTTACAATTCCGTAATTGCTGTTAAAAACGGAAAAGTGATTGATTACTACGACAAAGAAAAACTCGTTCCTTTTGGAGAATACCTACCCTATCCTTCAGTGCTTTTCTTTTTAAAAAACATTTTACCTCAAGAGATTTACTTTTCCTCTGGAAATTCTAAGCTACTTATTTTTGAGGTTAATAATAAAAAAGTTCTCGTGCTTCCTTTAATTTGTTTTGAAAGTGCGTTTTCTTCTTTAGTTAGAGAAAGACTCGTATTTAATCCAAGTTTCGTGGTTGTTTTTACTAATGATGCGTGGTTTGACGACACCTCCTGTCCTTATCAGCACTTTCAGATGGCAATAGTAAGAGCTGTGGAATCCCGCAGGTTCGTCGTTCAGGTAGCAAATACCGGTATTTCAGGAATTATTGCACCGAGTGGAAGAGTAATTACAAAGCTTGGCGTGAATCAGAAGGGAGTGTTAATAAAAAAAGTTTCTCTTCTGTCAGGAACCACGCCTGCAGTAACCTTTGGTTCAGTCTTCGGAATAACTGGTGCTTTGGTATTTCTCGTACTCTTGCTCCCAGCTCTTAGAAAGTGAATGCTTTACTCCCAAAAAGTTTAAAATTCTTCCTACGAATCCTTCTACGAGTTCTTGCAAACTTCTTGGTTTTAAATAAAATGCAGGCATTGCTGGAAAAATAGTTGCTCCTGCAAGAGCGCACATCTCCATGTTTTTTATGTGAATAAGACTTAAAGGCGTTTCTCTTATCACAAGGATAAGTGGCTTTTTTTCCTTTAACATAACATCAGCAGACCTTTGAAGAAGTGTCCTTGAGGCACCAGTTGCTATTGCAGAAAGGGTTGCCATGCTACAAGGAATTACTATCATACCAGAGTAGTTTGAGGTTCCACTTGCAGGAGGAGCGTCTATTTCGTGTTCAAGGTATATTTTTGAAACGAATCTTTTTACCTCTGTCCACTCAAAACCAAGCTCCTGCTCCCAAACCTTTTTTGCAGGATCAGTCACTATTACCTCGGTCTCTATTCCCGTGTTTTTAAAAGCCTTTAAAAGCGTCCACGCGTAAATAACCCCACTTGCTCCTGTAATTCCAATGAGGTACTTACTCACCTCTTATCCCTCGTTTTAATTTTTTGAGCGGTATTTTTAGCTAACTTGTCAACGAATTCGTTTTCTTTTATCCCGCTGTGAGCTTTTACTTTTTTCCAAACGACCTCGTGAAACTTATTCAATTCGTCAAGTTTTATCCAAAGATCTATGTTCTTAACCTTTTTACCTTCTGAAGTTTTAAATCCCCTTTTCTTCCAGTTTGGTAACCACTCAGTAATTCCTTTTAAAAGGTAGTTTGAATCCGTATAGACTATAAGTTTCTTAGGGGTTTTAAAGTAAGATAAGGCAGAAATCACTGCCTGAAGTTCCATTCTATTATTGGTGGTAAGGGATTCACCACCTGATAAAACAACTGGTTTACCGTTTAACTTAATAAGACAAGCCCAGGCACCAGGACCTGGGTTTCCAAGACAACATCCGTCAGTAAAAACCTCTATTACTTTACTTCTGTCTTCAAGTTTTAAACTCGTCTGTTTTGCCATTTAAACTTTAAACTTCTCTACTGCGTCCTTAAGCTCAGTTCCAAGTTTTGCAACTTCCTCTGCAGTTTGAACTGTCTGTTCAATTCCCTGATTGAGTTCTCTTGACGCCTCTGCTACTTTGTTAATGTCTTGAGCAATCTGATCAGCAACCGTACTCATTTCTTCAGTTGCACTTGCTATGCTCTGAATCATCTGCTGTAAGTTTTCTGCCTTGTTAGCAATTTCGTTAAGTATCTTAGAAGCCTCTTCTGAAAGTTCAACGCCAGTAATTACTTTGGAATTTACTGCTTCTACTTCTTTCTTTACATCCACTACTACTTGCTGAATTTCCTTTATCACTTTAGCTATTTCGTCTGTTGACTTGTTAGTTCTTTCTGCAAGTTTGCGGATTTCTCCTGCAACTACCGCAAAACTCTTTCCGTGTTCTCCTGCTCTTGCCGCCTCAATAGTTGCGTTTAGTGCGAGAAGATTTGTTTGTTCTGCAACATCCTTTATAAATGTAACGACATTTTCAATCTGTCTTGAACGCTCCTCAAGTACCCCCATTATAGACTGAAGTCTTTCTGTTGCAGCCTCTATTGCCTTTATCTCCTCTGCAGTTTTTTCCGTCATTTCTTCACCTTCTTTTGCTACTTTGGAAGTAGTGACGCTTTCTTCAAGAATGTTGCTCGTGTTTTTAGCGATGTCAACCACGGTAACGCTCATCTCCTCAGCAGCAGAAGCAATTTGAGTTGCCTTTTCAGTCTGAGTCTCAACACTTGAACTAAATTGTTTCGTTATACTACTTAATTCTTCTGCAGAACTTGCAAGTGCTCCAGACACGCTCTTAACCTCTCCAATCAAGTTCTTCATACTTCCAAGCATCTCCCTCAAACTTTGAGCAATCATTCCTATTTCGTCTCTTCCTTCTATGTCAACCCTTACGGTAAAGTCTCCTTCTCTAATTCTTCTTAAAATTTCCTGAAGTCTGCTAACGGGTTTCTTAATAGAAGAAGAAATTAGTCCTGCAAACATTATTCCAAAGATAATTGAAAGTATCGTAAAACCAAGTATGATCATTATTATTTCTTTTACTATTTCGTTTATCTCGTGTTCTCTTCTCTTTAATTCGTTTTGATAGTACTTTTTAAGAGGAATAAATGCAGAAACGAGAGCCTCTTCCTTTTCTTTTAAGTCTTTTTTGTAAATTTCTATTGCCTTTTTAAAGTCTTTTTCCTGTACAGCAGATATAATTGCGTCAAAGGTTTTTTCTATGTCTTGAAACCTTGAAATCATTTGAGAAAGAAGTCTCTTTCCTTCGGGGCGTTTGGTAAGTCTCTTAAGTTCTTCTATAGCTTCTTTTGCTTCGTCTCTACACTCCTTTAACTTAGCTATAAACTTAGCTACCTCGTCTGAATTTGAACTTAATATCATGTGAGAAACTGAAGCTAAGGAATCGTGAAACACCGAATCGTGAAGTTCAAACAATCCATTTATTTTTTCAACTCTATTTTCTATACTTCTTACATCCCGATTAATTGTAAATAAAAAGTAAATGCTTATACCTCCTAAAAGTAAAACCAAAAATATTAAAACCCCAAAACCAAGGGTAAGTTTCTTTCCTATGCTCCAGTTTTTTAGCATTTTTCTTTCCCCCCTTTTAATTTATTATTTTGTCAATGTCAAGGATTAAAACGAGTTTTTCTGGAAGTTGATAAACATTTTTTATGTATTCTCTTGAAAGACCTTCTATTTTCTCTGGTGGTTTTTCAAGCTTGGCAATAGGTATTTCTAAAATTTCTCCTACTTGCTCTACCACGAAAGAAACTGGAGCCTCGTCTTCACTTTTTATAATAAGGTTGATTTTGGGGGTAATCTCCGTTTTTAACTGTACCTTTTTGGCAAGATCCATAACAGTAACGATCTGTCCTCTAAGGTTCATTATTCCAAGGATGTAGTCGTCTGAAAGTGGAACGGGTGTTATCTCTACATCTTTGTTTATCTCCATTATCTTTTCTGCTGGAATTCCGAACAAAAACTCTCCCATGTAAAAAGTAACGAAAGTCATCGTTTCCTGAGTAGCAATCTCTTTTTCCGTTTTTTCGGGGAGTTTTACATCTTCACTTTTTGCAAGGGTCATACTTTATCCCTCCTTCTTTTGTGAAGTAAGCCTTTCTATCGTCTCAAGCACGCTATCTCTTTGAAGTTTGACTTCGTATCCGTCAGCTCCAAGCTCCATAACTTTCCTTTTTATGTCTTCTCCTGCAAGTGCTGTTACGACTATCACTGGAATCTGGCTGTACTTTGGATCTTTTTTAAGCGCCTTTAAAAGCTCAAATCCGTCCATTTCAGGCATCTCTATGTCCGTAATTATTACATCAAAGTAAGCTCCACTTCCAAGTATTTCAAGAGCCTCTTTTCCGTTTCCAGCAACTTCAACCTCGTATCCAGACGCCTCAAGGTAATTTTTCATCATGTTTCTAAAAAATGGTGAATCCTCAACGAGAAGTATCTTCTTTGGAACCTCCTCTTCTTCTCTTTTAACTATAAACCATGTGGGATCATACATCTCAATTATTTTATATATATCTATAAAAAGCACCGTGTGCCCATTTATTATTTTATGCCCTATGATACCTGGAGTGTCATAAACTCCGTGTTCAACTTCAAGCGTGGTCTCAAAAGTATCAACTATCTGAGAGCAAATAATTCCACATGTCTTGTCTCTTTCAGTAAAGAAAAGTACATTGTATTCCTCCTGAGGTGGTAATCCCTGAAGTGGCAAGTAGTTTTCAAGTCTTATTATAGGTATAACCTTGTCGTTGTAAATGATAACCTCTTTACCACCTACGAATTGCAGACTATCAGCTTTTATCTTGTCAAGACGAGAAATAAGTGCAATTGGTATTGCAAGCTTTTCCTCACCAACCGTAAAGATAAGTATAAAGTATGTTTCTTCTTTTGAACCTTTTAGTTTAATGTCCTGAACCTCACGCTGTTTGTCAACTTCCTCAACGCTAAGACCAATAAACTTAGAAAATCCAACTACATCAAGAATTAAAGCAAGCTTTCCGTCTCCCATTATAGTAGCACCAGAATAGACTGGAATGTTTTTAAACCACTTTCCAAGAGGTTTTACAACGATCTCTTCTGAGTTATATATGTCGTCAACGAGAAGACCGAGAATCCTTTCACCTGTAGTAAGAATAACCAAGTTCTTTTGATCCTGAGACTTTCCGTTTTGTTTTAAAATTTGAGAAAGTCTAAGAACTGGTATAATCTCTCCTCTTAATCTGTAAAACTCCGTGTCACCTACTTTTAACAGGTCTTTTTTAGGATCTATGTTAACGAGCTCTTTAAGGTTTACCTGAGGAATTGCGTATCTGTAGTCACCTGAAGTAACGATAAGCGCAGGAATAATCGCAAGAGTAAGAGGTATCTTAATTCTTACGGTGGTTCCTTTACCGTAAACTGTATTAAGCTCTATTGAACCTCCGAGCTTTTCAATGTTCGTCTTAACGACATCCATTCCGACTCCACGCCCAGAAACCTGAGTAACTTTTTCAGCAGTGGAAAATCCAGGTTTAAATATAAGAGCAAGAAGATCTTTTTCACTTGCTCTCTCTGCTTCCTCAGGACTTAAGAAGCCTTTTTCTATAGCCTTTTTCCTGATTTTTTCTATGTCAATTCCTCTTCCGTCGTCCTCAATCTCAATTACAACCTGTCCACCTTCCTGATAAGCTCTTAAAATAAGGTTACCTTCTGGTGTTTTTCCAACCTGTACTCTTTCCTCCGGAGGTTCAATTCCGTGGTCAATAGCATTTCTCACGAGGTGAGTAAGAGGATCTTTTATAGCTTCAATAATGGACTTGTCAAGTTCGGTCTCTGTTCCTTCAAGGTGTAAGTTTACTTTTTTACCAAGGGCTTTGGCAAGATCTCTAACAATTCTTGGAAACTTATTAAAAACCATTCCAATAGGTTGCATACGGGTTTTCATTATGGTTTCTTGCATTTCCGTGGTTATCATGGAAAGAGCCTGAACACTACGAGTAAGTTCCTCGTCCATTATTTTTTGAGCAAGCTGAACTACCCTGTTTCTTGCGAGAACGAGCTCACCAGCAAGATTCATAAGCTGGTCAAGAAGTTTTACATCAACCTTTATGTGGGTCTCAGTAAGGTCTATAGTTGGGGTGGGGACTGCGTGATCCTTTTTCTTTGGTTGAGGAGCAGGTTTAGTCTCTTTCTTTTCTTCTGGTTTTGCCTCTTTTTTCTTTTCTTCAGCAGGCTTTTCCTCTGGCTTTGCTTCTTCTTTTTTCTCTTCAGCAGGTTTTTCTTCTGGTTTTGCCTCTTCTTTTTTCTCCTCAGCGGGTTTTTCCTCTGGTTTTGCCTCGGCAGGCTTCTCTTCTGCCTTTTTCTCTGCTTCTCTTCCTAACCTCTCTTTAAAGTTTGAAAGCTCAACCAAAAACTCCAATATCTGATCTTCTACGGGTTCTTCTTTGTGCTGTTCAATGTAATTTACTATGTACTTTATCCAGTCAACAGCTTTTAAAAGAATGTCTATTATCTCCTCAGAAGGCTCAACGAGTCCGTCTCTTACTTTTGCGAGAATGTCCTCAGAGAAGTGGGCAATGCTCTCAAGACTCTTAAAGCCAAAAAATCCAGCAGCACCTTTAAGCGAATGCATACTCCTGAAAAGCGAACGAATAATCTCCATGTTACTCTTGTCTTGCTCAAGCTCTATAAAACCCTCTTCCAGATTTTCTATGGTATCTTTTGCTTCTACGAGAAAGTCTTGGAGAATGTCTTCGTCAAAAGTGGTCATACCCCACCCCTCCTTATACACTCTTTTACTATACTATATTAAGAATTTTGAAAAAAAAGTCAATCTTTTAAATAAAAATTTCATATTTGTGCTCTTTTCTTCGGTTAATTAGACTTGAAAAAAAGAAAGAGCACGGTAAGATTAATTGTCAGATAAATTAAAAATCTTTTTTAATTTTTAAAATTTTTACGCAATGTTGAATTAACGCCATGGAAGAAGACTTTCTCAAGTGTAAGTTTTGTGGGGGGAAGGCAGTTATTGAAGGTTCTTGAGCAAAAGCAAAAGTAAGATGCCTTGATTGTGGCATTGAAAGACCTGCGTCTGAATACGAAGACGAAATAGAAAAGCTTAAAGAAAAGTGGATTGCCTGTTTTCTTGATCAAAAGGAGGAGGTAAAAGAGGAATAACTTATGTCGTATGTAGTCTTAGCAAGAAGGTACAGACCTCAAAAGTTTTCCGAAGTCGTTGGACAAACTCATGTAGTTAGAACTCTTGCAAACGCTCTTAAACAAGGGCGTCTCTCTCACGCTCTTCTCTTTTCCGGAATAAAAGGAACTGGTAAAACCACTGTCGCAAGAATAATTGCCAAAGCCTTAAATTGCGAAAACTTGATTGACGGATACGAACCCTGTAACGAGTGTAGAAATTGCGTGGAAATAAATAAAGGAATCTTCGTAGATGTAATAGAAATAGACGCAGCTTCTAACAGAGGTATTGATCAAATAAGAGAAATTATAGACAACCTAAAGTTTGCTCCTGCAAAAGGTAGGGCAAAAGTCTATATAATAGACGAAGCTCACATGTTAACTAAGGAAGCCTCAAATGCCTTACTTAAGTCCTTAGAAGAGCCTCCTTCCCATGTTTATTTCATTCTTGCTACAACCGAACCTAACAAACTATTACCTACTATTCTTTCAAGGTGTCAGAGGTATGACTTCAGAAGACTTGACTTTGCTCTTCTTATTAAACACCTAAAAGAAATCTGCAAAAAAGAAAACTACGAAATAGAAGAAGAGGCACTAAAGCTAATTGCAAGAGAGGCTCAGGGAAGTTTAAGAGATGCTTTGTCTCTTCTGGATCAGGCAATGGCTTACGGTACGAAAACGAAAGAAGATGTCATTTCTGCATTTGGATGGCACGAAGCAATACTCGTGGAGCAACTTGCTCAGGCACTCCTTGAAAGAAACCTGCAAAAACTTTTAACTTTATCTCAGGAAATATACAATCAGGGGGTTGACCTCGTCTATCTTATGGAAAAACTCGTTGAATTCTTTAGGGAACTCTTTATTCTTAAAGCCTTTCCAAAAGACACCACCCATCAAATAGACTCTTCTGGTATGCGAGAACTCGTTATGGAATACGAGCTTGAAGAAATATTTCTCATTCTTCAAAGTCTGCTAAAAGATCTTGAAGTCTTGAGAAGAAGTAATTACCCTCAACTTCAATTTGAACTTGCTCTGGTTAGAATTTGTGAGTACAAAAAACTCGTTCCTTTGAGGGAAGTAATTGAAAAGTTAAGTAAAATTTCTGCGGAAGGTATAAAACTTAAAGAGAGTGCTGAAGAAAAGAGCAGAATTGAAGAAAGGGCTTCACAGGGTCAAAAGAAAAAGACATGGAATGACTTCGTGGAATTACTTAAAAGTGAAAGCCCTGCTCTTTTTGGAGTTTGTTCCTATGTAGAAGATGTTAAGCTTGAAAATGGTAAGATAACTCTTAAAGCTAAGGAGCTTTTATTGAATTCACCGTATTATCAGGTATTTAAAGAAAAAATAGAAGAATTTTTTGAAGCTTCGGTGGAGTTTGAAATAAAAAAGCAAAAAAGAACAGACTTGAACGAAATAAAAAACAGAAAAGAGGTGCAGGCAATAATAAAGACATTTTCTGCAAAAATAGCCTACATACAACCACTAAATAAGGAGTAGAGGTATGAAGTTACCACCACAGTTTAAACAAATTATGAAGCAAATGGAAAAGGTTCAAAAGGAGTTTGAGGAGCTTCAAAAGCAGGCTGAGAGTATTCAGGCAACTGTGCAGGTTGGTGGAGGAATGGTGGAAGTAACTGCTAATGCAAAAGGTGAAGTAGTAAAAGTCAAGATTGAGCCTGACCTACTTGATCCCGAAGAAAAAGAAATGTTACAGGATCTAATCGTTGCAGGAGTTAATGCAGCAATAAAACAGGCTCGTGAAGAAATGGAGAAAAAAACTGCACAACTACTTACTAAGTTTAACCTACCCTCTTTTCCTGGAATGCCTGGATTGTTTTAACTATGCCTAAGGGATATCCCGTAGCCTTAAATCAACTAATAAGTACATTTGCAAAGCTTCCAGGAGTGGGAGAAAAAACAGCTCAAAGGTTTTCTTTATTTTTGCTATCCCATCCTGAACTTTGTGAAACCCTGGGAGATCTTATTAAAGAACTTCCTTACAGAGTAAAACTCTGTAAAATTTGTAGAAACTTTTCTGAAAACGATCTTTGTTCTATATGTCAGGACGACACGAGAGAAAAAGAAGTTTTGTGTATAGTTGAAAATCCCGTTACTCTTCATCACATAGAGGCTACGGGTGTTTACAGAGGATATTATTTCGTTCTTCATTACCTTCTTTCTCCAAAAGACGGCATAGGTCCAAAGGAAATCGGGCTTGACGAACTTACTTTTTTAATAAAAACACGGGGAATAAAGGAAGTATTTATAGCCCTATCCCCTACTATGGCTGGAGAAGCAACTGCTACCTACATTCTTCAACACTTAAAAAATGAACCCGTAAAAATAACCAGGCTTGCCTGTGGCGTTCCAATGGGTATGGAAATACAATTCGTGGATCCTTTAACCTTAAAAAAAGCAATAACAGGAAGGGAGTGTTTGAAAAATGAGTGAGATTATTGAGCCAGAAATATGTAAAAAATTTTTACTTGGAGCCTACATTGAAGGACACTTTCACAACATAAGAGGTTACATTCAAAGAATTTCCCTTCTTACAGAAGCTATTTTTTACGATACCAAATTGCCAGAAGAGCTTCGTCCAAGAGTAAAAGAACTCATTATTTCTATTACGAGTTTTTACAACTACATAGAGGCTTTTTTTAACGAAATAAACCTTGCAAAAGTTGAAACTTTAAATCTTGCTAAAGTTTTAAAAGAAGAAATTGCTTTCTGGAACGGTAACCTTGAGTTTAAACACAATGTAAAAACTGAATTGAACATTACTTCAGAACCAGTAGTAAAAACCACTGGACTTACATTAAGAGGCTGTTTGTGTTTGGTTGCCCAGGTGATTTTTTACTTCGTTAAAAAAGGAAAACTTGAAATACTCGTTAACGACGAGGGTATCTTTTTTAATACAGAAGAGGAAGTTGATCCACGAAAAGCTTGCAAACTTCTTGAACCTTGCAAAGTGCTGTTTGAAGTTAAAACAGAACCACACAAAATTGCTTTGTTAATTAAAAAGTAAATGGAAGACTTTTTACTTTGGTTTGGAATTTTCCTCAAGCTTAGAAGCGTATTTAAGTTTATTAAACTTTTTGAAACTAACTCTGAGCCAGAGGCATTATTAGACGAATTAAAATTAAAAAAAGACGAAGTTATTCACCTTGCAGAAGCAGAATTAAAAAAGCTTAAAAAACAAGGGATAAAACTTCTGTTTAGGTCTCAATTTAAAAGTTATTCCATTGGGCAAATTAGCCTTGCTCCTGTATTTTTGTATGTAAAAGGTGAGCTAAATCTTGAAAAACCACTCGTAGCAATTATTGGTAGCAGAAAACCCAGCCCATACGGAAAAGAGGTAGCAAAAAGTTTTAGTCAAAAGTTCGTTGAGCTTGGAGTTGGAGTGGTATCAGGACTTGCAAGAGGTATTGACTCAATAGCTCACAAAAGTGTGGTAAATGCCAATGGTTACACTATAGCAGTTCTTGGTTCTGGGCTTGATGTGATTTATCCTGCAGAAAACAAAAGGCTTTTTGACGAAATATTGCAAAAAGGAGGAGCAATCGTAAGTGAGTTCCCTCTTGGCACAAAACCAAGAAAAGAAAACTTTCCAATGCGAAATCGCATAATAAGTGGTTTGAGCCAGGGAGTGTTGGTAGTAGAGGCAGCTCAAAAAAGCGGAACTCTTATAACTGCAAAATGGGCATTAGAACAGGGAAAAGAAGTATTTGCAGTCCCGGGAAACATCTTTTCTCCCCAAAGTCAGGGAACCCATTATCTGATAAAACACGGAGCTATACCAGTAACTTCTGCTGAAGAAGTCTGCGAATTTCTGGGTATCTTAAAAGAGGAAACTGCGTCTTCATCAAAACCTCAGCAAGAGTTTCAACTTTCTGAAGAAGAAAAACTCGTGGTTGATAATCTTTCTGCTTATCCTCAGCACATAGAAGAGGTTTCAGAAAAGACCCAAATACCAGCTTTTGAACTCCTTGCAATAATCACTGAGTTAGAACTAAAGGGCATCGTTGAAACCCTTCCTGGAAAGTACATCAAACTTAAAAATTTTTAGTAAAAGCAATTGAAAAAAGTTTTAAATTAATTTAAAATGAAAAGAAAAAAGAGGAGGGAAGGCTTATGCCTGGAACCTACGCAGGAAAACTTTTAAGGGTTAATCTTAGTACTGGGGAAATAAAAAAGGAAGAAATACCAGAAGAGCTATTAAGAAAGTTTATAGGTGGAAGAGGACTTGCGTCTAAGTATCTTTTTGACGAATTAGATCCCACGGTTGATCCACTTTCTCCTGATAACAAACTCATTTTCGTTACAGGACCTCTTACTGGAACCCCTGCTCCAACTGGTGGAAGGTACATGGTAGTAACCAAAGGACCTCTTACCGGAACCATCGCTTGTAGTAATTCTGGAGGTTTTTGGGGAGCTGAGCTTAAAAAAGCCGGATACGACATGATTATAGTTGAGGGAAAAGCAGAATCTCCTGTTTACATTTCTATTAAAGACGATCAGGTTGAGATTAAAGATGCTTCTAATCTTTGGGGACTTACTACTCACGAGGTAACAGACAGACTAATAGAAGAGGTTGGGGACAAAACCGCAAGGGTAGCGTGTATAGGACCTGCAGGAGAAAATCTCGTAAAGTTTGCCTGCGTTATTAACGATAAACACAGAGCTGCTGGTAGAACCGGTGTTGGAGCTGTAATGGGATCTAAAAACTTAAAGGCAATAGTGGTAAAAGGTACTGGGAAGGTTGAAGCACCAAATCCAGAAGAATTCAAAGAGGTAATAAAGGAAAAAATTGACAAAATTCGTAAAAATCCCGTTACAGGTGAGGGATTACCCAAACTTGGAACCAAGGTGCTTGACAACATAATAAACGCAAATGGTCTTTATCCTACGAGAAACTTTCAAACCGGAGTTTTTGAGTGGACTCACGAGGTGTGCGGAGAGGCACTCGTTGAAAAGGGATACCTCCAGAGAAACAAGGCTTGTTACGCCTGTCCTATTGGATGTGGAAGATACACCAAGCTTCCCAATGGCAGGGAAGGTGAAGGACCTGAGTACGAAACAGGATGGGCTTTTGGTGCAGTTTGTGGAGTAAAAGACCTCATTGCTATAGTTGAAGCAAACTTCTTGTGTAACGAGCTCGGACTTGATACCATTTCTACAGGAGTTACCATTGCCTGTGCAATGGAGCTTTACGAAAGAGGTTTTATTCCTAAGGAAGACCTTGCAAAAGGACCAGAGCTACTTTTTGGAAGCTCTGAGGCAATAGTTTATTACACGAGAGCTATTGCTTATAGACAGGGATTTGGAGACAAGCTTGCAGAGGGATCATACAGACTTGCTTCTATGTACGGACATCCAGAATACTCAATGAGCGTAAAGAGACAGGAGCTTCCAGCCTACGATCCAAGAGGAGCTCAGGGACACGCTCTTGAATACGCAACATCAAATCGTGGTGGATGCCATGTAAGAGGATATATGATTTCTCCTGAAATACTTGGAGTTCCAGAAAAGCTGGATACTCAGCAGGTTGAAGGAAAGGCTCAGTGGGTAAAGGCTTTTCAGGATGTTACCGCTGTTATAGATTCTGCAGGTGTGTGTTTGTTTAGTTCTTTTGCTCTTGACATAAACGATTATACGGATCTTTTAAAGTCTGCAACTGGTTTTGATTACACTGTGGAAGAAGTGCTTAAGTGCGGAGAAAGAATCTGGAATCTTGAAAGGTTGTTTAACCTCAAGGCAGGAATTAAGCCAGAAGAAGACACCCTTCCAAAGAGGTTTCTTGAAGAACCTCTGCCAGAAGGTCCTCAAAAAGGAGCAACCGTCAAACTTTCCCAGCTTTTACCTGAGTACTACAAAGTAAGAGGCTGGACTGAAAACGGTATCCCAACCGAAGAAAAGTTAAAAGAATTGTCCTTAGCCTAAAAACAAGGGGGCTTTATGCCCCCTTTCTTTCAGGTTATGAAAGTAAAGGTAAAACTTTTTACCCTTCTCAGACTTGAATTCGGGGTCTCTGAGGTTGAGCTTGAGTTTGAAAAAGAGCCTGTTAGTCTTAAAGAGGTGTTACACGAACTCTCAAAGAGGTTTGGAGAAAAGTTTTTAAGTAAACTCGTAGAAAACGAAAATCTAAAAGTTGGTACCATTATTTTGAAAAACGGAAAGAATGTTCTTGAACTTGACGGAATAAACACCCTCGTTCAGGACGGAGACGAGCTTTCTCTCTTTCCACCCGGAGGGGGTGGATGATAGACTTTTCAAGACAAGTCTCCCTCCTTGGAGAAGAGTGTCAGAAGAGGCTTTTTAATTCTTCTGTTTTCGTAGCAGGTGTCGGAGCTTTAGGATGCGTGGTTGCAGAACTCCTCGTAAGAGCTGGAATAGGAACTCTGTGGTTAACGGATTTTGCAACTATAGATCCTCCAGACTTAAACAGACAGCTTCTTTACACCTCTGAAGACCTCGGTAAAAAGAAGGTTTTTATAGCTAAGGAAAAATTAAAAAGAATTAATCCCTCTGCAAACATCTTTCCCATAGATGCAAAAATAAAATCAGGATTTGAACTTCCTGAAAAACTTGATGTAGTAGTGGATTGCCTTGACAACTTTGAATCAAGGTTTTTTCTTGAAGAGCTCGCTTGGAAAAGAGGAATTCCCTTGGTACACGGTGGGATTTCAAGATTTTTTGGGCAGGTAACCGTAGTCATTCCAGGGAAAACCAAGAGGCTTTCAGAAGTCTTTAAAGGAGCAAAAGACGAATCTCATGTTCCTGTGGTAGGTTATGTACCTGTCGTAGTAGGAGCTTTACAAGTACACCAGGTTTTGAACCTTCTTTGTAACAAACCCACATTAACGAATAAACTTTTAATTTTAGACCTTGCGTCTTTAAGTATAGAGGAGATAAACTTAACATGAATTACAGAATAAAGTTTCACGACTACGAAGTAATTCTTACTCCCAAGCCTGACATTCAATGGATTTATCTTGAAGTAAGTTCTGTGTGCAACTTTTCTTGTGAATTCTGCTTTAGGCATAGTTTTGAAGAAAAATTCGGTTTTATGGAGATAGAAGTAATAAAACGCATTTCCTCTCAAATTAAATTTCTGCCAAAGCTTAAAGGAATAGTAATCGGAGGAATAGGAGAGCCTCTCTTACATCCTCAAATTTTAGAAGTTATAGAAGTTTTAAAAAGCTCTTCAAGTGTAAAACTAATCTTGTCAACGAATGCCTCACTTTTAAACGAAGATCTGTGCAAGTCTTTAATAAATGCAGGTATAGATAAGATAGTGGTTTCTTACGATGCTGGAGAGCCAGGACATCCTGAAGAGTTAGTAATTGAAAACTTGTTAATCCTTTCAAAAGTTAAAAAAGCACTTAGTTCTAAAAAACCCATTTTAGGTATTGAGTGCGTGATTCACAAAAGGAACTTTGAACTAATTCCAAAAGTTTTTAAGCTCGTTAAAACCGTAGGAGCTGAAGAATTGCTCTTTACTCATCTGTTACCCTGTAAAGAGGAGCTTGACGAAATCGTACTTTATCCTGACGAAAACAGAGAAAAAGAGTTTGAGACCTTAATAAAAAAACACGCTCCTTCTGGAGGGATAAGAATTTTTACGCCTAACTTTAGATTTCTTACTGAAAGGCACTGTAACTTCGTTGAGAAAAAAGCAGTGGTCATAAGGTGGGATGGATTTATAAGTCCGTGTTACAGGTTTTTACACACTGGAAAAGAAAGGGTTTTGGGACAGGAAAAGCACATACGCTCTTTTGGATTTGGAAGTATTTACGAAAAAACCATCTTGGATGCGTGGTGCAGTCCAGAATACGCCTTGTTTAGATACAGAGTAAAGAACGCCCTATTTCCTTCGTGTCACGACTGTAACTTCAGAGAAGGATGCCAATTTATAGAAAGCACAGATGTTGACTGCTGGGGAAATTCTCCGTCCTGCGCAGATTGTCTTTGGTGGAGGCAAATAATTCTTTGTCCTTAAGCTTTTACTTAAAAACCTCCTTTACGATGCTTTCTGTTTCAGGTATGTTGAGAGCCTTGAATATTTTTTCAAAAAGTCCTTCCATGTCTCCTAAGATTGCATCTTTTACATCTTTTGGTAAGTCCCACCACTCCTTTTTAAATATTCCGAACCCTTTTTTCCTGGTCTTGTAAATAAACTGAGCTTCTGTCATGTCTGGTTTCCACTCGTGTTTAAGGTTATTCTTTAAGTAAGAGTAAATTTTTTCTCTAAACTCCTTTGGTAAAGCTGGATGGTCGTAAATAAAGTTCTGAAATCCTGTTGCAAGGTGTACTTCAACGCAGTCGTTTTCTGGAAACAGGTGGAAGTAGTCTTCTGGAAGCGTTGAGGCTCCGTGTTGCACTGCTCCTGCCAGACCAAACTCCTCTCTTGCAATTTTGGAAAGGGTTCTAAGGGTATTAAAGTCAAGATTTACGGTTGCGACCTTTCCGTCAGGTAATACGAATCCACCATGAGCTGTTCCTGTTTGCACGCTTATTTTAGAAATTCCTACTTCTCCTTTAAAACTACGATTAAATCCGTTCATAAAGGCTCTTAATTCTTCAGGAGTGCTGTTGTGTCCACCTATTTCACCAATCTCTCCTCCAAGATTTACCGTAATTCCTTCTGGTTCAAGACTCCTTACATACTCTGCAAGCTCTGCTGTTGTTTCGTAGTTGTGCTTTTGTTGTTCGTCTATGGTAGGCTTGTCAATTTCTACCAAGGTTGAAGCATCTATGTCAATGTTGTAGAAACTTGCTTCTAATGCATCTTTAATGAGGTTTTTAATCCCCTGTTTTTCTTTTTCAGGATTTGCAAAGTAGGAAGTTCTGTTTAACTGAAAGTGGTCTCCTTGAATAAATACCGGACCTGTAAATCCTTCTCTAAAGGCTGCTGACATAATTACAGTTGCGTATTCAATTGGAGGCTGCTTGGTGTATCCCATTTCAGACTTAGCTATTTCAAAAATAAATGCCCCTGCTTTTAATCTTTTAGCAACTCTAAAAATCGTTCTTGCAACATCGTAAGTCATTCCTCTTAAGTTCATTGCAGGAACAGTGAAACCAAGAAACTTTTCTGCAAATTTTTTGTAAAGAGGATAAATTGATAAACTTCTGACTCCAAGCTCTTTTAAAGCACTTTGTAAAATAGGAAGTAAATCCCTATCTTCAAAAACCGCTTTGTATATGAGATCGTCTATTTTTGAAGGCTCTTTTTTTAATGTCTCTACGACCTCGTTTACCTTGACTTCCATGACATTCCTCCTTTATTAAAGACCTTTTTAATAAAATAATTCATAAACTACAAAATAAAAGAGCAAAAACCTCATTTTAGAGGTAAAATTATTTCAAAAACAGTCCAACCTTTTTTGGTGTAAGCCTTTATACTACCTTGGTGAGCTTCTACTATCCTCTTGGCGTTGTAAAGTCCAAGCCCAAGCCCTTTCTTCTTGGTAGAAACAAAAGGTTTAAACAAGTCAGATGTCTCTATTTTTCCTCCTGAGTCTTTTATCAAAATTCTGTATTCGTTTTTTTCTTTTTTTCCTTCAATTTTTATAATCCTTTTTTCTAAGTTTTGTATTGCTTCAATAGCGTTTTTTAACAGATCCGTAATTACTGAAGAAAACTTTTCCTCGTCAACCTCAAGCCTGCAAGGTTCTACACTTATTTCAAGTTGGATGTCAAACCTCTTTAAGACCTCCTCAAACTTTGAAACCACTGAAAGAATTAAAGAAGAAACATCCACACTTTTAAACTCAACTTTCACTGGTCTTCTAAGTTCTGCGGTTTCTTCTATGTAATTACCGAGTTTGTTTAATTCTTCCTCTAACAGCTCTGCAAATTCTCGTTTTTCTCCACTTTTTATTTTATAAACCAAAAGGCGCATAGTGTTTAAACGATTTTTTACTTCGTGTAAAATTGAGTGAATCACGAGATTTATACTCTCAAGTCTTTCCTTTTCTTGCAACTCCTTTTGATATCTGATTTTTTCTTTAAAGTATTCTCTTACGAAAAATAGCAAAGTTCCTGTAAAGAGTACGGTGAAGAAAAACAAGCTTAGTAACAATTCAACGACCCTTTTCTTTATGATGTGCAACGCAGAAAAGTCAAAGTAAAGAGTAAAAGTGAGCATTGAAGCCTTAAAACTCTTTTTAATGTAAGAAGAAGATATACTTGAGCCAGGTATTATAACCTCTCTTCCTTCAAGACTAAAGGTTGCTCCTTTTAAAAAAGGAGACTTCTGCATGTAGGCACTTATTGCTTCTATAGGATCTCCTCCTGCAGTAAGAGTTCCTTCTACGATAGACTTAACTTTTTCTGTTTCTTCTTTTACTACCAGATTACAAAAACTTTTCACCTCAGAGTAAAATAAATATACATTGGTTATAATTGCTAAAAACAAAATACCAAGAAGTACAGAAGGAATTATGAGTCGCTTCATATGTTGTACTTTTTTCTTTTGTATCTTAGGGATTTTTCGTCTATTCCAAGAAGTTTAGCAGCTCTTAGTTGTACATAATTCGTTTTTTCAAGAGCTTTTTTTATAACCTCTTTTTCTATTTCTGCAAGAAGCTCTGGAAGAGGTTTTGAAAAGTCTTCAAAACTTATAGCAGGCTTTTTTTCGGTTTTTAAGTCCTGCAGGTCCTCTTTTTTTATTTCGGAATCACAGGTTATTACCAGCCTGTGGATTAAGTTTTCAAGCTCCCTTATGTTACCTGGAAATTCGTATTCAGTAAGAATTTTCATAGCTTCAGGTGAAATTTTTATGTCTTTTCCGTACTTCTGAGAAAACTTTTTTAAAAAGTAATTACACAGCTCTAAAATGTCTTCTTTTCTTTCTCTTAACGGTGGAACATTTAAAACGAGCACATTTAATCTGTAAAATAGGTCCTCTCTGAACTTTCCCTCTTTGACCAGGTTAAAAAGATCCCTATTAGTCGCAGCTATAATTTTCACATCTACTTTTTTCGTAACATTTGAACCCAATCTTCTTACTTCTTTTTCTTGCAATACCCTCAATAGTTTTGCTTGTAGTCTGGGAGGAAGCTCTGCGATTTCGTCTAAGAAAAGGGTGCCTTTGTCTGCCTCTTCAAATAATCCTGGTTTAGGACCAGTAGCTCCTGTAAATGCTCCTTTTTCGTAGCCAAAAAGCTCTGCTTCAAAAAGTTCTTCTGGTAAGGCTGCACAATTTATAGAAACGAACTTACCACACCTCTCACTGTGTCTGTGGATAAACTTGGCAATAAGCTCCTTACCTACCCCACTTTCTCCAAGTATCAAAACCGGAGCATCTGTTCTTGCAAAGAGCTTAGCCTTTTCCAAAACCTCTTTCATTTTGTGAGAACGATACACTATTTCTTCTGAAGAGCTCCTTTTAAGACTAACGAGCTGACAAGCTTTTTTTAACAATTGAATTAGCACTTCAGGAGAAAAAGGCTTGGTTATGTAGTGAAAAGCTCCGTGTTTAATAGCCTCAACCGCGTCTTCAACATTACTAAAAGCAGTAATAACCAATACTTCAACATCTGAAGACATACCTTTTACTTTTTTAAGAAAAGTTATTCCGTCCATTCCAGGAAGCCTAACATCCGTAACCACCAAGTGAGGATTTTCTTTTTCAAGAATTTTTATAGCCTGTTCAGCAGTTGAGGCTGTTAAAGGATGAAATCCGTGATCTTTTAATATTTCTGCGAGAAGACTTCTTTGGACATCATCATCTTCTACTATAAGAACTGTGCAGTTTTTCACTTTAAAGCTTTTTCTTTTAAGATCGTAAGTCTTTATCTTAAACTTAAATCTATTCTTTAATTTTTCAACTTTGTATCTATCGTTTTTAAGCTATTTCTTTTATTTTTTAATATCAATAAGTTATTAGCGAAATTTAAATACATATTTAGTTCAAGCATTTAAGTTATTATTTTTAAGAAATTTTTATTTATAAATTAAAAAACCGTTGCAAAAAATTTTTTTGACAGGTCAGAAAACGGAAATTCTTTCAATTATATAAACACAGGACAAAAAATTTAAAAAGGAGGTGGGAGTTATGAGAAACAAGGTGTTAGTTTTTATTTTGTGTCTTCTTTTTACACTAACTATTACCCAATTTGCTAATGCAGGATTTAGCGTATTCGTACAAAACGACTTTTTAAATTGGGAGGAAAGTTTACCTGCTGGCAAAGTTACAGAAACGGGCAATGTTTGGAAAGGAGGGATTAAAGTTGATTACACATTTAAAAGCATTGACTTTACTATTTTTGCCTCACTTTTTGGAGGGCGAGGAAATACCAATTACGAAGGATATGTGTCAACGGTTTTGTCTTCTTCTTTGATGAATAACCTTAATTCTTGCACATTAACCGTTGATCGTATTTATGTTCAATTAAGTTTTGGATTTAAAAAAGGTATTTACAAAAGAAGAAATTTTAAAGCGGGGATTAAAAGTGTCTTAGAAAGTATAGCAATAAGCAGAGATTTTTCTGATTATACTATTACTACTAATGATACTTGGGGAAATCCTGTAAATATTGACATAGCTGGTCCATGGGAGGTATGGAAAATATTAAATTTAAAAGCTGGGGTTTACGGAAGTTACTACCTTTCAAAAAATTGGACTTTAATTCCAGAATTAGGAATAAACTACCCTGTTAAAATTAGTGTAGATATTTCTGCTTCTGCGTATGATTTTGCAACTGGAGAAATAGTAAATTTAGAAGGTACCGTAAAACCTGATGGAAAAATAGGATTTTACGCAGGTATAGGAATTAATTGGTTAAAAAAGCTAAACTTTTCTTTAACTTACGATGTAAAAAGGATTGATTGGTCAAAGTATTACGCTTCTCAAGATGTTGAGACTACCTACAAACTTCTATCTGTGAGGTTAACTTATACCTTCTAACTTTTGCCTTTGCCTGGGGACATCCCCAGGCTCACTTTTAAAAAATGTTGTCAATTTTAATAAGTTGTTTTAAAATTTTACTTTAAACCTAAAAATTTGTTTAATTGTATGAAAGATTACAAAAAGTACATATTTCCTTTATTACGAGGAGAATCTTTATCCTCTAAGGATTACGAAGTATTTAAAAAAGAAGTTAAAAGTTTAATTAAGGCTACTTTTTCTTATGCCTTTACTTTTGATGTAGAGGCTCTTTTTAAAAAAGCTTACGGAGACGATTACTTAGAAGACCTCTTTCAGGACTTTTTACTCCGTTTGTTCCAAAACAAAGAAATTATACTAAAGCTTAAGTTTATAAACAAAAAATACCTCGTTTCGGTTATTCAAAACATAATTTATTACCACCTTTCTTCTGACTTTAAACCGATAAAAAGACAAAAGAGCTTTGAAGAGATTGTCAATTGGGAAGACGAAGAAGAAAAGGTTAAGGCTGAAGAGCAACTTCCTGCAACGGTGCACGACCACCTTAAGAAGTTGAGACTTAACCACTGGTTTAACGAATTACAAAAAAGACTAAGCGAAATAGACAAAGAAGTTTTTTGTTATTATCTTTTTAAACACTTGCTAAAAAAAGAAATGGAGCTTAAAACTTTAAGTAAGACCAATTTATACAAGCGCTGGGAAAGGCTTAAAATCAAGTTGAAAAACATTTTAGGAACTGCTTTAGAAGAAGGTGTAGAAGAATTAAAGGAGCTTTTTGATGTTTTCTTAGTAAAAATTTGTAAGAAAAAATTTTTGATAAAAGAATGATTTCATGAATTTACAGAAAAAAGACTTAATAAAAAAGGAATACTTAAGATACAAAAGCCTCGTTTCAAAGACAAGAGAATTGTTTTCTTTTGAAAAGAAAAGCGAGCCTAAACGAGGAGAAATAAGGATATTTGGTACTTTTCCACCTATATATTTTTTAATTGCAGAAGAAGTAAAAAGTAAGACTAATCAAAGTTTTTTGTACAAAGTAATACCTCTGTCTGAAGAGGTCGTACTTTCTCACTTAGGAGAAGACACTCCATTTTTTATTTTACGAAAACGCGGATTGTGCTTGTGTGCCCTGCCCTTTTGGATTTACCTTACTAAAAAATTTCTTTACGAGTATTCTAAAAAAATTTCCGTTACTGACGAAGAAAGTATAAACAAGTGTCTTAAGTACGCTGAAACCAGGATAATCCCTGAAAATTTTCAGGGAAAGTTTATTAAGTCTGAATTTGAAAGACTTGCGTGGTTTAACACCATAAGTATTGTAGAATACTTAGACACTACAAACGAAGTAGATGAGGTGCTTTTATTTCCTGAGATTAAAAAGGAATTAGAAAGTGAATACACTTATCTTTTAGCAGCAAAAGGTAAAAAGGTTTTTAAAGGCAAGCACTGGTATGGCATAGTGGAAAAAGTTTCAAAAAATCTTGCCCAACTCGTGTTATACTTTCCTTACTTTTTTATAAATAAAAAAGTAAAAATTTGTTTAAAAAACGAAGTAATTTTTGAGGGGACTTTATCTACGGACAGATTGATAATAAAAAACTTTCCTCTTCTTTCTGATTACTCCTTCCTTGAGGAGGAACTTAGTGTTTATATACAAGAGGTTTAAACCTCAACACTTTTTGGAGTTTTTAAACCAGGGTTTGTTTGACGACGAAATCAACGAAGTAATAAAGTTTTTTCCGCTTTATGAACCCAAGCTTCAGTTTGAACTCGTTCACTACTTGAGAAAAAATCCCTCTTTAAGTGTTTCTTTAACCACTTTTAGTAAAGCCTTAAACATCTCTCAAAAAGACGCCAAAGTTATACTTACTGCTCCTGCAAAGACTTCAAAAATCGTCTTAACTTCAGAAGAAAACGAAGGAAAAGTGATTAAAGCCCTGGTAATACCTGGCACCTCAAAAGTAATCACGAATAACGAACACATTAAAAAAGACCTTTCTTTAATTAAAAGATTTATTAAAAAAGGATTTGCAGTGTTTTTTGAAGAAACTTTTAGTGGCAAAAGTTTTATGCTTCCAATTGCAGTAAGCCTTTACATAAACAACCTTCCCTCTGACCTCGTTTTTACTGGGAGATTAAATTCTAAAGGTGAAATCTTTGATGTAGAACACATTGAGGAAAAGTTTCGTGTAGCTAAAAAAGAAAACTTAAGACTTGTCACTCCTTCTCAGGTTAAAAATATAAAAGTAATAAAGGCTTTTTTAGACAGAGACAGGTGGAACATCCCGTTTTATGTCACCTCAGAAAGTCTGGAAGAGATGAAACACTTTTTAGAGTTTTTTCCTGAAAAGTTTGTAGAAAGAGAATTTGAGTTGTTTAAAGGCTTGGAATTGTTTTACGATCTAACTAAAGAAAAGTTTTGTTTAGTGACTGGGCAGTTAAAAGATAAAAAAGACTGGGAGACAGCTTGTAACGAATTCTACACCCGTATTCAGCTCGTTAAAAACAAACTTCCTGGTAGTAAAGTTTTTCACTTTGGTATAAGAGGACCTGCTTCACTTGCGTTTGCTTTTGGAACGCTTTGGGGTGCACAGGATCAATTTATAGTATATCACTATCAAACTGGAAAGTATCATCCAATAAGTGTTGAAGATCCCAAACATTTAAAAGAAAAATTAAAAAACATTGAAGACTTAGACTGGATTTTTGAAAAGAAAGGAGACGATCTGGTAATTATTTTAAAGCTATCGCATCACGAACTACTTGCGGATGTCAAAAGTTATGTAAAAAGTTATTTAAAAACTCCTTCTTTTCTCTTTATAGAACACCGCAAAAGTGGAAATCTTCTAATAGAAGATTTTAAAAAAGTGGTCCAAGAAATAGCAAGTTTAATTCAAGATATAAGAAGGAATCATTCGTTTAAGAGTTTCCACTTTTTCTTTTCGTGTCCTGTAGCAATAGCCTTTATGTTAGGGGTTACTTTTGGACATTATGTAAGTGGCTACATCTACAATTATCAGCAAAACGAACAAACTTATTCTCCAGTTATAAATTTTTCCACTCTTAAAAACCTGAGAGAAAGAGCTTTTTAGCCTTTTATGTTAATTTTTTCAATCAATTCTTCCAAAAGATCTCCTATTTCTAATACATCCGTATCAATAACTTTTAATACCTGTGGATCTTTTTGACTTATGTATTGTGCCTGAATGTTTCCTTTTATGGCTATAAGGATTAAAACTGCTGATACAACAGAGGTTCCTCCAGAAATATCCACTGTTATTTCAGAAGTAGAGTATTTTCTTTGGATTTTTTCAAGAAGCTCAAGTAAAGTTTTCCTAAGCTGGGAGTAACTCTCAAAGTCAAGACCTTCTTTTTCTCCAACGAATTCTATTTCGCACTTTCCAACGCACTTTTCTATCTTTTCTTTAAGAGTTTTTAAAATTTTCTTATTAAGCTCTAAAACCTCAGGAGGATGTTTATCATTAGCTATAGCAAGACTTTCTGAAACGAGAAGACATACTTTTTCAAGAGGTCCGTTAGAAAAGTGATAATAAATTGCTTTAAAGAGAGGACCAAGATTAAAAATTTCTTTGTCAAGGTTTTTGTTATTTATGAGGTTTTCACAAGGAGAGTTTTGTAAGGCTTTTAGATACTCTTCTCTGTCTTTAATTCCTCTTTTATTAAAACTTATGGCTCTTATTAAAACTTTCCTCTTTTCAGGATAAATACTTGTAACTTTTTTGTGTCTTGGATACTTTTTAAGAATTATATAAAACAAGTAAAGAAATCCGTCTATACACAATGCAAAAAGAGAAGCACTTTCCCAATATTTGTGTTCCTTTAAAAGTCCTGGGATCCAGTTAAAAAACACTCCGGTATAAAGAAACAAAATTAGAATAGTACACCAATCAGAGACCCTTCCCGAAATAATAAGCATCAAAACAGTATTAATGTTATATTGAGGCGAGATTTTCTTTTTCTTAGATTCTGTTATGAAATATAGAGAAATACCAAGAATTACAGAAAAGATAAAAATCAAGTATCTAAGCGTTTTAAACCAAGGGCGAGAAGGTTGAATTATTAAAACTATAGCACAACCTATCAGAAGCAAAGGGATTATAATAGTTTTAATTCTTTTCATTTTATTTTTACCTTTTGTTATAAAATTTCGTATAAAATTATAAAATAGATGTTGCACAAAGCAATAAAGTCTTATTTACGATAAAGTTGTTTTATCTCTTGATTTTTATAAAAAATTTTATATAAAAATTATAAAATGGATGTTGCACCCTGCAATGGATTTTTTAAAAACGATGATATTTAAGGATTTATTAAGTTTTTGTGTTAATTATTTGGTAATGCGTTAATTTTTATTTACATCTAACGCTCTTTGAAAAGTGAATAAAGCTTATTTATTTTTAAAACCCTTTTCCTTGGATTCCTTTCTATTTCTATGTTTTGCAGGGGTAGGGGTAATTTTTACATTTCTCTGAATTCTTTGTAAATAGCGGGGTTTAAATTTTTTCAAAAATTATCTTTGCATATGCATACAACCTATTGATTTTATGTTTAAAAAGTTATTTAGTTTTGAACTAAACAAGGATTTAAAAATTTAATTAAAAAGAGGCTTGCAAAATTGGAAATTAAAAGTAAGATATAATCTAATATAGAGGTAAATACCGTTGGAACGCCTCCCCTGATGTATAAGGGATTGCGACTTTTTTAATCCAAGATCCTGTTTTTCCTTTACAAGGTATTTTTGTTGGAACGCCTCCCCTGATGTATAAGGGATTGCGACTAAATAAGGTTAATTTGTAAACTGATAACTTTTACTGTGTAAGTTGGAACGCCTCCCCTGATGTATAAGGGATTGCGACAATGTTAATAAATAAATAATATCGTTTTTATCAAATATTCTGTTGGAACGCCTCCCCTGATGTATAAGGGATTGCGACACCAACACCTCCTCTAAGTTTTTTTATACTTGGTAAGAGGGTTGGAACGCCTCCCCTGATGTATAAGGGATTGCGACTAAACTCGCTTAAAATAGCTTGTCTTAATTCATTATTTGTTGGAACGCCTCCCCTGATGTATAAGGGATTGCGACATATCATATTTTAAAAATACTTTTATAATAGAGCTGTCTTTGTTGGAACGCCTCCCCTGATGTATAAGGGATTGCGACGCTCTTTTTATTCCTTCTATAATTTCATTATATAATTTTCTGGTTGGAACGCCTCCCCTGATGTATAAGGGATTGCGACTTTACCCTTACATGGAATAGTTTGGTCAAAATGAACATACAGTTGGAACGCCTCCCCTGATGTATAAGGGATTGCGACCTTGAAATAATGTTAAAATAATTTCACTAATCAAAAGTTGTTGGAACGCCTCCCCTGATGTATAAGGGATTGCGACTTTTATTTAAGCGCCTTAATACTGCACAAGTTACTTCAATTAGTTGGAACGCCTCCCCTGATGTATAAGGGATTGCGACTGCACGCTACCTGCCTGAAATAGCAGATTCTGCTTCTGATCTTGTTGGAACGCCTCCCCTGATGTATAAGGGATTGCGACTGCTGGGATTTTCTCGCTAAAAGTAACATAGATTTTGTTTAGTGTTGGAACGCCTCCCCTGATGTATAAGGGATTGCGACTTTTAATTTTTTCTCTTAATCTATTTTCAATAAACTCGTAAAAGTTGGAACGCCTCCCCTGATGTATAAGGGATTGCGACAAGTTTGGTTTGGTAGGATATTCTTTTTCTAAAAAATTAGTTGGAACGCCTCCCCTGATGTATAAGGGATTGCGACAAATTTTTTAACTTAATAATTTTACTCATTAAGTCCTGTTGGAACGCCTCCCCTGATGTATAAGGGATTGCGACTGTAAGGAAGTTTCGGCAAAAATATTACATCGGCATTAAAAACAGTTGGAACGCCTCCCCTGATGTATAAGGGATTGCGACTATACCACTCGCTACTTCAAACTTCGCCATAGCGGGTGGGTGTTGGAACGCCTCCCCTGATATATAAGGGATTGCGACTGGTAATTTTTCACTAAATTGTACATACGCCTTATTTAAGCTTGGAACGCCTCCCCTGATGTATAAGGGATTGCG
>JAADEG010000024.1 GCA_013153525.1 Thermodesulfobacteriota bacterium
TGCCCGGGGCGGGACTTGAACCCGCACGGGCTTGCGCCCACTGGATCCTGAATCCAGCGCGTCTACCAATTCCGCCACCCGGGCAGTAGTTTAAGATTAAAACATAATTTAGCTCTAAAAATTGTCAAGGTCTTTTATAAATCCTATGTTGTGTATGTGCTGATTAACTTGACTAAGTTCTTTCAATATACTTATTATATATTTTACCCTTTTCTCTTTTGTCCTATTTATCCGTTTCTTTGCAAAAATAAAGTCTTCAATAACTAGCGGCATTTCTTTAAGAATCTCCTTTGACTCCCTAGGCACTTTCTTAACGCCAAACATCTCTTTCATAAGCAACAACTTTTCTTTTAAAGATAAAAATTCAAACCTAACTTTCCCCGTAAAACCTTTTACTTGCTGCAATAAATTTCTTGGATTTCCATTGTATGTTATTACTATGACTTCAGCAGGTGACATTTTCATCAATTCTTCAAATAATTTTGAATCAAATTCTTGAGAATTTTCTACGAGCTTCTCAAAGTTTTTTATTATTAAAAACTTCTCTTTTTGATTTAAACACTCCACAATTAAATCCTTTATAGAAGAGAATAAAGTATTTATAACTTGATATTCCTTTTCTAGTTCAAAGGCAAGTTTTTTTGCAAGGTATTCTTTACCAGCTCCTTTAGGTCCAAAAAAGAGTAACCTTTGTTTTTGAAACATTTGAAGCTGTTTCAAAATTTGAGAAAAATTCGGATTAGAACTAGGTAAGCCAGGAATCTCTACGCCCTTTTCAAGAACTAGATCGTCCTCTATAGGTGGAAGTCCTAAAGCCTGCAAAGAAGAATTGAGAAGTTTTACGACGACTTTTTCTGAGTTTTCTGGAAGTGGCTCTACCCTTTCTAATATGTTAGAAACTTTCTCTAAAATAGCAGGAGTAAGATAAAAGTAATCTGCCAGCTTTTCAAAAAAACTTTTTGAAAGATTAAAATTTTTTAGATATTTGTTAATAAAATACAGTCTTGCTTTTCTAGGAGGATAATCCATTTTTAAAATTAAGGTAAATCTTCTAAGGTAAACAGGATCCATGTCTTCGAGAGAATTACTTATCCATATGGTAAGGATTGGACTATTTTCTAATGTTCTATTCAGAATAGACTTATTTATAGAGGGCTCTCCGTCTCTTGCAAGGATAGAAATGTTTCTCATACCCAGTTTAAGAATGTCGTCTGCCTCGTCAAACAGGATTATGACATCTTTACGATTTTTTAAAAATCTGTAGGCTAAGTTAAGCACTGCGAGCCTCTGCATTTCGGATCTAAATTTTTGATCCCTTTTGGTAAGTGATATTTCGTACAGCTCAAGTCCTAGTTCTTTAGCAAGGGTTTTTGAAAGTTGTGTTTTACCAACACCTGGGGGACCGTAAATTAAAATGTTTTGTCCAGGAGTTGGACTTTCTATGTAACCCTTCAAAAACTTTACGAGTACTTCTAAGAAGTCAATGTGAGAAAAGTCTTTTAGGGTAAACCGTGACTGAGAGGGTTTATTTAAAAAAGAAGAGAAAATTTTATCCGGATCTTCAAAGGGGTAAAACATAACCTCAGAGAGTTCTTCAAATACCTTTATGGGAATCTCTGAAATAGGAGCAAATGAAAAACCCTTTTCAATTTGCACTAATCCACTTTCGATTAAATGTGAATCCAAAGAAAATATCTGTTTTAACCTTTTTAAAGGTATTTTTGTCATTATGTGAAGCACAGATAAAAATGCGTTCAAACTGGAATCAAACATTGCGCTTTGAATAAGTTTAGAAAATTCAGGATAATTGTCTGCTATTACGAGAAAGGCTATGCATTCTTTTTCTTCTTCACTTAAACCCAAAGTTTTAGCAAGATAATTCAGATTCCTTAAAAAATAAAAGTCCAAATTCCAAGCATTTTTTCGAATTTCTTCGTACTTATCTTTAACAATAGTGAGGATTTGCTTTTTTATTTGATCTGGCTCCATCAAATAATCTCTTTTTACATTGTGACTGTATCCCCCTTCAATGGGAGAAAACTCATCTTCTACTACTTCGTAATCATCTACCTCTTCAAACTTTTGAGAAAATAATTTAGATATAATGTTAAAGAATCTATCAACCACTTTTGGATTATGAAGAATTAAGTTGCTCGTCCAGTAGACGATGAGATTAATGCAGTCCAAAGTGACCTCCTTTTTTGAGTTGAAATGTGCAATTAGGTAAAAATACTCAAAAATTTTATCTTGACAAGACATTTAGACAAGTTAATTTTAAAGAAATCGTAAATAATTTTCGGGGCGTAGCTCAGCCTGGTAGAGCGCCGGCTTCGGGAGCCGGGTGTCGCAGGTTCAAATCCTGTCGCCCCGATTTCTCGTGTAAATTACATTAAAAAATGCAACATTGCACAAATAAGTGCAACATCACTTGTTTTTAAACACCTGTCAAGGTTGAGTACGAAGCTTTTAATTGTTTCCTTTTGCGAGAGAGGCGAAGATACCGATAAAACAAAGGATAGTAAAAACGGTAAAAGCCGTTTTTATGCTTATCAAAAATTTGGAGTAATTTTGTGGATTAATTTGAACTTTTCCTATGTGGATCGAAAATATCAACATAGCAATACCCATACTAAAAACTTGCCCAACGAGTCGCATAGTTCCGCGTATCGCCGAGGCTACTCCATAAAATTTTCTTTCAACAGCACTCATAACTGCATTAGTATTAGGTGAAGCAAAAAGGGCAACCCCCAATCCAAGAAGCATTAAATTACCTATAATAAACATTAATGGCGTGTTAGAACTTAAAAAAATAAACAAAAGGAGGCTTAAGTCTGTTATCATCATGCCTATAGAGGCTATTATTCTTGGTTCAAATCTGTCAGACAACCTACCTGCAAATGGCGAAAATATAGCCATTACGATGGATTGAAAAGCTAAAATTAACCCAGCCTTTTGAGGAGTAATTGCTTTTATGTACTGCAAGTAAAGACTTAACAAAAAACTTACTGAAAATGTTGCACTATAATTGAGAAAGGCTGCAAAATTAGAAAATGCAAAGGCGGTATTACTTTTAAACAACTTTATGTCTAATACCGGCGTCTCTACTTTTAATTCCCACTTTAGAAACAATAAGAAAACTAAAATACCTATCAAGACTAAAGTAAAACCTGAAATGTGAGGTAATAACGAAAAACCGTACATAACTGCAACTAAAGAAATACTGTAAAAAACAGAACCAACGAAATCAAAACTTTCTCCTTTTGCTTCAGCCCACTCGGCTTTTAACTTCCAAAAGATAAAAAGCACGATTATCAAACCTAAAGGTACATTTATAAAAAATATGCTTCTCCAACCAAGATGCTGGGTCAGAAAGCCTCCTAAAAATGGACCTAGTGTTAGTCCTAAGTAAACTGCAGCCACATTAATTCCAAGAACCTTTCCTCTTTCTCTTGGAGGGAATACAGAAGTTAAAATCGCTATACCAGTTCCAGCTATCATTGCGCTGCCTAGTCCTTGCAGAATCCTAAACAAAATGAGCATCACTGCTGAGTTTGATAATCCACAAAGTAAGGAAGAAAAAGTGTAAAACAAAACACCGTATAAAAATATCTTTTTTCTACCGTATATGTCTGCTATTTTTCCAAAGGGTACGAGAAACATTGCAGTAGCTAAAAAATACGAGGTAGCAACCCAACTAAGTAAAACTGCATCCAAGGAAAACTCTTTTCCAATAGCAGGAAGAGCAATATTAACCGAAGCTCCCATAAAAGGAGTTAGAAAAGAAGCAAGAGCAACCACCAACAGGGTTGCTCGTTTGCTTACCACATCTTTTGAATTATCCACTCTTTAAGTCACCTCTTTTAAAAATTAAAGGTAATTTTATAAAAAGACCAGATTAAGATTAATGGGTTATTATAAATCAAAAATTAAAGCACATAAAGGGCAAACGCTAAGAAAAGATCCTAAAACAAAAAACCATCTGATACGAGATAGAGATGTTGGACGGCTCCCCATATTTTGGTCAATTATAATGTGGAAGTGTTCATAACTTCAGAATTCATGATACTCTAATCCTCACAACCTGTAAACACTATGGAATTAAACATCTAATCTCCATAGGCACTGACTTCCCAACTCCTTGTAAAAAAAAGAAGAACTCTAATCAACTCTGCAAAGAAACTAAGAAAGGTTTTAGAGAGCTAATAGGTTTATAAACTGTAATTTTTTTGGTATAATACTTTTATAAAGATCCAGGAGGAAGTTTATGGACGATGGCTTTAGTATTGGGATCATCGGTGGAAAAGGAAAGATGG
>JAADEG010000052.1 GCA_013153525.1 Thermodesulfobacteriota bacterium
AGTGCTGCTAAAAATACCAGTATATATGCAAAAAAATTTTTTGAAATAATTTTTGATCCTGCTGCTATTACCAGGCTTTCACAAAGATTTGATTTCGTTTCTCCTCCTAAGTGTAAAACTATAAAAGTGAGAAGACCTTTAATATTTAGCAAGATAGGTATTTATTAGGAGGAATAAAAATGGATAAAGACGGATCTACGCAACAAGGTTTTGCTTTGGCTTTCGTTATAGTAATATCTCTCGTGCTTATTTTAATTGGTGGTGGAATTTTTTACATAGTTAACTCACGATTTTCAGAAGCAGCTGCTGAAAATAAAAACGAGATAGCAGAAAACCTTGCAGATTGGGGTATTAATCAAATTATAGAAGCCTTGGCAAACGGAACCCAAACCTGCAATGGAAGCGTCACTTTAACCTCTTTAACTGGTGGAACCGTTAATGTTCGTTTGGTTCGTTCAGGACCCAGTTGTTTTATTTGGAGTAGTGCGAACTTCTCTTCGGCAAAGAGCATCAAAATAGGAGTTATCACTATAAACGATGTTAAAGACTACGCTCCTTTTGTGTTTAAAAACCTTACCTACTTTGGTGCAAAAAGTAAGTGGGTAGTAGAAAGTTGTGATCCATTGTGTACTACTCCTGCTATGGTCCTTGGGAATACTTTAACTATTGCTACCACCGGTGGTGGAGGAGGTGGTGGCGGTGGAGGAGCTGTGCTTTTTGCAGCCTGTCCTGCAATTCCAGTAAAAGGTCCTGGTGGTGGAGGAGGTGGTGGCGGTGGAGGTGGAAAATTATTTGGATTTTTGTCTAATGCTACCCCTGTCGTAGAAGAAAACGCTGATCTTACAGACATATATCCTTCTGTATTTGGAGCTACGATATTAAACCTTTCACAACTCTTAGACGAAATTTCTACCAGTTTTGATGTTACTTTTTCGTCAAACGACACCCCTGTTACGATCGCAGGAACGAACGAATGGTATCCTCCTGCAGGAGTTACGGGTTTTTCGTGTACTGCAGATGTAACTATATCTTGTTTAATAAATGGTACTAATGTAACCTTTACTCCTGCTGCAAACGGAAGCTTTCTCTGTTCCTTAGACAACAAGTATTACGATGCCCTAAACTTTAAAGGTGGAAGCTTAACCGTATATACTCTTTCAGGTGGAAAAGTATTGGCTGATAATGTTACGATAAGTGCCACTTCTCAAGTTAATAACGCTACTATCGTAGGTAGAAACGCCCTTGAAATTGATGGTGGCGTTATTTACAACGCTTCTATCCTTGCAGGAAATCTTACCGTATCTCTTGCAGACATCAAAGATTCTTTTATTTATTCTGGTGGTAGTTATGCAAATATAGACTTTTATGCTACTGGAGGTATAGGAGGGGGGGGAGGTTCTCTTTTTACCATAGGTAATCTTACGGATCCTAATGTATGGATATTAAATGCAGAACAAGTTTCTTTTAACGCTTCCAAGGTTGCCGTTTACGGTTTAGTTTTCGTTACTGAAAACGCACAAAGCGTAGAGGTTAACTTTCTTAAAAAAGCTCGGTTTTACGGTGCTTTTTTAAGCAACTCGCTATCAAATACTATTTATACATGGGGAGCTGCAGTAAACTTTAGCTCACAGGTTATTAATACTTTAGCTCTGAAGTACAGCTTTATAGCTCCTGCACCTTGTGGAAGGGTTATAGTAAAGGCTCCGCTCTTGTTTACAAAAATTTCTACCTACTGAAATGCTGAAAGTTGCGGTTGACACTGGAGGAACATTTACTGACATTATTTACTTAGAAAACGGAGTTTTAAAAGCAAGAAAAGTCTTTTCAACTCCAAAAGCTCCGTTTCAAGCAGTTTTAAACGGTATAGAAGGTCTAAGTCCCCAGGTACTTATTCACGGCACGACTGTTGGAACCAATGCTTTTCTTGAAAGAAAAGGAGCAAAAACTGCTTTTCTCACTACAAAAGGATTTGAAGACATAATCTTTATCGGAAGACAAAATCGTCCCAAACTTTACGACTTTTTCGTTGAAAAACCCGCACCAATAGTGTCTCCGGAAAATTGTTTTGGCATAAAAGAAAGGTACTTTTTAAAGTCTAAAAACTACATTTCTGTAAGTGAAGAAGAACTACTTAAAATCGCAGAAGTCTTAAAAGAGAGAAAAGTAGAAAGTATTGGGATTTGTTTTCTTCACTCTTACACATTTGAAGAAAACGAAAAAAAGGCAAAAAGTGTTTTAGAAAAATTTGGTTTTGAAGTAAGTATTTCCTGTGAAATAATACCAGAATTTAGGGAGTACGAGAGGGCTTCTACCACTCTTATAAATGCTTATCTCGTTCCCGTAATGTCAACTTACATAAAAAAACTAAAAAAAGAATTGAAAGACTGCAGGTTGTATGTTCAACAGTCAAACGGTGGATGGCTTAACGCAGAAGAAGCAGGAAAGTTAGCCTGTCACACTATTTTGTCAGGTCCTGCAGGAGGAGTTGCAGGAGCTTTGGTTTGGGCTAAAAAACTTGGGATAAGTAAGATCCTAACTTTTGACATGGGAGGTACATCTACTGATGTGTGTCTTATAGACGGAAGGTTGCCCTTTACTAAAGAGTATGTTATAGACGGTTATCCTCTTAGTATTCCGGTTATTGACATACATACTGTTGGAGCTGGTGGAGGGTCTATTGCGTACATAGATAAAGGTGGTGCTTTAAAAGTTGGTCCACAAAGTGCAGGAGCTGATCCTGGACCTGCTTGTTACGGAAAAGGAAAAGATCCTACGGTTACAGACGCAAATTTGACCTTGGGAAGACTTCTTCCTGATGCATTCCTCGGAGGAAGGTTTAAACTTGACGAAGAAAAAGCTAAAAAGTCTATTTACGAACTTGCAAAAAATTTAGGATTAAGCATTGAAGAAACCGCACTCGGTATAATAAACATAGCTAATGTAAACATGACGAGGGCTTTAAGAAGGGTCTCTCTTGAAAGAGGATACGATCCTCAGGAATTTGCACTTTTTTGTTTTGGAGGTGCAGGAGGGCTTCACGCTTGTTCTCTTGCAAAAGAGCTTGGAATAAGAAAAATAATTTTTCCAAAACTTGCTGGAGGTTTTTCTGCATTTGGGCTTCTCGTTGCTCCACCAATTAAAGACTTCTCTCGCACGGTGTGGTTAAATGCTAAAGAAAAAGACGAAGTATTAAAGAAAGTCAAAGAATTAAAAATACACGCAGAAGACTACTTAAATTCATTAAAGCTAAATTCTAAGGACTTTTTTTACGAAGTATTTTTGGACATGAGGTACAAAGGACAGGGTTTTGAACTTACCATTCCTTTTGAAGAAGACTTTATTTCTGCATTTCACAGAGAACACGAAAGGGAATTTGGATACACCTGTAAAGACTTTCCAGTAGAAGTAATTACCGTGAGACTAAGGCTAAGAGGGAAGTCCGAGGTTAGTGAATGGAAAGTTGAAAAGGATAATGATCGCGTTTTTAGAAAGGAAGTTAAAGTGTTTACTGAACAGGGTTGGATAATGGTTCCGGTTATTCATTGGGATGAGCTTAAAATTGGAGAAAAGTTTAAAGGTCCAGCTTTAATCGTAGAAAACTTTACTACCGTGTGGATTGAGCCTGAATTTTTGGTAGAAGTTAAAGAAAATTACACGATGGTAGCAACTTATGAAAGCAGTTGAGCTTGAAATTTTTAACAAATTGTTTTCTGCAGTAGCCGAAGAAATGGGCATAGTTTTAAGGCGTTCTGCGTTTTCTCCTAACATTAGAGAAAGATGTGACTTTTCGTGTGCAATGTTTGACGAAAAAGGAGAATTAGTTGCTCAAGCCTCCCACATACCAGTGCACCTTGGAGCAATGCCAGAGACGATGAAGTGCGTTTTACCTAAGTTTGACTGGAAACCAGGAGACATAGTTATAACCAACGATCCCTATTCTGGAGGTACTCACCTTCCTGACATAACCTTAATAAAACCCGTCTTTTTAAATGGTAAGTTGTGTTTCTTTTTAATTGCAAGGGCACATCATGCAGACATAGGTGGTAAGTTTGCTGGTTCAATGGCGGTTACTACTCACATAGAAGAAGAAGGAGTTCTAATAAAACCTACCCTACTCTTTAATCACGGAAACCTTAACGAAACCTTTTTTGACGAACTTTTAAAGAAACTTAGAAATCCAAAAGAAAGACGAGGGGACTTTAACGCTCAAATAGCCTGTTTGTGGAGAGGTGAAAAGCGTCTTAAAGAACTTTACGAAAAGTACGGAATTAAGAAACTTAAAGAAATGGCAGATCAACTTAAAGATTACTCTCAAGTTGCTATGGAAAACATCATAAAGAAGATTCCTGAAGGAACTTACGAGTTTCAAGATTACCTGGACGACGACGGATGTGGAAGAGAAGACATTCTAATAAAGGTAAAACTTACGATTAAGGAGAAAGAAGTAATCGTTGACTTTAGTGAAAGTGATTCTCAAGTAAGGGGAAGTATCAACGCACCAAAGGCTGTAACTCAATCTGCAACTTATTATGTATTTCTTTCTTTATTAAACAGTATTGGAGAGTACCCTATAAATCAAGGGTGTTTTCGTCCTATAAAAATTCTCACTAAAAGTGGAACCGTGGTAGATGCAGAATATCCTGCTCCTGTTGCTGGTGGTAATGTTGAAACTTCTCAGAGAGTAGTTGATGTGGTTCTTGGAGCACTATCTAAAGCTATTCCAGAGTTAATCCCTTCTGCGAGCTGTGGATCTATGAACAACATTGCTATTGGAAACGAAGAGTTTGCTTATTACGAAACTATTGGTGGTGGTATGGGAGCAAGACCTGGTAAAGACGGTTTGAGCGGGGTCCACACCCACATGACGAACACTTTAAACACTCCTATTGAAGCCCTTGAACACGAGTATCCTCTTATTATTACCAAGTACTCTCTGAGAAAAGGCTCAGGTGGTAATGGAAAGTGGAAAGGTGGAGACGGAATAATTAGAGAGTATCAGTTTGAGTGTGATTCAGATGTAACGATTCTTTCCGAAAGAAGGAAACACGCACCTTATGGGCTTTACGGAGGTGATCCAGGAAAAAGAGGAGAAAATTGGTTAATTAAAGCTGACGGAACCAAAGTAAAGCTTGGATCAAAAGTAAATCTCAAAGTAAGAAAAGGAGACAAAGTAACGATAATGACTCCTGGTGGCGGAGGCTGGGGTTCAATCTAAGTTAAGAAGTTTTTTCGTTTCTTCTAAAATTTCGTCTGGATCAAAGGGTTTTGTAATGTACTTTAAAGCTCCAAAGTCAAGTCCTTGTTTTTTGTCTGCTTCTTGTCCTTTAGCAGTAAGAAACACTATTTTTATGTCTTTTAGCTCTGGATCTAACTTGATCTGTTTACACACATCGTAACCGTTCATCTTAGGCATCATGACATCTAAAAATACCAGATCTGGTTTTTCTTTTTTTATAATTTCAAGGCACTCTTTACCGTCACGAGCTACCAAAACTTTTACTCCGTATTCGTCTTCAAGCTCTTCCAAAATTTGTTCCAAAAGCGTTCTTATGTAAGCTTCGTCATCTACTATCAATATCTTTTTCATAACTTCTCCTTCCACTCTCTTTAGTTTACTTCTTCAACAGACCTTTTCTCGGTAACACGAATACGAACTTACTACCTTTACCAAGATCACTTTCAGCCCAAATTTTTCCTCCGTGATGTTTTATAATTTCTTTACATATAGGAAGACCTAAACCCGTACCCTGAGGTTTTTCAGTAAGTGCGTCACCTACTTGTTTAAACTTCTCAAAAATTACGCCTAACATATCCTTAGGAATTCCACATCCCGTGTCTTCTATCTCACATACTATGTTTCCGTCTTCTGCCATAATTCTATAAGTAATACCTCCTTTTTCCGTAAACTTTATAGCATTACTAAAAATGTTCATTATCACCTGAAAAAGCCTTTCTCTGTCTCCTATTACTTTAAAGTTCTCTCCTTTAAGTTCTTCTTTTATGTAAAGCTTTTTCTCCTCAAGGAGGGGTTTAATTGCTTTTACAGCCTCTCTAAAAAGCTCTTTCAAGTCTATTTCCTCTATTTTCCACTCAATTTTACCAGATTCTATTTTTGCAAGATCAAGTACATCGTTAATTAAATTGGTAAGTCTTCTACTTTCAGAGATAATTATCTCCAAATTGTCTCTTATCTTTTCTACAGCCTTTTTAACTTTTTTATCTTCTGTATTAATATTAGGAGCGATGTATTTTTCAAACTGTTTTTTTATTACTGAGGCAAAACCTCTTACTGAAGTAAGCGGAGTTCTTAATTCGTGAGAAACATTTGACAAAAATTCTGACTTCATTCTGTCTATTTCTTTAAGTCTTTCCACTGCTTCTTCCAGTTCTTTTGTTCTCTGGGCTACGAGGTACTCTAAGTTAGCGTCTCTGTTTTCTATTTCTGCAAGCATGGCGTTAAACGACCTTACTAAAATCCCTAATTCGTCGGTTGAGTGTTCGGTTTCAACCCTTAAACTGTAATCCTTCTTTTTGGTTATCATGTTGGCAGCTTCAGCGATTTTTAATATAGGAATTGAAATAAGTCTCTGCAAGTAAGAAGAAAGTACTAAAGATACCGTAAGAGAAATTAAGAAAACCACGAGACCAATTAATAAGTATCGCTTTAAGTTTTGATAAAGCTCTGAAAGACTCGCTTTAATACAAATACTACCTACTTTTTCTCCCTGATAGACGATGTTCTCAAGAAGGTAAATTCCGTTTTCTGAAATTTTCGTGTAGTGATAAGGCTTAAAAGGACAGCTGTTTTTTCCGTACTTTGCAAATATGGTACCTTTTGGAGTGTAAATTATTGCAGTAACGATGTGTTTTTTTACTTTAAGTGCTGAGAGGATTTCCTTAGCTGCTTCTTTGTCGTTAAACATAAGCGGTGCTGCACTGTTGTAAGCCATAATTTGAGCAAGAGTCCTTACCTCCCGGATCATACTTTTTTTAAAGTCAAGCCAATTGTAAAAAATAAATCCTGACAAACCAAGAATTAAAGCAATGGAACTCGTAAACACCCCAAAAAATACGAGTTTGTACTTTATAGGTAATCTTTTAAAAATCATTTCACTTTTCTGGCAAGTCTTAAAAGTCGTGAGCTTATCTTTATACCTAATTCGTTAGCTATAGTATTATTTATTTCAAATCTTACTTTGTTGTCAATAATAACGAAGTTTATAATACCACCTTTATCAATAAAGTCTGGGGATTCTCCAATAGTTAGTATAGGTAACTTTTTTTCCCGTATGTAATTAAGTATTTCTTCTGTTCTCTCTTCTCCTGAAGGAATAAACAGCACAGAACACATTTTTACTTGACTTAAAGCAAAAATCTTTTTTACCTTTAGTTTTTTTCCTTTAACTTCTTTCGTGTTTAAAATGTCTATAATTTTTCCAAATGGATCTTTTCTTCCAAATACGCATATAGTAATGTTTTTGCCGTTTTTTTTGTTGTCTGGAAGGTCTATAAACTTTAAAAAGTTGTAAATAAACGCCGTTTTTATTTTGTATTCAAGCAAAGTCGTAGCTCGTAGCGTAGAAGTTAAAAATATAAGTAAAAATCCCACACCTATAAATAACTTACAAAACTTTTTCAAATAAGTTCTCCTAAGTTTTTTTAAAGCTTTAAAATCTAACTTCTACTTGTGCATAAATCATTCTTGGAATTTCCGTTGGTATAGTTCTTTGAATCACAGATACAAATTCTAAGTGTTGTTTGTGTAACAAGTTCTTTCCCGTTAAAGAAACTTCTATGTGTTTGTTAACTTTCCAAATAATGTTAGTATTAAAGTCCACATACGAAGGAACATGAGGGATGTTGCCGTAAATTCTCGGATCCAGCTTGGGTAGCTCGTATGTATAAGGAAGTCTATCTACATAATACAAATAGGTATCCAAAAATACTTTGTTTCTAAAGTTAAAAGAACTACCTACGGCAAACTGTTGTCTTGGAGAAGATCCGTTTATTCTTGCAAGGGTATCTTTATCGTTGTAACTGGGTTTTAACTTTATGTTTAATTTTAAGTAAGAATAAATAAATCTTAAACTCCACCAATCCTGGGGTTTTATCTTTAAAACCCCTTCAAAACCGTAAGAATCTCCTTCCATTCCGTTGGTATGAACCAAGGATAAGTAATCTACCGTAAATCCGTTAATGTTTTCCGTCTTTGAAATACCTTGATTTTGATACATAATAAGGTTGTCGTATTCGTTGTAAAACAACGCCAAGTCTAAAAACACGGAATTCTTAAAGTTTCCTCTATATCCTATTTCGTAAGCGGTCAAGTCTTCAGACTTTAGGTTTTTACCTCCTCCTTTAATTTGATACACATAAATAGTACCGTTGGTTGGATCAGGATAAAATCCTCTCGTAACCACCACATCCTTTTCGTATCTTGAAGGAGTTCTTACTGCTCTTGAAATAGCTCCCCAAATAGTGTGATTTGGAGTAATGAAGATAAGTCCTCTTACATTCGGCTGAACCTCAAATCCAGTAAAGTCGTTGTCTTCAAGTTTAACTCCACCTATTAAAGACAGTCTGTCAGGTATTAAAAAGCACTGATCTTGAACGAAACCACTTTTTATTAAAACCGTTCTTTTAGCAGGCGTTATGTAAAAATTTATGTCGTCGTTTTTAAAGTAGTCTTTTATTACTTTTAATCCGAGTCCGTATATTAACTCGTGCTCTTTCCACAACCTAAACTTAAAACGATGTTGATAGTCTATGTTGTAAGTGTCAATTCTGCTGGTAAATGCACTGCTTCCTTTGTAAGCATTTGCAATTAAAGAATTTACATCTAAAGCCCCAGAAAGTATTTGAGGAAGAATTAAAGTAGCATTAAGCGTAGAAAGAGTTTTGTTAGCGTCTATGTACTTGTAAGATTCTTTTCTATAAGTGTGTTGATAATAAAGTTGAAGTTTCATGTCTGAATCCGAAGAAAAGGAATGCCTCCACTTAAAAAGAATGCTTCCTCCTACATGTTTATCGTGCTTAGGCAAAATAACGGTTTGCATTTGCATGTCTTCTCCAGAACTTCCAGCATAACAATCACCTTCTAAGGTGAACTTATTTTTCTGATAACGATCTATGTCCATCCTAAAACCACCTCTATACATAACCCAGTTGTCGTGAGCATTTTGATCAAAAATGGTCTTGAAACTACTTCTGTAAAAGTACTTAGTCCAGATTCTAAAATAGGTCCCTTCTGAAATCTTTTTTCCGTATCTTAAAGCAACGATAGGTCTGTTGTAGTCACCGTAAGTTATAGAAGCAAGAAAACCAGTAGTGTCTTTTGCGTTTTTAGTTATTATGTTTATTATTCCGTTTACTGCATTTGCTCCCCATAAAGTTCCTCCAGGACCTCTTATAATTTCTATTCTCTTTATGTCTTGAAGAAGTAAGTCTTGTTCGTCCCAAAAAACTCCTGAAAACGCAGGAGTATATACGCTTCTACCGTCTATTAAAACCAGTAACTTATTAGCAAATCTTCCGTTAAAGCCTCTAATGCTTATTGCCCAAGAATTTGAGTTTATCCTTGCCACATCTAATCCCGGAACCATTCTCAAAAGTTCTGGTATGCTCGTTGCTCCAGACCTTTTGATGTCGTCACTCGTGATTACATAAATAGCTGCAGGAGCTTTAGAAAGTTTCTCAGGTTTTTTAGATACAGAGGTAATCTCTATGTTCATTAACTGCTCTAAACTGAGTTGAGTTAAGTCCTTTAACTCTTCCTGCGTGTGAGCTTTGTGAACACTTAAAGCTAAAATAAACATCAAAGAAAATAGTAATTTTTCAAAGACCTCTCTACGCATTATCCCTCCCGCAGAACTTTTATTTTGACATAACACTATTTTAGATACAATTTGAGGAGAAGTCAAGAAATACTCATTTTTACGAATCATTTCACACAAATAAAAAAAAGTTAAAAAGCTATTTTATTTAAACAAATTTTATGCCATTTTTAGAATTACAAGTTTTTTAAGATTTTTTAAAAAGTTTATTGATAAGTTTTAATCTTGCTGGTAAAATTTTAATAAATCGGTGTTAAATACCGCACAATAGTGATGGAAATCCGTACTTAAAGAAGCAAAGATGGAAAGACCCCAAATTCTCGTAGTTGACGACGATCCAAATATAAGGGCACTTCTTGAGCAAATTCTTGAAGAAGAGGAGTACGAGGTTGATCTTGCAAAAAACGGTAAAGAGGCAGAAGAAAAGATAAAAAACAATGTGTATAGCGTTATTCTTGCAGATGTAAAAATGCCTGGGATGTCCGGGCTTGAGCTTTTGGAAGTTAAAAACAAAGTGTGTCCAGGAACTTCCTTTATCATAATTACTGCTTACGGAAGTATAAAGTCAGCGGTTGACGCAGTTAAAAAAGGAGCTTTTGATTACATAACCAAACCTTTTGAACCAGAAGACATCGTTCGTATAGTAAAACTTGCTATAAAAGAATCAAAAATTTTCGTTAAAACCCCATCTTACATAGAAAACTTTATAGGAAAGTCTAAAATAGCAGAAAGAATTCTTGAACAGGTTAAAATTGCTGCTGAGTCTGATGTAACCGTTCTTCTTACTGGAGAAAGTGGTACTGGAAAAAGCATGGTAGCTGAAATTATACACAACTTAAGTAAAAGAAAGGACAAACCTTTTATTAAAATAAACTGTTCTGCCATTCCAGAAACTTTAATAGAAGCTGAGTTATTTGGATTTGAAAAAGGTGCATTTACTGGAGCAGTTAGAAAAAAACCTGGAAAGTTTGAAATAGCAGACGGTGGAACGGTATTTTTAGACGAAATAGGAGATGCATCCCCTCAAATGCAGGCTAAGCTTTTACACATCATAGAAGAAAAAGAAATAGAAATACTCGGAGGAGTAAAACCAAAAAAGATAGATGTAAGGTTTATCGCAGCAACGAATAAAAACCTTAAAAAGTTAATGGAAGAAGGAAGTTTTAGAAAGGATCTGTATTACAGATTAAATGTGTTTCAAATATACCTTCCTCCTTTAAAAGAAAGAAAAGACGACATTCCTTTACTCGTAGAACACTTCATAAACTACTTTAATCAAAAACAGAACAAACGCATAAAAGGTGTTAAAAGCGAAGTAATGCACTTGTTTTTTAGGTATCCCTGGTACGGAAACATTAGAGAATTAAAAAATGTAATAGAACGCGCAGTGGTTCTGTGTGACAACGAACAAATTTCCGTTGAACACCTAAGCGAAGAACTAAAAGAGTTTAATCAACATCCAGAAGCTGAAACAGAACTTGAAAGAGTGGAAGTTTCCGAAGACGAAAAAATTAAAATACTTAAAGTACTTGAAAAAACCAGGTGGAACAAAACGAAAGCTGCTAAACTCCTCGGTCTTACGCGCAATCAACTTAGATATAGACTTAAGAAATTGGGGATAGAATAAAATTTTGAGATTAATTAAAAACTTGATACTTATTTGTTTATTATTATTCAGTTTAATAACTACTCAGTGTTATGCAGACTCTGTAGAAAGTTTGGGAACCTTTTTAACCGTTTCTTTACCTATAAGTAGTTTCGTAATTACTTACACTAAAAAAGACTATCAAGGAGCCAAAGAATTAACACTTTCGGGCTTAACGACTGCTTTCGTAACATATTCTTTAAAGTCTCTCGTTCACAAAAGAAGACCAAACGGTGGAACTCATTCTTTTCCTTCTGCTCATACTGCTCTTGCATTTTGTTCTGCTGAATTTTTACAAAAAAGATACGGATGGAAGTACGGATTGCCAGCCTTTTTAATGGCAGGATTCGTTGGATATTCAAGGGTGTACGCTAAAAAACACTATGTAGAAGATGTCATTGCAGGAGCAACTATAGGATTTTTGTCTTCTTTTTTTTGGGTTAAAAGGTTTAAAACTACGATAATGATAGAAAAAAAAGGATTGGTATTCTTAATTCAAAAAAGTTTTTGAGTCTAAAATATTTTTATTTTGTGAGAAAAACCTAAACCTGTAACTCGTATAAAGACATACTTTCCTTTAAAATTAAGTTCAGCATTTGGGTTAAAGACTTTCAATTTTCCTGAAAAGCCTTTTTTCAGATCAAAAACTACTTTACCGCTTAGTTTTTTAAACTCTTGCGTTCCCACGCACTCACCTAAGAAGTCGTCGGCTTTAAATACGAATTTTTCAAAAGGAATGTACTTTAAAACTGCTTTTCCGTTTTTACAGGGAATTTTTACCTGGTTTAGACTCCAGGAAACATAAGGAATTTTTACTTCTATTCCCTTAACTCTTGCGTGAATTCCGTAAAAATTTGCTCCCCAAACGGTTTCCTCTATCCTTTCTGCTACGAGGTTTACTTTGTATTTGTGAATAAAGTACATTAAAATTAGTCCTTTAGGAAGAATTACAAAACCCAAAATTCCTATTAAAGGTACGACTAAAATCGTAAAGAAAAGATACTTTAAAAACCTCATTTCGTTACTCTCTGTCTGAACTTAAGCCAGGCTTTTAAGTCCCTTGCAAGTAATTCGTGTTCCTGAGTAATTTTTTTTAGTTGATCAGGTGAAGAAATAATGTAAGGAGTTATAAAAACGAAAAGCGTAGTCTTTTGATCTTCAACATTTTTTCTTTTAAACAACCATCCAAGTATTGGAATGGAAGAAAGCCAAGGTACATGAGAATATTGAGTTTTGTTTTTTCTTGAAATAAGTCCACCAAGAATAACGGTTTGTCCGTTTTTTACGATAATTTGAGAAGTTATTTCTCTTTTTGATGTTACTGGAGCTACGAAGTCTATCGTTCCCTGAGTAGCTCTGTAAATCTGGGTTACCTCTTGTAAGGTCTGTTTAATTTCAAGCTTTACGCTGTCACCACATATGTGAGGTGTAATAGTTAAGTCTAATCCTACATCCCTATAATCAAAAGACACCGTCGGCAAAGAATTCGTTTGATAAGTAATTCCAGTCGTGTAAGGTACTGACTCTCCAACTTTTATTTCTGCTTTTTGATTGTCAAGAGTTAGTATTTTAGGATTTGAAAGAATTCTAAACGAAGATTCTTGTTGAAGAAGAGAAAACAAAAATAACAAGTCAGGAAAAAAGACATTTACTCCTCCAATGTTTATGTTTTCTCCACTCGGACTAAAAACTCCAGCTACGAGATTTCCTTGATGAATTGCATTAAATACATCTGCTCCGGTCAAACCTCCAAAGGTTGCTCCACCAAATTTACCGATTGCCTGCCAATGGATCCCTAAGTCTCTAATTTTGCTCCAAGATACTTCTATAACCGTGGTAGCAAGAAGTACTTGCTTTCTTTCTACATCCAAACCCTTTATTAACTTTTTAATCTTTTCGTATTCCTCAGGAGTTGCATATACTACCACGGAATTGGTGTTTTTGTCTGCGGTTATAGAAAACGGAATTTCCTTGGTCTTACTTTTAGAGTGAATAAATTGCATGACCTTTGGTATGTTAAGAGTTCTTAAAACTTTTACTATGTTTTCAGCAGAGGCAAACTTAATAGGAATTATGTAAAACCTTCTTTCAAAAGGCTTAACAGGTATGTCTAACTTTTTTATACTTTGTGAAACGAGATTTATTATGTCTGGAGTTCCATAGACTATTATAGAATTGGTTCTATCGTCTTTTGAAAGCTTAAACGGTATTCCCCGAAACGAGGCTGCTTCTTGAACAATAGGAAGAATCTCTCTATAAACATCCATTGCAGAAGCGTACTTAAGTGAAAAAACCCTAAGTTCGTATCCAGGGAGTTCTTTATCTATTAGGTCAAGAAAAGACTTTATCTTTTTTAAATTCTTTCCGTAATCTCTTATTACCATTAAAGATGTTCCTTGAATAAAGTTAACGAAAGCCCGATTTGACAGAAGAGGAACGATTATTCTTACTACTTTTCCTGGATTTAAGTGTTTAAAGTTGTAAATAAGTATGTAAGGTTCTCCTTGGGACTCTGGAGGACTCTTTCCTGCAGGTGGAGTGGTCCCACGAATGTTTCGTGCACTCGTAATCTTTATGTATCCTTTTTCTTTGTAAACTACCCCACCTACTAAGGAAATTGCTTCTGAAAATATCTTCCAAAAGGTTTCCTTACTTACTGGTTCGTACGAAATTATGGTAACCTTTCCCCTTAAACTACCGTCGTAAACGATGTTCTTTTTAAACTCCTTTGCAACGAACTTTATAAAGTCGTTTATGTCAACTTGATTAAAGTTTAAGTATATCTTTCCAGCTTTAACTGGTGAGCAAAAAATAAACACTATTATTAACGCAAAGGCTATCTTCTTCATCTTACCTCCGCTCTAAATGTTAAAATTTGGTTACCCCTTCTAACTCTAACTTCTATGTAAGAAGCAGTTTTTAAGGTTTCAAAAATTCTATAACTATCTTCGGTAGTTCTTATAGGTATGTTATTTATAGTTAATATTATATCACCTTCTTTTAAACCAGCCTTCGCAAAAATAGATCCAGGTTTTATGTAAGCCACATACATTCCTGCTATTCTTCCTCCTATAAAGTAAGGTCTAAGCCCTATCTGAGAAAACAAACTCCCTATGTCTGAGGTAAGTCTTTGCATTTCTTCTCTGGAAATTACTATAACCTTGTTTTGCCCCCCTTCCTTTAAGGTTTTACCCATGTTTCCTCTTGATCCGTTAAAACTAAAAATTTTCTTTTCAACCGTGGTACCTTTTGCTTCAAAAATTACCTCAGAAGGTAAAATCTTTTTTACTTTCCATCCGTTAACCACCGCTCCTTCTTTAATCCATTCAGTTTTTCCTCCATTTTTTATTAAAACCATTTTACTTTTACCTTCGTAAAAAATTGCTATTACCTTAGGAATAGAAGAAAAGTTTAAAGAAGCTCTTTGAACATTATTAAGTACCTGACTACTTCCAAAAAATTTATTAAACATTAAAACGAAATTTTCTTGGGTCTTCGTAAGCGTAGTTCTTTTTGCTTTTAATTCTTGAACCTCTCCAAAGTTTTCTACTTTAAAGTAAACGACTACGCTTAACACGAAAAAAATTATCCCTGCGACTATGCACACGAGAAGGATTCTCGCAACTGTTAGCAACTTAACTATACCTCCAATAAACTACCTTGTAGTGTGGTCCTACTCTCTTTAATACCACCGTAAGGCTACCCTCTACATCGCCAACTTTTACCTCTATTATAACCTTAAAATAATTACTTTTAACCTTTATCCACGGTCTAAGTGCGTGTAAAATTTGAAAGTTCATTCCGTTTACGAATAACAAGTCATCTACTTTTTTAAACGGGTGTTTTGTCCTGTAAGATATCACCTCGTCCACGATCTCCCTTGCATAAGAGGGAAACAAAGCTAAAAGTACCTCTTTGGGGGCTGTATTTATGTTGACTTTTCCGTCACCCCAAACAGTGACGAATTCACTAATTCCAGGGATTGCTCCCTCCACTCCTACTTTTCCGTAAAAGTCTTCTTCAGACATACCAAGAAACAAAAGCTCTCTTTTGTCTTCTATTTCACTTTTTTTTATTGGAAAACTTTTGTCCCAAAATCCTTTTCCCGTTATCCAGGTTCTTAAAGTACTTACATGCAAACTGTTTACTTTAAGCTCCTTAAACAACCTCTTTATAATTTGAGCTCCGACTTGAGACTTTACTATGTTAAGATTTAAAAATCTGTCTTCGTCAATTACGCTAATGCTAATCCATCCGTTCTTTAAAGGAACTTTTATCGGAAAAGGTAAAAATTCGTCAAGTGAGTCGTAACTTGCCTCGTTTTTAAAATAAACTTTAAAGTAACTTACAAAACTTTTAAACGCCTCTTTTGCTTGATAATAAGCCTGTTCTTTAAGATATACCTTAGTTGCTATAGCATAGGTATTAGAAGTCGTGGTGTATTCTTCTACTACTATACCAGAGGTAATTAAAAAAAAGCCTAATACCATTATTAAAATCACTTTAAAACCTCTGCGAATTTAGGTTTAGCGTTTATAACCACATCGTCAAGAGTAAGTCTAACTTCGTCAGGAATGCCTTTAAAGCCTTCTTCCTCAGTATAAATTTTACCTGCTTTACGAATGCGAATTTTAAGTTTTAATACGCGGGCAACGGGATTCTTAAGTAAAGTACAAAAGTCTTTTTCTTCCAAGCCGTGTAGTTTTTCCTCGTAATACAAAGTTTGATTTGCATAGATGTAACACGCATCAACTATACCAGGAACGCTTTCTCCGTCCGGAGTAGTTATTTCTAAAATTACTCTATTACCTACCCTTTTTACTTCTATTCCTTGTGAGGACTCAAGCTGGTGTTTCAATTCGTAAAATAAAAAGGCTTCGTTTCTTAACTTTTCTGCTTCTCTTTCGTAAATAATTCCGTGAATTCCAGCTACTTTAAACACTAATAAAATTACAGAAAAAAGAAGACTAACTAAAATCAAAACTACGAGCACTTCTACGAGAGTAAATCCCCTTTCTACTTTGTTACTTTCCATAACAAAAAGTACACATCTGGATCTTTTTGGTATGTACACTTTTCTTGAATTACTTTTTTTCCTTTTACCGTTATAGTTTGGGAATTACACTTTACTTCTTGAACTTCGTTTCCTGCGAGGTAATTTTCTATAGCTATAACTCCTCTTACCCTATCTTTAGCTCTTAAAAACTTTTCAACAGCTTGCGTGTGAAGGTATAACAAGCTCGTAAACGCAATCGCAACGATTATTATAGCAACTAATACTTCTACGAGAGTAAATCCTTTTTGCTTCACTTTATTATAAGTTTTACCTTAAAAATTCCTTTTTGAGAAATAACATCTGCTTGGAAAAACTTAACTTTTACCCCTTTTTGATAAAGCCAATTTAACAACTCCCCTACCCTTTCCCAAGAATCCGTAAACCTTATTTCTATACCTGTTTCTACTCTTCTTATTACATCAGGCTTTACTCCCAGATTTCCAAGATAGTTTTTTACCTGATCCAATGTTAGTTTTTTTTTCGTAGAAAAATTCGTTTGCAAAAGGTAAGAAAGATAATAAGTCTTCGTCCACTCAGTAGAAAGAAAAGTCTCTTCCTTTTTTATGTTGCTAACACACCACGCAAAACTTAACAAACTGAAAAAAAATACTATCCAAAAGTAAACTTCTGCTTTGCTTTTTAACAAATTTATCAACCTATTTATAGTTGCACCTCCAAAATTTTGCTACCGTCTGGCAGTGTTTTAACTTCCGTAGCGTTTTCTTCAAGGCTAAACTTTAACCCTTGCTGAACTTGAACTTTTATTTTGAAACCATTTTCGTCGTAATAAATTCCAAGTAGATTAACCCCCTTAGGTAACTCAGTTAAAGCCTTCGTTAACTTTTGGTAAAAGTCGCTTTTCCTTTGCGTAAGCATGGCTTTTACTTGAGATAAAGGAGCTACTGCAGGTATGTCAGGAAAGTACTTTTTAAACACCACCCTTTCCCGTGTTTTGAAGCTTTTTACTATAGGGATTTTTACTTCTTTTAACACGAAAACAGATCCTATCATTATTAAAGACGCGGTTGCAAGGGTAGTAGCAGTTTTAAAGTAAGCATTTTTAAGTTCTACAGAAGTTTCTTTACCAAAAAATGGTAAATTTTTACCTATTATCCCTGCAAGAGCTCCTCCGAAAGCCGTGGCTTTTTCAGGAGAAATTGCGGGTTCCAAAACATCGCAATTTTTAAACAACGAGGTGTATTTTTCTCTTTTTCCACCAGTCAAAACCACCAGAGTGGAAGAAGTTGGGGGTTCAGGTTTAACATCTCCAAAATACACCCGCATTTTGTAAGGTTTTTTGTCTTTTATCCACACCCTGGTGATTTTGCTCTCTCCAAAGTCCCACACCTCTCCTGTAGTACCTCCAGAAGCAATAAATGTCCTGGTTAAAGCAATAGGTTCTGCCTCAAATTCTTGACCCTCTTTTTCTTCTGAGACATCTATAATACAAACGAAACCTTCTCCCCCGTCCCACCAAGCTTTCCACAAAATCTTTCTATCTCCAAGATACTTTAAAAATTCACTTTTTATGTACTTAAGTACTTGTTCGCGATTTTTAACATCCTGTGGAAGTTTTTGAAAGTAGGTCTTTTTAGAAGAGATTACCTTTATCCTTCTCCCTTTAAGTCTTTCTCCCCAAATCTTGTAAGTACTGGTAAAAGGGATCTTAAGCACGCTTATCACTTTTCTTCTGGTAGTTGCTTCGTCTATACCAGTTTGAAAAAACATGGTTAAATTCGTTACTTAATGTAGTGTAATTTTAAATACAACAAAGCTAAAAGAATTAAGTTAGTAAAAATTCCTGCTATAAGGTCGTCAATCATTATTCCAAATCCACCAGGAAGTTTTTCAAACCTTTTTATAGGAAAAGGTTTTAAGATGTCTATAGCTCTAAATATTATAAATCCAAAAACAAACTCCCAAGCATGTAATTTACCTACTAAACCAAGCCACACTCCAGCTACTTCGTCAATTACTACCAAGTCTGGATCTTTTTCTCTTAAAATTTTACTCGTAAGATGACTGCTTATAATTCCCACGAGCGTAACCCCTGCTACTATTAAGAGTTGATTTAAAATTGATAAATCCCTAAAAAACCAAAACATTAAAACAGCTTCAAGAGTAGCCCATGTTCCAGGGCAAGGAGGCAAAAATCCAATAAGTGCCCAAGACGAAATAAAAACCCAAATAAAGTTTTTAAACATCATCTTAGAAAGGTCTTTCTCGGATTGCTCTGTAGAAGTCATCGTAATTCTCCATTTTTATTAGTAGTCTTAATTTCCAAAGATAAAGTTTTATTTTTAACTTAGTTTTACCTTTTGCCTTTTCTAAAATCGGTTTAAGTTTATTATACACCTCTTCGTATTTCTTCCACGCTCGTTTTTCCATTTTTTCACGATGTTCTTTTACTTTTTCTAAAAGTCTTTTTGCCTCTGGATAAAGTGTGGACAGTTCTTTTTTTGCAGAAAGATAGTATTCACTTAGATAATCGTCTTGAGCTTCTTCCCACTTTTCAACGACTTCAGAGTACTCTTTTGGATAAAGTTCTTCTGTCTTATACATCTTTAACTTATCTAAAACCTCTTTAGTTTTTAAGTACAGTTCTTTTGGAGCTGGAGGAAGGGAGATGTGGTTACCTATTATAGGTAACCTTTTAAGTGCAACCTTAGTTCTTTCAACGACTTTATCTTTTACTTCAGTGTAATAGAAACCTACTTTACTCTTAAGTTCTGCAAATCTTTGAGACTTACATCCCCAAAGCAACAAACACATAAAAATAATCGTTAAAAAACTTTTAAGCCTAATTTTACTTACCTCCAGAAGCTATTTTAGATAAAAACTTTAGCTTTTCTCTTGGACCTATTACTATCAATATGTCTCCAGCATTAATTTGAGTGCGTGCAGAAGGATTAAATTCCATTTTTCCGTTTGCTCTTTTTATACCTACTATGATTATTCCAAGCTCTTTACCTATACCAGCTTCTGCAAGCGTTTTGTTAACGAATTCTGCAGTATGAGAAACTTCTATTTCTTCTATTTGAATGTCAAAGTACTCTGAGCGAGTTGCAAACTCAAGAAAATCTACGACATTAGGTCTTAGTAAAGTCTGAGCTATTCTTAAACCTCCTATAAGATAAGGACATATTACTCTATCTGCTCCTGCTCTTTTTAACTTACTTTTTGCTTCTTCTTCTGCTGCTCTTGCTACTATAAAAAGTCTTGGATTCATTGCCCTTGCACTTAATACTACATACAAGTTTTCGGCATCCGTAGAAAGTACGCTTACGAGTCCTCTTGCCCTCTCAATTCCAGCTTCTTTTAAAACTTCGTCTCTCGTAGCGTCTCCTACTAAATAAATCAAACCTTCTCTATCCTTAAACATTAATTCGTCTTTGTCTATTACTACGAATGGGACCTTACTCGTCATCAATTCGTGACAAATAATCTCTCCCATTCTTCCAAAACCACATATTATAAAGTGATCCTTTAATTTTGAAATCATTTTTTTCATCCTCCTTTTTTTAAATACCTCGTGGATTTCTCCTTCAACTAAAATTTGGGCTCCTACAGTAGCAGCGTAAGTAAAGACGCCAAATCCACAGAATATTAAAATCATAGTGAAAATTTTACCTTCGTTACTGAGTTCCTTTACTTCTCTAAATCCAACTGTAGCAATGGTAATAACCGTCATGTACAAAGCATCAAGAAAGTCTATCTTTTCTATCACCATGTAACCAGCAGTTCCAAAAGTTAAAACGGAAATAATTAAAATTGATATAATTAAAAGTTTCCTCTTTATTTTAAGATCCAGATCAATCCCTCCTTAAGTTAAGGTTAATAATTTCGTTAAAAATTTTAACACGAGTTTATTTTCAAGTAAACAAAAAGCTTTATTTAATTTATTATTGAGATTCCTTGGGCTGACTTTCTTTAGAAGGCTTTTGAGGAGCTTTAGCAAACTTGGGTTCGTACTTTATAACCAAGGTAATACGACGATTTCTTGGATCGTAAGGATTGTTTTTAAAAAGGGGCATGGTTGCTGCGTATCCTACTACTTTTCTTATTTTCCACGGAGGCACTCCGTCTTTTTCAAGCTCAAGCATTGCTGACAAAGCACGAGCAGTGGAAAGCTCCCAATTACCTATTTGACCATTTTTAAAAGGCGTAGCGTCTGTGTGTCCTTCTACGCTTATGCTTACGGGAAGGTCTTTTAAAACTTGAGCAAACGCCTTAAGTATCTTTTTTGCCTCTGGTGTTAACTCTGCACTTCCTTTGTAAAACAAAGGCTTTCCTACCAGGTCAACGATTTCAACCCTTATTACTCTTTCTTTTCCAGTGTATTGCATCCGAATTAATACATGTTCTTTTAAAGACCTAAGATAGGTTTCTACTACTTGTTTAAGTTTCTCTTCTGTAGTTTTTAAACTAAATGTACTTTCTGGAAGAAGTCCGCTCTTTAAGTTCATTCTACCAGTTTTGTAGTACTGCATTAACATACTTAAACCAGCTTTTTTAAAGATGTTAAAGTGTCTAAAGTAGGCAGCTACTTGGGCTTTCTGTTTAGGAGACATTAAACTAATAAGCCACATAAGAAGAAAAAAGGTCATCATTCCAGCAAGGAAGTCAGCATAGGCTATTTTCCAAGAACCTCCGTGATGTCCTCCAGTAACTTTTTTAACTTTTTTAACTATTATAGGAGGTTGGGACATTACTTTTTACCCTTCATTAAGTTTTCAAGCTCTTCAAAAGATGGTCTTATGTGAGGAGGTATGGTTCTTCGTGCAAACTCAACTGCTACTTGTGGTGCTCCTCCTCCAATAAAATACACTATGGCAGTTTTTATCACATCTAAGTACTCTTTTTGTTGTTCACAAAAAAATTCCATTTTTTGAACTATAGGCACCATAAAACCGTAACAGGTAAGAATTCCAAAGAATGTACCTGCAAGTGCTATAGAAAGGTGATGTCCGAGAACTTCTGGAGGTTGATCAATCATACCCATCGTAAGAATAATTCCGAGAACTGCTGCAACGAGTCCAAGCCCTGGCATTGAGTCTGCAAGTTTCTCAAGCCTGTGCACTGGTGCCATGGATTCGTGAAATATTATTTCTATCTCGTTTTCAAGCAAAGACTCCAGCTCAAAGTGAGAAATGTTCGTAGTAAGAATAGAACGAAAGGTGTTTCTTATAAAGTCAAGGGCAACGGGATTGTTCATTACAGAAGGATAAGAAGAAAAAATCTTACTACTTTCTGGATTTTCTATGTCCTGTTCAATTGAAATTAATCCTTCCTTTTTTATCTTTTTGAAAATTTCGTCCATTAAAAGCAACAAGTCTATAAAGTCCTGCTTTCCGTAGATGTGAGGTTTTGTTAAAGCCTTTATGTATCCTTGAATAACTCCTTTAAGAGACTCAGAAGTAGATGCAGCTATTAAAGCTCCTGTTGCAGCTCCAAATATAATTAAAAATTCTATTGGCTGAATAATAACCGAAAAGTTACCGTGTTCTAATGCGTATCCACCAAATACGCATCCTATAATTATGAGAAGTCCAACTATAGAAGGCATTACCTACACCTTTTTTCTCTTATCATTTCCCTTTGTTTTAAAAGGATGAAAAAGCCTATTTTTTCTCTTATTTCAAGAGGCATGTTTACGAATTCTACTGCTACTTCGTAATGGTCTCCTGCGTTTTCACACCTTACTACTCTTCCGTAAAGGTACATCCCTAAGGGTTGATACACATCAAGTACTATCTTAATTTCAACATATTCTCCTGGCTTTAAAGGTTCTGGAAAAGGAAATCTCATTCCTTTCTCACTTATGTTCACCTTTTGATAAGGTAGTGCGTTAAATCCTTCTTTTTCACGAGTAAGAAGGTTTATTAAGTAGTCAAGCTTTGCGTTTATGAGTTTTAACCAGTTATTAAGCGCTTCGTCCATGGTGTCTTTTAAAGGAATGTAAGAAAAAAGGGGTACATCTCCTACTATGTGACAGGTACAATGAGGGAGCTCATCTTTGTGAATCTTCCTTACTTGTAGTGGGACCACTACATCAATTCTTACGGCTTCTCTTTCCATAGCTTTATCCTTTAACTAAATAAATTCGGAAATAAATAAAAAAATTCAAACAAATCCCCAAACTTGCTATATTTTCGTGTTTATTTAAATTATATAGTGAATTTTCACGCTTGACAAGTGTAAAAATTAAGTATAATTTTTTAGGGAAAAATAAAAAATTTTAGGAGGTGGGATTATGATTTATGTAGTAGGGCACAAAAAACCTGACACAGATTCTGTTTGTTCTGCAATTGTGTTTGCTTATCTTTTAAATGAGTGGAAAAAGGCTGGTTGCAAGATTATGAAGATTGACGACGAAGCAGTGCCTGTGATTCAGGGTGAACCAAATGCTGAGACGAAGTTCGTATTAGAAAAGTTTGGAGTTTCCGTTCCAGAAATTATGACAGACGGTGAAGGTAAAACAGTAGCCCTCGTAGATCACTCTGACAAAGTGCAGAGCCTTGACAACATTGATAAGGCAGAAATTATTGCAATAGTTGACCATCACAAAATCGGAGATGTTACTACACCTAATCCAATCCTTTTTGTGAACTTCCCTGTTGGATGTACTGCTACCGTACTTAAGTTCCTCTTTGACAAGACCGGAATTAGCATTCCAAAAGACATGGCAGGACTTCTTCTTGCTGCAATTTTAAGTGACACCGTAGTATTCAAGTCTGCAACTACTACTGACATGGACAAGGAAGCAGCTGAAGAACTCGCAAAGATTGCTGGAATTGACGACATTACTCAGTTTGGTATTGATGTAAAGTCTAAACTTTCTGATGTCTCTGGAATGACTGCAAAAGACATAATTATGAGAGACTTCAAAGACTACAACATGAGCGGAAAGAAGGTTGGAGTTGGACAGATTGAGCTCGTTGACCTTAAGATGATTGAAAACAGGATTGACGAAATTTACGAGGAGCTCGGCAAGATAAAGAGTGAAGGTGGTTATCACACCATCGTCCTCATGCTTACTGACATAATGAAGGAAGGAACCGAGCTTATGGTAATTACTGATCAGCCTGAAATCGTAGAAAAGACCTTTGGTAAGAAGCTTGAAGGAAAGAGCGTATGGCTTGACGGAGTAATGAGCAGAAAGAAACAGGTAGTTCCTCCACTTGAGAAGACCTTTGCAAGCCTTTAATCAATTGTCCAAGGGGGCTTTTGCCCCCTTTACTTATCTGGTTGAATTAGCACTTAAGTTCCACACTGAAATGTCGTCTTCAGTACCTTCAATTCCGTCTGGTCCCTTAGAAAACAGCTCAAAAGGATGTCCGTTTAATCCAGGACACATGTAAACAAAGTCGTTTCCCCATCCGTCTTTGGGTAATTCGTCTAAGTACTTGTGCCACCTTTTAGGAATTGGAGGAATGGTAGGCTTTTCCACGAGTGCTTTAAGTCCTTGTTCAGTCGTGGGATAAAAACCATTATCTATTCTAAATTCTTCAAGAGCACCTTTTAAAGCCTTTAATTGAACCCTCGTAGTCTCAATCCTTGCTTGATCAATGTGCCTCACTACTCTGGGAATTACTATCCCTGCAAGTAGTCCGAGTATAATAATTACTACGAGAAGCTCTATAAGAGTAAATCCCTTCCTCTTCATTCGCCTCCCTCCTCCTTTATACTTAATGTCAAAGCTTTACTTTTGTTTCCTGCTCTGTCTATTGCAAAAACTTCTATTTTTTTCAGCTCTTTTGAAAACGAAATACTTAATTCCGTAGAATTAGTAAAATACTGTTTTTTCCCTGCGACCACTTCGTAACTTACTACATCTTCTGAAGGGCTTTTTTCCCACATTATACAAAGTTTGCCGTTTTTAACAATATAGCCTCCCCCTGAAGGAGGTAAAGGAGGTATTTTGTCTTTCACTTTTACTTTTAAAAGACTACACAAAGGTCCAAAAAAGTTTTTCCCGAAAATTATTGCTCCAACTATGTTATAAGTTGCACCTAAATCCGGATTTTTTATCTTAAGTACACCTGGAGAAACTACTTTTATTTTCGTAGGATCTGGCAAACCCTTTCTCCCTTTTTCTACGAAAATAGCAATTTTGTTAAAAATGCTTAAAATTCTTACTCTTACCTCAGCAGAATTTACTTCGTCTAAGTAAGCGTGAGGGCATATTGAAGGGTAGTCCTTTAAACAAACCTTATAAACTCGGTGATTGTTCGTTACTTTTACGCACCTTTTTTTTGGATAAATCCACAAGCCACTTGAAACTTTAACGACTTTTCTTGCATTTCTTATTTTTATATTTTTCTTTTTATTTTTAAAAAAAAGTGTACTTCCAAATTGTAATACCTCAAAAGGCAGACTTTCTGTCTGCTTTGTTAAGTAATTCGTGGTACAACTTGCAGTTAGCACTAAAATTGTTAAAAGCAAAATAACTTTTTTCATCTTATTGCTGAGGAAATTTTCATTATAGGTAGTATTACTGAAACTATTATATAAGCAACTATAGAACCGAGCAAGAGCACAATAGCGGGTTCTATCCACCTTAACATAACCTCTATGCTTTCTTCAACCTCTTTAGTAAAAACTTCAGAGGCATTTGCACACATTTCTGCAAGTGCCCCACCCTCTTCTCCAACCAATACGAGTTCTACCAAAAACTCAGGGACAAAACTCAACTTGGAAAGCTCTTTACTTAAACTTGCTCCTTGATAGAGGTTATTTACAATTGAATTTATACCTTTTTTTAAAACTGGATTTGAAAAGGTTTTTGAGGCAACTTCAACTGCTTTTGGTAAAACCATTCCAGAAGAAAGCAACAAAGACAAAACATAACACCACTTTGAAAAGTCAAAGTATGTAAGAAGCCTTCCAACAAAAGGTACCTTTAAAGTTAACTCGTAAAGTTTGGAATCTTCTCCCCGTTTTCTATCTCTCCAAATCCAGAATACTAAAATAGGTAACCCAAAAATTAAACTCCACCAAAGTACCCCTGCCGTCCATATCATTAGTTTAGAAACAAACGGCAAGTCCTGCCCAAAACTAAGAAGAATTTTTCTTAGTTTTGGAACTATAAACTCAAGAACTATAATCACTGCTATAATACTTAAACTTATCACTATAGCAGGATATATGAGAGCGTTCAGAACTTTTGACTTAAAGTCTTCCATTCTTTCAAGCCACTCTGAGGCTTTAGAAAGTATCTCTTCCAGATTACTTCCGGTTTGTGCAGCAACGAGCATTTCACAAAAAAATTCTGGGAAAAGCCCACTTTTCTTAAAAGCTAAGTTAAGAGGAATACCTTCTTCTATTGCTCTTTTTATACCTAAAAGCTCTGAGGCAACTTCTTTTTTTTGAAGTGCAAGAAGCTCAAGAGCTCTCGTAAGAGAAACTCCTCCTCTTAATAACACATAAAGTTGTTTTAATAAAAAGTGACTCTTTACCCTTTTTTTCCTAAACACACTTAGTCCCTTTCAAGAACCGCAATAAATTCGGAAACAGTAGTTATTCCTTTAAGAACTTTTGAGATGCCGTCTTCTTTTAATGTTTTAAAGCCTTGCAACTTTGCAACTTCTCTGATCTCGTTTGCGTCTGATGTTTTTAATATAATCTTTTTTAACTCTTCAGTTACTTCAAGAACCTCAAAAATTCCTGTTCTTCCTTTATAACCAGTACCTAAGCAATTTTCACATCCTTTACCTCTGTAAAGCTTAACTTCTGAAGCACTAATTCCAAGGGTTGAAAGCTCTTCCTCAGATGCAGGATATTCTTCTTTACAAAATTTACAAATTTTTCTTACGAGCCTTTGAGCTATTACTCCCTCAAGGCAAGAAGCAATTAAAAATGGCTCTATACCCATGTCAACCAGTCTCGTTATTGCAGTAGGAGCGTCGTTAGTGTGTAAAGTAGAAAGTACTAAATGTCCTGTAAGTGCTGCGTGAATAGATATGTCTGCGGTTTCTGCGTCTCTTATTTCTCCAACGAGTATTACATCCGGATCCTGTCTTAAAATGGATCTTAATCCCGTGGCAAAAGTAAGCCCAACCTTAGGATTAACTTGTACTTGAGCAATTCCTGGAACCTGATATTCTACTGGATCTTCAACGGTGATGATGTTTTTATGAGGAAATAATTTTTTAATTAACAAAAGCATAGCATAAAGCGTAGTTGACTTACCAGCACCAGTTGGACCAGTAACGAGAATCAATCCGTACGGTTTTTTAGCAAACCTTTCAACCTTTTTGTAATCCTCGTGGCTTAATCCAAGCTCTTCTAAACTAAGAAGTTTCGTATCTTGATCAAGAAGTCTTAAAACTACTCTTTCTCCAAATATAGTTGGTAAAACCGAAACTCTTATGTCAAACTCTTTATCTCCAAGTTTAATCCTAATTCTTCCGTCTTGGGGTTTTAACTTTTCTGCTACATTTAAACCAGACATTACTTTTATTCTTGAAACTACCTGTGGATAAACTCCCATTGGAAATTTTTCAAACTCTTGTAAAACTCCGTCTAAACGGAGTCTAACGAGTCCTTCTTTTTCTCCAGGATCAAAATGAATGTCAGAGGCTCCCAAACGGGAGGCTCTGATTATTATACGATTTATAAAGTTAACTACTGGTGCCTCAGAATCACTGCTTAATATGTCAACGGTCTTTTTTTCCTGAAATTCTTTGGTTTCTTCAAACTCTTTTTCTTCTTTACTTTCTAAAATAAACTTTTCAAGGCGTTCTGAAAACTCACGAGTGTCAAGTTTTTCTAACTTAAAAGGTCTGCCTAAGAAAAATCTAAGTTTCTCAAAAGCTTCTTCAGGAGTATCTTCAGTATAATATACCTTTAATTCCCACTCACCAGGTTCAACTATTATCTTGTTTTTTTTAAAAAAGTCTATACTTAGCAAGGTTAAAACTTAACTTCTGCACCAATTTCTGCTACTGGACCAGAAATTTTTAAACTTCCTTTTATGTCGTGCGTGTCAAGTTTTATGTCTTGATACCTGTAACCTCCGTCAATAAATATCCCTGAACTTGAGAAAGGTAAAGGTAAAGAGAAAATACGAAGTTTTACGAGACCTAATATGTCGTAGTAATGATTACTTTGATAACTAATACCTCTTACTTCTCCGATTAAAGAAAAGTTCCAAATATCAATGTTTAAACCACCGTAAAGCATAGGAATGTAAAGAGTAGGTTTGGCTTCTGCACTTACGGTAGAATTATATATTTTTGCATCAAACTTAATTTGTTTGACATTTATTCCAAATTGGATGTCTATTCCACTTAATCCAAGAGTAGCAACCTTAGTAACGGTTTTTAACAAAGGAATTCCCCAATAGACCGTTAAATCTAATTGATTCATTTCAAGATAGCTGTTAAAAGAATTTCCAGCAGTAAATGTTTTTCCTCCAAAGGTAAAGTTTTTAGTCCAGGTGTTACTTCCTTCAAACTTAACGGGCGTATATATTACTTTGAAGTTTATTAAAGGCAGGTCAATGTCTGCTCTTAACATGTACTTATTCTGACTATCAAAGTTCAATACATCTTTAAGAGATAAAGTATCTCCACCTTCGTACGAGATGTCTCCATCAGGAGCTTGATGAAACCATCCACCAGCTACTTCAATTCCAAGAGCCCATGTTTTGACAGTTGTACTTAGCAAAAACAAACACACAGCTAAAAGTACGCTTAGTTTCTTCATACCCTCCCCTCCCTTTTAAACTTTTTACCAACGAATTGCTAAACTAACCATGTATCTTCTATTTTCTGTTTGTCCAGCATACTTTCCAACTTCTGTTGCGTAACTCACGAACTGAAAGTCAAACGCAAACAAGTGAAATTCTACTCCGTAACTGGGATATCCTTGATAAAAACCACCTCTTAAAGTAAGTGTAAAGTGACTGTACTTAATAAGATCCGTTGCTCCTCCAATGTAAAGTCTTTTACCCCAGTCTTGATCTTCTTCGTAATTCTTAGTAATGTCTCTTATGTCTATCTCAAAACGAGTATTTTGAAAGTGAGTACCACCTTCAAAAATCTTAGGGTTTATCGCAGCTCCAACATTTAAGGTTTGAGGTATAACTTTTTCAGAGTTAATTTTTACATCTCCTATGTTAGTTAAAGAAATACCAAAAGAAGGATTAAGAAAGGACTTTTTCCAAGGAGTGATAATAATTCCCACATCACCCGTAACTGCCGTACCTTTTGTAAGAATGTTGTCTTTAACATAATCGTCAAAGTTGTCTGCGTGATTAATTATTTCAGAAGCAGTAAAAGCGTGATTTATAACCCCTCCGTAAAGAACTTTTACATCTGCACCTAAGTGTACTTTGTTCTGAAAAAAACTAAGACCTAAACCAGCAAATGCACCACCAAAATTGTAACTTTTAATGTCAAGAATACCTACACTACCAAATCCTTCGTGAACACATCCAGATAGAGAACCTCTTACGAAAACCCCTAATCCTAATCCCACACTTTCAAACTTTTTCCCTATTCCAAAAAGAAATTCTCCTTCTCCTGAAAAGGTATCCCCCATGTATTCTTCTAAAAGGTCAAAAACTGCTTTTTCTTTATCTGTAACGCTATCACTTAAGACCTTGTCCTGAAAGTCGTTTACGAAGTCAAGTACTTTGGTGCTTAGCCCAAAGTTTATTACCGGAAAGTTTACATCCCATCCTTCAGACTTTGGGGTAAAAGCAAGACCAGCAGGATTGTAAAATACTGAAGAAATACCAGTAATAGTAGCTACTGCCGCACCTCCTTGTGCAGCAACACCTGCGTCTCTGTAAATTTGAGGATATTCGTATATTCCTGAAGCAGCTCTACAAGAAAACGCAATACTTAGTAAAAAAACTAACACTAAAATCAAGTTTTTAATTATTTTCTTTTTGTACATGTTCCCTCTCCTTTAAGGTTTTATTGTGCTAACAAGTAGTTAACGATAAGCTCTTGCGTAGTAGCGTTAACCACGGGAGCAGTAGCCGTTGATGTAGTTGGGCATCCACCAATTTTAACATCGGTTGCGACAACTATCCACTGCAATCCAGTAGAAGGATCTGTATCATTACAAGCATGACAAACTCCATTGGCATCATAGCATGCACATTGAGAAAGATTTGTTGCATTTGCTTCACAAAAACTTTTTATAAAGTCAGTGGTTTGAGATTGGATGTCCGTGCTATTTGAAACTACGCTTGCAATACTTGCAGATCCCTCGTTAAGTGCTTCAACGATGGTACCTACTTGCGTTGCCGTTTGATTCGTGGTTTCGTCTAATATTAAAGGACAAGGATAACATCCTGCTGTTGCGTTTAGTGTATTACACTTGGTACCGTTACTACAATAACAATATCCGTCAGTAAGTACTGCAAAGTTACCAGTGGCATCGTTTTCTATAACTTCGTAATTCGTAGCATTCGTTGCGTAACTTGTGCATATTCCTTGAGGTTTAATGACCAGTTTAATAACATAAAAACTCTTATTAGGTATGCCAAAGGTACACCCAGTTGTAACGAGCGAAGCGTCGTCACAGGATTGTATGGTTAGACTACCGTGAACTGCGTAATCCATTGCACAGGCTGAAAAGTCTGCAGTATCAGGAATTCCATTACGATTAATGTCATTTAAATCACAAACACTTGGATTAATCGGATTTGAAGAAAGCCAATAATCAATGAGTTTTTTAATGTCTGTAGTAGCGTTACCTTTAAACATAAGTGCAAAAGAAGCCCCTGCTCTTGCGACCTCCACGACACCCTTCATAAAGCACGCTTCCTTAGCTATAGGATCACTAATAGACGATCCGTTACAAACCACACCCGTTGTTCTTAAAATGTCTTCGTAATAACTTAAGGCTTTATTTAAGTACTTAAGCCCAGAACAACTTGCTCTATCAGCAATAACCCCAATAAAACTTCCGTAAGCATTTGATGTACTTGAATTAGAAGTAAGAATGTCTCTTATAATGGACACTGCAGTGAATCCTGCTTTTCCTAAATACGCAGCTGCTAAATTTAAGTCCTTTTCCTCTACAGACATAGCATTAGCACACTCTCCTCCAGGACTTAACAGATTTACCACCTCGTCGTATTGCCCTTTGTCAAGTAAGTAATTAACCTTGTATTCACAAGTATCTTCACTATTCTTGTCACTTATTCCTATTTTTTCAGAAATATTACAACTTACGAAGCTTAAAATAAAAAACATTATAAAGCCGTATATAATCCAATATAACTTTTTTTCGCTTTTAATCATTATTCCCTCCTGGTTTTCGTAAGTTTTTAAAACTAAAACCTAACTTTTACTCCTAACATTAAAAGATACCTGTTCCACTCAAAGCGTTTGGTAGTATTTATTTTAATTATTTTATATGTAATTAACACTGCAGCAGGATTATTAAGTTTCCACACGAGAGATATGTCTCCTCCAAGCTCTCTCTTTGCCTGATCAAAGCATAAGATTTCTGGAGAATAACTCAAGTGTCCTAAAAGCATAAGTGGAAGCCCTGGAAATAACTTTTGAAGACTTGCTTTTGCCTCAAAAAGAAAACCAAAAGTAATAACACCAGCTTTGTTATCTTCTCTATTACCTATCCTTCCAAAGTAGTTCTGAAAACCAACTCCTATGTCTATGGGTTTTTTGTAAAAGTCTGTAACTAAAAAGTAAGGCTTAACGAGCCAAGAAGTCGTGCTGTCTTCACCACCTTTACTGTAAAGAAGCTCAGAACCTACATACACAGGCGTTCCTGAATAACTAAATACTATGTTTTGAACATTTACATCAAGATTTTTGTCATTAACGAAAACCCCTATCTCCCAAGCTTTTAAGTTAGAAACCGTAAAAAACACGCAAAGAATCGTAATTAAAAAAATTACCCACCTTTTTTTAACCATGACGATCCCCCGTTTAATCTTGATAAAAAGTATAAAATATCTAATTTTAATTTTAGCGAAAATTTTTTCAAAAGTCAACTTAAAAAACTTTCTATTTTTTGAGAAAAACTGTGTTATAATATTCTAACCAATGATTTTGGAGCTTAAAGTAAAAAATTTGGTAATTATAGAAGAAGTTAATCTTTCCTTGGAAGAAGGCTTTAATGTCTTTACTGGAGAGACCGGTGCTGGAAAGTCTCTCCTGGTACAAGCAATAAAACTTATCCTCGGAGAAAAAGCCTCTCCCACCCTTATCAAACCAGGTGAAAAAGAGGCAGAAGTCTCAGCAATACTCTGGGGAGGAGAAACCCTTGCCAAAAGACTTGAGTCTCTTGGACACGAACCAGAGGAAGAAATCCACATAAAAAGAATTATTTCTCAAAAGCGTCAAAGAACTTACTTAAACGGTTCTCCAATAACCCTTAAAGAACTCTCCCTCATAACAAAAGACCTGATCGTCTTAACGAGTCAGCACGAATTTTACTCTCTTCTGTCTTCAGAAAGTCAGCTAAACTACTTAGACACTTTTTTAAAACTTTTACCTCTGAGACGCGAGGTTGAAGCCCTTTACGAAGAACTAAAAAACATAAAAAAACACGCAGAAAAGCTCTTGGGAACATCTGAGTCACTTGAAGTAAAAAAAGACTTTCTACGCTACCAAATAAACGAGCTTGAAGCCCTGAATCCCTCTGTTGAAGAAGAAAGCGAACTTAACTTACAGAGGGAAAGACTTAAAAATCTGGCATTTTTAAAGGAAAGTTTGGTAAGTCTCGTAGAGAGCCTTAATGTGTCTGAAGAACACATAGCACGAGCTTCTCACTTATTGGAAAAGCTTAAAACCTTTGAGCCGTCTTTTGAAAGGATAGCTAACACATTTTCCGAGTTTTACTACGAATTAAAAGAAGCTTTAAGAGAGGCAGAGTCAAAACTAATGGAACTTCCCGAAGACGAGTCCCAGCTTGACGAAATAGAGGCAAGGCTTGCAAAGTACGAAAAACTTAAAAAAAAGTACGGCGTTGCTACTACTGAAGAGTTAATAGAGGTTTGGGAAAAGTTAAAACAAGAACTTTCAGAGTTTGAGAGCCTTGAAGAACGACTTCAGGAGCTAAAACAAAAAGAAGAAAAAGTAAAAAACGAATTTTTAAAAAAAGCTAAGGAATTGAGTAAAAAAAGAAAAGAAGGAGCCAAAGTCCTGTCGGAGGTTATTACCAAAGAATTAAAAGACCTTGGTTTTGAAAAAAGTAAGTTTATAGTAGAAGTAACACCCTCTAAGGAACCTAAGGAAACGGGTATAGACGAGGTAAAGTTTTTGTTTGCTCCTAATCCTGGGACCCCTCCTCGTCCACTTGAAAAAATAGCATCTGGAGGAGAGCTTTCAAGAGTTTTTCTTGTTTGTAAGTCTCTGTTAAAAGGCGAAGAGGGAGTGTGTTTTGTTTTTGATGAAGTTGACACTGGTATCGGAGGAATAACTGCGAAAAAACTCGGAGCTAAACTTAAAACTATTTCAGAATCAGGACAAGTAATTTGCATAACTCACCTTCCACAGATAGCAGCTCTTGCAGACGCTCACTTCGTAGTGGAAAAACACATTTTAGGAGACAAAACTTTAACCACCGTTAAAAAACTCAGTGACGAGGAAAGACTAAAAGAAATTGCAAGGATGCTCGGTGAGCCTGAGAATCTATCTCTTGCAAAGGAGTTTCTAAGTTCCTGTGAAAAAGATGCGTAAAGCAGTTCTCCTTTTTTCTGACGGACTTGACAGTATGCTTGCTGGATTAATTCTTAGAAAACAGGGAATAAGTATAATCGCTTTAAGATTGATTACTCCTTTTTTTGGATGGAAGTACAAAAATTCCCCAGAAAAGTTTTATCAAAAGGTAAAAGAGCTTGGATTTGAAAAGGGAATATTGATTGACATAACGACTGAGTTTTTGGAGGTTTTAAAAAGTCCGAAATACGGATACGGAAGTTATGCAAATCCCTGTATAGATTGTAAAATTCTCATGTTAAAAAAGGCTTACCAAGTAATGAAGGAAGAGCAGGCGGACTTTATTGCAACCGGAGAAGTATTGGGTCAGCGTCCCATGAGTCAAAACAAAAATAGTCTTGAGCTTATTGAAAAACGGGCTGGGGTTGAGGGAAAAGTTTTAAGACCCCTTTCTGCTCTTTACTTAAAACCCACTGAAGCAGAAGAAAAAGGGCTTGTTGACAGAAATAAACTCTTTGCAATAAGAGGAAGAAAAAGAACAGAACAACTTAAACTCGCAAAAGACTTTGGAATAAAGGACATTCCTTCTCCTTCTGGAGGATGTTTGCTTACAGATCCCCAAATTGGAAGCAGGGTTTTAAAGGTATTAAAAGAAAAAAGACCTCTAAATCCAAAAACATGCGAATTTCTTACATTCGGAAGACACATTATGGAAGAAGGCTTGTGGATAGTTCTCGGAAGAAATCAAGAAGAAAACAAAAGACTTGAGACCTTAGCAGGAAGTGAATTTTTAAAGTTTAGACTTGATGTTCCTTCACCTACTGCAGTTGTTTTGCAAGGTAATCCTCCTATTGAATTCGTAGAAGAGTTGCTAATAAAGTACTCAAAAAAGGCAAGAGAAGCCATAAAACAGGGAAGGCAGGTAAAATGCATAAGCTGGTAGCACTCATTACGGACTTTGGAATAAAAGATCACTATGTTGCAGTGGTAAAGGCAAGAATTTTAAGTGAGGTAAGCAAGAATCCTTCTCTTAAAGTTGAGTTTATTGACATAACCCACGAAATACCTCCGCAGGATGTCTTAAAAGCCGGTGTGCTGTTAAGTTTTTCTTACAAGTACTTTCCTGAAGGCACGATTTTTCTCGCAGTGATAGATCCTGGAGTAGGTACGGAAAGAAAGGCAATAATCTTAAAAACAAATAGACACTTTTTCGTAGGACCAGATAACGGGCTATTTACCCTCGTTCTTGAAAAAGAGAAAGAAGTTGAGTGTTACGAAATTTTAAGAGAAAAAGTTATGCTTCCTCCTTTTAGTCCAACTTTTCACGCAAGAGATCTCTTTGCTCCTGCAGTTGCAAGGGTGATTTTAGAGGAAGATCTGTTAAACTTTTGTTTACCTACGAAAAAAGAAAACCTTGTAAAACTAAAAATAGGTTTTGCCAAGCTTAAAAAAGGTGAAACCATTGAGCTAAAGATTCTTTGTTCAGATAGGTTTGGTAACCTAATTACGAACCTGCACGAAAAAGATGTAGAGGGAAGAATTGAGGTAAAAGTAAACGAAAGAAAAATCCCTTTCGTTAAAACTTACGCAGAGGCAAAACCAGGTGAATTGGTGTGCTTGTTTGGAAGTGAAGGTTTTCTTGAAATAGCAATAAATCAAGGGAGTGCAGAAAAGGTATTAAAACCCACTGACAAAATCGTGGTTACTTGTTTGGGAGAAAAAGATGAAAGTTAAGAAGGTTTTTTTAACTGGAATTGGTGGAATTGGAATGTGTGGTGTTGCTGGAATTTTAAAAGAACTTGGCTTTGAAGTCGCTGGTTCAGAAAAAGACACCCTTTACCCTCCTGCATCTGATGTTTTAAATGATTTAAAAGTTAAGGTTTATCCTTATAATCAAGAAAACATAAAAAGTTTTAGTCCAGACGCAGTTATTTTTGGAAACGCTATTTCCAAGGATCATCCAGAATTTCTGATTACAAAAGAGCTCGGTATTCCTTACTTTTCTTTTCCGGAATTTCTTGAAAGATTCGTTTTTCTTCAAAAAAAAGTCCTGGTTTGTGCAGGAACTCACGGTAAAACCACCACTACTACTCTTCTTGCCTTTTTAATGGAAAAACTTGGATTGTGTCCAGGATACTTAATAGGCGGACTTCCTCGTAATGAAATAAAAAACTATTCTGCTGGAAAAGGTGAGTGGTTCGTTATAGAAGGAGACGAGTATCCATCTGCGTCTTTTGACAGAAGAGCAAAGTTTTTACACTACGCTCCTTTTGGAGCAATTCTTACTTCTATTGAACACGATCACTTAGATGTGTATCCAGAATTTAAAGCCCTTAAAGAGGTTTTTAAAAACTTCGTTGAACTTCTGCCTGAAAACGGAACATTAGTTTACAACTCAGACGACGAAACCGTTAAAGAGGTGATTCTGTCAAGCAATTGTAAGGCTAAACTCGTATCTTTTGGAACGAGCTCTGAGGCAGACTTTCGTTTAACCCGTGTGAAGACTGGGTTTATAAACGGTAGATTTGAAACTAAGGTTGCTTTTAAGTATTCTCAAGGAGAAGCTGAATTTACCTTACCTCTTTTAGGAAAACACAACGCATTAAATGCTATTAGCGTTATTGCTTTGCTATTTTCAATAGGATTAATGAGCAAAAAAGACCTGTACCTTTTTTCCAAATTTCCAGGAGTAAAAAGAAGACAAGAGGTCGTTTATCAGGACGAGACTCTTATAGTTATAGATGACTTTGCCCATCATCCTACTGCAGTAAAACTAACTTTAAGTGAAATAATCTCTGCTGTTAATCCTGAAAAAACCACTGTGGTATTTGAACCGAGAACGAACTCAAGCAAGAGGAGGTTTTTTGAGTCTGATTATGTAGAAGCACTGAGCATTGCAGATGTAATAATTCTTAAAAAACCACCAGGTCTTGAGAAAGTCCCAGAGGAACAGAGAATAAACATTCAAAACATAATAAAAAGGCTTAAAGCTCTTGGAAAAGAGGCAGACATTTTGGAAAATAGAGTTAAACTTTTAAGAAACACTAAAGGACTCCTCGTTTGTATGTCAAGTGCCTACATGGGGGAGGTGCTTGACCGGTTTAAGGGCAGGCTATGAAACGAGAAAAAATTGACTTTTGCCACTTAAAAGAGCTTAAGTATCCCTGGGTCGTTTCTAAAAAAGAAGGAACGAAGCACAGAATAGCAGAGTACAACGAGCTTTTTGCAAAAAAGTTTCTATTTTTTATAAAGTCTGAAAAGGCAGGAGAATACTTAGAGGACTTGTTTGCACCCTCGGTTTTTTTAGAACCAGGGCTTACATTTTTCCCTTTTGAAAACAGGTTTTACTACATATTTAACCTATTTTTTAAGGATGATTACGGACTACACATATTTATAGAGGAGGGAGAGTGGTTAAAATTTCCCCACTGGTTTTATACTGAAAGGCTTGCGAGTCTTGGAAAACTCGCTGGAGAGATTTCTCACGAGGTAAAAAATCCTTTAAGTGGTATTATGCTTTACGCAACCATGTTAAAAGAGGAATTGCAGGGTAATCCAACTTACAAAGAGTGGATAGACAGAATTATTGCTCTGTGCACCAGGTGTCAGACTATAGTAGAAGGGCTTTTAAAGTTTGGAAAGCCAGAACAAGGAAAAAAGGAGTGGATAAACTTTAATGAAATAGCCAAAAAAGTCTATAAGCTACTTGAGGAATACCCTATTTTTGAGCACATAGAGGTTGAGTGGAAGCTTTCAGAGAATCTTCCACCGTTTTTTGCAAATCGTACGCAAATAGAGCAGGTGTTTTTTAACATTTTTATAAATGCTGCTGAGGCAATGAAAGGCGTAGGTAAAATAACTGTTGAGACTCGTTTAAAAAATGATAATATAATTATAAAAATTTCTGACACGGGTCCTGGAGTAAACTCAGAGATAATGCCTTTTATATTTGACCCGTTTTTTACTACTAAAGAAAAGGACAAAGGCACTGGGTTGGGACTTTCTATATGTTATGGTATAGTAAAATCACATAGAGGAAAAATAAAGGTGTATAATTTAAAAGAAAAAGGTGCGTGTTTTGAGATAAGCTTTCCTTTACAAACCAGAGAGGCGCTGAGAGAGGATGAAGGATAAAGGAAAAATTTTAATAGTTGACGACGAGAGCGATATTAGAGATAGTCTTTCCTATGTGTTTAAGAGAGAGGGATACTCTGTTGACACTGCCTCTAACAAAAAAGAGGCTCTTTCTTTATTTTCTAAGTACGATTACGATGTGGTGTTTCTTGATCTTAAGCTTCCTGATGGAAACGGATTGGATCTGTTAAAAGAGTTTCTTGAGATAAACTTTGAGAGCCAGATCATAGTGATTTCAGCTTACGGAAACATAGAGACCGCTGTTTCAGCAATTAAACTTGGAGCTTTTGACTTTCTTGGAAAACCTTTTTCAGTTTATCAAGCAAAACTTGCAGTTGAAAAGGCAATAGAGAAGAAGAAGTTAACCCTTGAAAATCTTTACTTAAAGCTGAGCCTTAAGGAAAAAGAAGAAGAGGTTTTATTTATAGGTAAAGATCCCAAGATAAGGCAAATTCTTGAAAAGGCAAAAATTATCGCCTCAACAGACTCAACTATTCTTATTACAGGAGAATCTGGTACTGGAAAAGGGCTTCTTGCCAAAAAGATTCACGAGATGGATGAAATTTACAAAGGACCTTTCGTTGCAGTGGATTGTGGCTCAATAGTGCCGACTTTGTTTGAAAGTGAGCTTTTTGGGCATGTAAAAGGTGCTTTTACAGGTGCACACGCTACGAAAGTTGGGAAAATAGAGCTTGCTCAGGGTGGAGTGCTTTTTCTTGACGAAATAGGAAACATTCCTCTTGACCTTCAGGCAAAACTCTTAAAAGTAGTAGAAGAAAAGGTATTCTCTCCTGTAGGAAGCGTAAAAATTGTAAAAGTTAATCTCAGAATTATTGCTGCAACCAATAAAGACCTAAAAGAAGAGGTTAAAAAAGGAACTTTTAGAGAAGACCTTTACTACAGACTAAATGTGGTGCACTTTCACATTCCACCCTTAAGAGAAAGAAAAAGTGACATTCCTCTTCTTGCTGAATACTTCCTTAATTACTACTCTAAAAAGCACAGAAAAAAGGTTAAGTCTTTTTCTCCAAAGGTCATGGAAATTTTTATGAACTATCACTGGCCAGGTAATGTAAGGGAATTAAAACACCTTGTGGAAAGACTCGTTATTTTTTCCACTAAGGATGTTATTACAGAGAAGGACCTTTATCTTGCAGACTTTGAGTTCGCTCCTGGAGTGAAAAAAGAAGTAGAAATTCCTGAGCCAAGAGAGGACGAGATTCTTCCTCTTGAAGAGGTGGAAAAAAAGTACATTTTAAAGGTTTTAGACCTTTTAAACTGGAATAAAAGTCTTGCAGCAAGAAAACTCGGTATTGACAGAAAAACCCTTACTCTCAAGCTTAAAAAGTGGAACCTCTTGGAAAGCTCCAGAAGCTAAATGTCCTTGCTTAGCATACCTCCTAATAATCCAGCTAAGAAACCGCTTTTTTGCGAAGAGTCTGAGGTAATACTCAACTCTCTTCTAAGTCTGGTAATTGGCATGGTTTGAATTATAACCCTTCCTGGACCGGTTAAGGTGTTTAAAAATAATCCTTCTCCACCAAATATAGAAGTTTTTATGTTTTTGATTAATTGTATGTCGTAAGCAACAGAACCATCCCAGGCTACTGCACATCCAGTATCCACTCTAATGGTCTCTCCTGAGCCTAAGGAAAAGTGTATCAAGTCTCCACCAGCGTGTAAAAATACTATCCCTTCTCCTGAAATTTTTTCAAGAATAAACCCCTCTCCACCAAACAAAGCACCTCTTAAGTTTCTCTGCAAAGCTACGGATATCTCTATGTCTCCCATTCCAGCAAGAAAGGCATCCCTTTGAGCGTATATAACTTCTCTGTTAAGTTGAACTGGTATTATCCTTCCAGGAAAGTCTCCTGCAAATCCCACCTCCCCTATTCCTTCAAAGTATGTAAGAAATAAGCTTTCTTTTGCCATTATTCTTTCTCCTGCCTCTAAAATCTTTCCTAAGAATCCTTTGTCCTCTTTAGTACTGAGTCGCGTGTCCATACTAACGCGCCCTTTCATATAGACCATCTTTCCTGCTTCAGCAAAAACAGGCTTATTATTAAGCCTTATTTGTAACATTTCTAAGTTGTCTCCTTTAATGGAATAAAAATCCGTTTCTCTTGGTAGTATTTTCATAGTCCCCCCCTTTGCTTTAAATTTTTATTCCTTAAAAATACATTCTATATTGACATTTCTTTTCTGAAAACCCCCCTTTTCTCAAAAATTTTATCCTTGACACTTTTGAAAAGAGTTTTAAACTTATACAAAACAAAATATAGTGGTGTTTTGAGAAAAATAGCACAATATGTTGTGGAGGTGAGAAGTTATGGAGCCTCTTGTTCGTAAAAGAAGTGGTAGAGTAGTTCCATTTTCCAGATTTAGGATTATTCGTGCTGTTCACAAGGCAATGAAGGCTACTGGTATAGGAACCAGGGAAGATGCAGAAAGAATAGCAGATGCAGTAGCAGTCTATTTGTACAGACATTACTTTAAAAAAGGAGACATCCCTCATGTTGAGACTATTCAGGACATAATTGAAAAAACCTTAATGGAAAAAGGCTTTCCAGAGGTTGCAAAAGCGTACATTCTTTATCGTGAAAAACGGCGTCAGGCAAGAGAAATCGGAAAAGCTCTGGTTGACGGAATAAACTTAATAGAAGAATACCTCGGTAACGAGGACTGGAGAGTAAGAGAAAATTCTAACATGAGCTTTTCTCTACAGGGTTTAAACTTTCATGTTTCCTCTTCTATAGTTGCGAGGTACTGGCTTGAAAAGCTTTATCCAATAGAGGTTTCAAGAGCTCACAAAGAAGGAGACTTTCACATTCACGACCTTGGACTTCTCTCAGCCTATTGCGTTGGATGGGATCTTTACGACCTTCTTTTAAGAGGTTTTGGCGGAGTTCCAGGCAAAGTTGAAAGCAAACCTGCAAAACACTTCAGAAGCGCTCTCGGACAAATAGTCAACTTTTTCTACACACTTCAGGGAGAGTCTGCAGGAGCTCAAGCCTTTTCCAATTTTGACACACTTCTTGCTCCTTTTATAAGGTACGACAAGCTTGACTATAGGGATGTAAAACAGTGTATGCAAGAATTTCTCTTTAATGTAAATGTCCCAACAAGAGTGGGGTTCCAAACACCATTTACGAATCTTACTTTTGATCTTAAGCCTTCAAAACTTTATGCTGAGTCAAATGTAATAATTGGTGGAAAGCCCCAGGATGCAGTCTATGGAGAGTTTCAAAAGGAAATGGAGATGATTAATCGTGCCTTCTGCGAACTAATGATGGAGGGTGATGCAAAGGGCAGAATTTTTACCTTTCCTATTCCTACATACAACATAACCAAGGATTTTGACTGGGATAACCCTGAGTTTGAGCCTCTCTGGGAAATGACGAGAAAGTACGGTATTCCTTACTTTGCAAACTTCGTAAATTCAGACATGAGTCCTGAAGACGCAAGAAGTATGTGTTGCAGATTAAGGCTTGATCAAAGAGAGCTTCGCAAACGCGGAGGAGGACTTTTTGGAGCAAATCCACTTACAGGTTCAATCGGAGTCGTAACCATAAATCTTCCAAGACTTGGTTATCTTTCCACTTGTGAAGAGGAATTTTTTGAAAGACTAACTGAACTCATGGAGCTTGCAAAAACCTCTCTTGAAATAAAACGCAAGGTAATAGAAGACTTCACTGAAAAAGGACTTTATCCCTATTCAAAGGTCTATCTTGAAAGTATAAAACAGGCAACAGGAAGGTATTGGTCTAACCACTTTTCCACGATCGGGGTTATTGGTATGAACGAAATGTGTCTAAACTTTCTTGGAAAGCCGATTTACGATCCAGAGGCAAAGGAATTTGCAATAAAAGTACTAAAGTTTATGCGTAACAAGATCATGGACTTCCAAGAGGAAACTGGGAATCTTTACAATCTGGAGGCAACACCAGCAGAAGGAACGAGCTACAGACTTGCTAAAATAGACAAAAAGAAGTTTCCGAGAATAAAAACCGCAGGAACTCCAGAAGTACCTTATTACACCAACTCCTGCCACCTTCCTGTAAACTACACTGACGACATATTTGAAATTCTTACTCATCAAGACGACCTTCAGATTCTCTTTACAGGAGGAACAGTGGTTCACCTGTTCGTAGGAGAAGAAATTCCAGACACCGTAATCGTAAAAGAGCTCGTAAAAACCATCGTTGAAAACTTTAGACTCCCCTACTTCTCAATTACTCCTACATTTTCCATCTGTCCTGTTCACGGATACATACCTGGAAAACACGAAGTTTGTCCATACCCCCATTCAGAAGAAGAGCTTAAAAAGTACGGCATTGAAGTAGAGCTTCCAGTAAGTGTACTTGCCAAGTTACCAAAGGATGCTTATAAATTAGTTTAAGGAGGGATTAAAAAATGGGGAAAAAACAGGAGACGAAAAAGGTATTAGTGGTGCCTTGTGAGGTTTACAGCAGAGTCGTGGGATACTTTAGACCCGTTCAGAACTGGAATCCAGGTAAACAGCAGGAGTTTAAAGAAAGAAAAACCGTAAAAATTGACACCTACAAAAAGTTAAGAGTAGCTACTACTGGAGCTTAGACTTGAGGCAGAAAGCTGAAAGAAAGAGGAGGTATTCCCAAAAATTTACCTCTGGTAGGTGTGACTTTTGTGGAGAAGAAAAAGAGGCGTGTTACAGGTGTAGCAAGTGTGGATTTACCATTTGTCAGAGGTGTTTTATAGAAAATCAACAAATGTTTACGAGAAGTGGGGTCACCTGGGTTTGTCCTAATTGTCTAAATTGGGAAACTCTTTAGTCTATCTTTTCTATAATTACTTCGTCTGCCCAGGATATTCTTTTAAATCCGTAATCCTGGGCAAGCTCAAGCTCTGCAGAAATAGTCTCTCCAAAAGCCTCAATCAAAGAAGAAATCTTCGTTTCTTCCACATAAGTACTCTTTAGCTTTACTTCAAACAAGTCACTCTTAAAGGAGCTTAAAAACAGATATACAGCTCTTTTCCACCCTGAAGATACAGCAAGAAGAGGAAGATAGTCGTTCCACTTCAGTCCTTTTTTGTAAAAAAGAGGTATCTTAGGTGCAGTAAAAAAGAAGTACCTTAAAGGTGAGTTTATGTTTCCCTCAAGGTGATAAAAGTAAAAAGTAGAGTTTTGTATGCCAAAGTAGAGTTTTGCCTTTCCGTCAGTTAAGTAAAAAGTCCCGTCAGGAGCCATTTTTACGATTACTTTAAACTCTTTCTCTTTTTCCCTTTGTCTAATTTTGTACTTCATCTCAAGGTCTATAAACATGTTTAGTTTGTTGTACAGAGCCTTGTCCTGAAAAACTGGTTCTACTATTTCTCCTTCCTTGGGTATTCCTATGTCTATAAACCTATCTCCGAGTATATAAGAGGAAAAACTAAAAGGTACTGTAGGTGCACCAAGTGTTGGCACGAGTTGAACATGGATGTGTATGTGAGGCTGAGGAGAGTATCCAGAATTTCCGCAAAGCCCAAGAAGTGTTCCAGGAACTACATAATCTCCCTGCTTAACCTTTATTGATCCTTCTTTAAAGTGACATATAAGCACATAAAAACCCCTTTTGTCGTAAATAAGAACATAATTTCCCCAGTTACGCTCTCTATCAGGTTTACCAGGAGGATTGTCAGGAATGTTGTTAATCACCTCTACCACCTGCCCTTCAACAGGAGAAAGTACAGGTTTTCCAAATGCATAGTAGTCTGTTAAATAATATCCTTCGTTTTGATGCGTGTTTCCTTCTTCGTCAGTTATAACGAAGTCAACTGCATACCTCCAAGGTCCTTTGTGAGTCCACTCTCCTTCAAACCCCTGCCACACAGTCCACCTGCCAGAAAAAGGTAGTCTTATGTACCTTCCCTCAAAGGGAAACCTCTTGCAGTATGTCATAAAGTGATCAAGCGTCCTTTCAGGAGTTCCTTTGTAAAGTCTCGTAAGCTTTGGATATCTGAGAGTAGTAAGTACATACAAGAGAAGAAGCGTAACTGCGTTAAAAGGAAGTGCAAATACGGATATTCCAAAGTTTTCCCAAAAAACCCTTGCTCCTTCCACCACGGGAACCGCAATTATAGCTGAAAGACAGGCAAGACGATAGCTTGAAATAGACGGAATTAAAAAAACTCCTCCTATAGCCATGCTGATTAATATGTAATTAAAACTTGCAGTGTCACTTACTGCCTGAATGTAAGAGCCAGTAAGAAGCCACTTAACGAGTACTCCAGAAAAGTAGCCTAATAAAGACAAAAATGCCAAAATTCTTGAAACACCGAGTAAAAGCAAAAACATTATAAGTCCTGCACCGATGTACGGTAAAAAGAAAATAGCACCAAGTGCCCTAAGGTATCCCTGAATACACAGAGGTAGTTTGTAAAAAATAGGCAAAAATAGGTGATGATGAGGATAAAGGCTCGTTACGAAAAGATTAGAAAACTTTAAAGATGCCAAGTAAAAAAGCGAGGTAGCAATTACGAAAGGCACGCTTAGGATCGGTAATCCTAAGTAATATCCACACACATTTGCAAGAAAGTAGGTAAGAAGAAAGGTGAATAAACCTGCAATTACAAATATTATGATACTTATTAAGTCTGCTCTAAAGAGGTATCCGAGTGCAAGTCCAACCAAAAGAGGATTGTATATGTAGTACTCAAGCCTTAAAAATTCTTCTTTAAATCCTGCAAACCTTGCAAACGCATAGGCAGAAATTACCGCAGTAAGTCCACCTATTCCAAGATTTGGATTAACGAAAGTAAGGGCGAGGATACCAAGCCCCACCCAAAGGCTGTTGTTAAAAAGAACTGCAGAATAGCTCTTTATCGCAGGTATTAGAACTTTTTTGAGCTTATAAATGTCTTCCATGACGACTTATCTTACGAGTTTTAGTCTCTCAGGAAGTTTTTCTCTTGCTACGATGTCTTCAAGTGTTTCTTTTTCCCTTATAAGCTCTGGTTCTCCCTTTTCTGAAATCAACACTACAGCAGGTCTATACTGAATAAACTGCATCCACTGAGTTACATTGTAGGCTCCTACAGGTGAAAGAATAAGTCTCGTACCCCTTGGAAGCGGAGGAAGATAAACTACATCGTCAACCACATCTATGTTCATGCAAAGCGGTCCGTAAAGTATGCAAGGCTCTGCAGGACCTGAGATCTCCCTATCCACCTCAACATTAAAGTGATACCAAAAGGCTGTAAACAAAAGATTTACTCCTGCGTCAAGTATGTAAGCTTTTCTTCCGTCTGGCATGCGTTTTATAGCGTGAACAGTAGTTATAAGAAATCCTGCCTCGTCAACTATTGCTCTTCCACTTTCTATAATAAGCTTGGGGTAGTCTCCTGGTTTTAAGCCTGAAAGAAGGGCATTACATATCTTCTCAGCAAATTCCTCAATTGAAGGTACTGCAATGTCAGGAGGCAAATAAACTCCTCTCAATCTATTCTTTGAAGGAAATCCTCCTCCTATGTCTAAGTATTCAATTTTAAAACCAAATTCTTCCTCAATTGCATAAGCAAACTCCAGCATTTTTTGAACTTCTTTTTCGTAAGCAGAAGGCTCAAGGATAAATGTCCCCATGTGGCAGTGAAGACCGTTTACCTCAAGTTTACCTCCAGAAGCAATTCTTTTAACTGCGTTTAATGCCTGTCCGTTTTCCAAGTTAAAACCAAATCTACTCCACTGAGGATGAATTCCAGTGTCCATGTTAATTCTTATTCCAACTTTTATTTTTCTACCGAGCTCGTCTGCCACCTTTTCCAGATCTAAAATTTCTTCAAAGTGGTCAATGTTAATCTTTGCTCCTTCTAAAACTGCTTTTTTCAAAAATTCATAAGGCTTGTAAGGACCATTGCAAATAATCTGTGAGCCAGGAACTCCGAGTCTTCTTGCCTTTTCGTACTCAAAGTCTGAAACTACTTCCGCTGTTTCCCCTTCGTCGTGTAAAATCGCACATATAGCGTCTAAGTAGTTAGTTTTGTAAGACCAGGTAAATTCAACATTTGGATACCTAAGAGTAAATGCGTCTTTTATTCTTCTAAACATCTGCCTAAGCCTTTTTTCTGAGAACACGAAAAGTGGAGAACCAAACCTTTCTGTTAGCTCCTGAATAGGCACTCCGTCTATCTCTTTTCTAACGAGGTGTCCATAAGGTGAGGCAAAACTCCCGAACTTATTCATCAAACCAGTTTTAAGCTTGAATATAACGGGCTTCTCGTAAGGCTTTCTCATAACATCCTCCTATTTAGTTTTCTCCGCGAGTAACGATTTTTTGAAAGTCCGACATGTCTGTTACGATGTCGTCAGTGTATCTTACATAAAGTTTACCAGGCTCGTAATCCCAATCCCTTTCTACATCCAATCCAAGAGCAGCTTTAAGCAGTCTAAAAGGCAGATTAATTCCTACACCTGTAGAAAAATAAACCCAGGCTGGAAATCTTGGATTTACTTCTATTAAATAAACCTCTTCGTCTTTAACTATGCATTCAAATTCAAAAGCTCCTCTCCACTTAAACTCCTTTACGAATCTTTGAGCTGATTCAAGAAGACCTGAGTGTTTTACAGTGACACCAGTCCAAATCTTACCAAGGCTTGTTATCCACAGCTTTTTTATGCCAAGGATTCCAAAGTGTCCTCCTTCGCCGTCCCCTACCCCAACGACATTCATCTCTTCTCCACTTACTACCTGCTGAACGATTACAGGATAACCCCATTCGTTAACTATAGCGTTAAACTTAGCAGTTGCTTCAGAAATGTTGTAAACCCTGTAAGCCTTGTAAAAAATCCCCTTTATCATAAGTGGGAAACCTATTTCGTCAGCTGCTTCAATAAGCTCCTCGTAAGATGTAACTATTCGGGTAACAGGCACTTTTACTCCTATTTTGTCAGCTACATCTGGAAGTTTGTCTTTACCTCTTAAACGAAACTGCTCAGGAGTTGGTAAAAAGGTCTTAATTCCGTTTTTAGAAAGCATTTCTGCATTTTTTATAAAAATAGGTAGCTCTGCGTCAAGGGCAGGAATCACTGCGTCAAGTCCGTAGCTGTTCTTTATGTAAAACAGTCTTTCAATAAAAGGTACTTCTCCTTCAGAAGGATAAGGCATAATAAAGCTTTTTTTAATGAGCCACCGCATGTAAATTCCAGGGTCCATTGCGTCGTAAGCCAGACCAATTACTTCTATCTCTGGGTCACCTTCTTTAAGTCCTTTAGCAATTCCAACCCCTGGACCTGGATTGTCAACCGCGTTTATACCAGAAACCCCAACTTTGTACATTACTTAACCTCCAAAAGTCCGTATATTCTAAGCTGTTCCATAAAGTCAACGAGATCCCTTCTTGCCTCTTCCTCCCCTACTTCAAACTCCTGAATAAGTCTGCCAACGATCTCCTGTTCAGACAAACCCTCTTTTAAACACTTCAGTATAAAAAGTCCGGTTGGATTTACAGTGTAACTATTTCCTGTTTCTGGATCAAAGATAAATCCTTCTTCGTTTATAGCGAGTTTTTCAAGTTTACCCATGTCATCCCCCTTAAAGTTTTTACTTCGTAGAATTTTCAATTCTTTTACAAACTTTTCTAAAACTAAAGTCGTATATTACTTTTCCAGATGCATCTTCAACTTTACAAGCCATTACTGCATTTATTCCACTAACTATCCAATAAGGTGGTTGATATCCTATAATTTTCACATGTTGTCCAGGTTTTATGTTTATGTTACCATAAACCCACTTTGGTATCAACCTGACTTCGTGAACTTTTCCTTCAGCATCTTTTACATCTATAGCCCACCAGACTATCTTTTTTCTCGCAAAACCAGGGACTTGCTTCACTTTTTCAACAACTCCCTCAACTTTTACAGGAGCACTCAATACATACGGTCTTCCCTTGGCATTGTAAGCTCCTGCTTCGTGCTTAACTGAAAGTATAGCCTTTAATTCTTCTGCAGAGATGTACTTTGGTTCGTAGTTTATTCCGTATCTCTTGAGAACCCTTACGAAAGCTCTTAAGTGGTTGCGTGAGGCTTTCATCAAGTTTTGATATACGATTCTAATGTCCCTGTTATCCGTTACTTTTAGGGCATCCTTAAGGTCTTTTATGTCAAGTTCTTCTACAGTAGCACCTACTTTTAAAGCGTCAACAAGACTCTTTTTTCCCTGGGCTACGAGCTCTTCGTAAAGCTTTTTAAATTCTTCAGACTTAAAGCTTCCTACTTTTTTATTTCCCTTTAATGGATCTGCTATGTCGTACTTCCTTAACAATACCCCTATGAGATACATGTGAAACCTCTCAGACCTTGCTATGTGCCTGAATATAGGTAGTCTATAGTCTTTAGCAAGAGTAAGATAGACATCCCTTGCAAGCTTTTCTTCTTCTCTCATTTTAATTAAGTATTGAGTTTCTTCCTTAGAAAGATTCTCTTTTGGTAATCTTTTAACGAGATACACGACATAAGCCTCTCTTTTTAAAGCCCTTGGTTTAACCTTAGAAACAGCCTTGTTAACCCCTACGCTTAAAAACATACCTACTCCTAACATACTTGCTATAAACTTTTTAACTGTTTTTAAGTCCTTCATGGCTACCCTCCTTTTCGTTTTTTTTATTTTTTATGATACAAACTTCGTGCCAAATTACTGTTTGTTGAAAAAATAGGAATTAAAAAGATTTTAGATTTTTACTTCGGAAACTTTTCCGAAAAAATCTTATGATTTCTTTCCTAAATTCGGAAAAAATTCCGAAAAATTTCTGCGTGCAATTTATTGCACGAAAATTTTTAAGAAGTAAATTTTTCTATTATGAAAAATAGATTATTGTTTTGGTTTTTAAGTTGTATATTACTTCTTGGTACTTTTGGATGTATTTGGTCAGGAGGAGAGACATCTTCAAATGCAACTAACAAGTATCCAATACATCACAACATAAAAGTCACATGGTTTTATGTAGGTGAAAATGCTACTAAAGACAACAATTACATACCTAATGTTGCAAGTGCCTGGGATGACATTTGGTTGTGGCATTACGGTGGAGTTGACGATCCTTACAACAGGACTGGATACTATCCAAGCAAGTTCGTTCCTTTAGAAAATCCGTTTTACTTTGCTCTACCCTTTAACGACCTTGACGAAAACGGGAGTTTTAAAGAAATAGCTAAAAAAGTTCCCTGGTATAGTGAGGAGCTCTTAAAGAAAAACGGTTCAATTCTAAAAAATAGGTGGATAAAAATCATAAAAGGAAACAAGACTGCTTATGCTCAATGGGAGGATGTAGGACCTTTTGGAGAAGACGACTTTAATTATGTATTTGGTAATGCCTCTCCATCCAATTCTATAAACGGTGCTGGACTTGATGTGAGTCCTGCAGTACGAGATTACCTTGGACTTAAAGATGTGGATTATGTTGACTGGCAATTCGTTGACGAAGATCAAGTTCCACCTGGACCCTGGAAACAAATAGTTACTACTACCCCTGTTACTTTTATAAGTTTTCCACAAATTAACACGAATACCACCTGGTATTATCAACTTCAGGGAATATTAAATACATCTTTACCTGCCAAAGTTTATGACATAGATCTATTTGATACCTCTAAGGAGGAAATTGAAAAACTCAAAAGCATGGGAAAAATCGTAATATGTTACTTTAGTGCAGGTACTTACGAGGACTGGAGACCTGATGCAGGAGAATTTGATCCGAGTGTACTTGGTAATCCTTTGCCAAATTGGCCTGGAGAAAGATGGCTTGACATAAGAAGCTCAAATGTGAGAAAAATAATGAAAGAGCGTCTTGATCTTGCAAAAGAAAAAGGTTGTGACGGAGTGGAACCTGACAATGTTGACGGTTACTTACACGACACTGGCTTTTACCTAACTTACGAGGATCAATTTGATTACAATCGTTTTCTTGCTATAGAGGCAAAGAAAAGAGGCTTGCTCGTTGGTCTTAAAAACGACTTACCACAAGTAAAAGACCTCGTAGTTTACTTTGACTTTGCAGTAAACGAGCAGTGTCACGAATATAACGAATGCGACCCTCTTACTTTATTCGTAAAAGAGGGAAAACCCGTATTTAATGTGGAATACGCTGACATTTATGTTGAAAGTGAGACAGCATTTGAGAATCTTTGCAAAGAAGCAAAAGAACAGGGATTTAGAACTATAGTACTCTCTCCCAATCTTGATGGAAGCATAATAAAAAGCTGTGATTGGTAGTATTAAAACGCTGGTTTAAACCTGTGCCTTAAGTGAGAAGGAAAAATTTTAGATCCTATGTAAATAGTGTATTTGATAATTGGATATGTTTTACTTTTTTTCAAGCTCTTAACTGCTGAAGGAGAGGCAATTCCTATTAAAATGTAAATAAGCGTAAGAATTACCACCCCTTTTAAAAATCCCAAAAATCCCCCTAAAAGTCTATCAAAAAACCCAAGGTGAAGAGCTCCTGCAACGCTTCTTAAAAGAAAACCTACGAGAACAAAACCAAAATAGACTAATAGAAAGGCAAGCCCTATAGAAATCCACGGAATAAACTGAGGAGGAAACAAATTCCAGCTTTTTACGATTGGCATAAGCCTGCTTCCAACCTGCCCTGCAAACAAAAATCCAAAAATAGCACCTGCTAAGGAGAACACACCCCTAATAAATCCCGTCATAAGTCCTCTTATAATAAAGTATCCAAAAACGATAATCGCAAGATAGTCAAACCACATCATCTTATTCTACATACCAAAATGTTTCAGTTTTTCTGTCTTTTAAAACTATTCCCAAATTGGTAAGCTCATCTCTTATTTTATCTGCAAGTTCAAAGTTTTTCTCCTTTCTTGCCTCCTGTCTTCTTCTTACGAGCTCCTCTACTTCTTCTACGGTTTTTCCCTTTTGTTTTAACTTGCGAGTCCTCTCCTCTTCCCAAAACACCTCTGGATCAAGCCCACCTATTCCCAAAATTTTTCCGGCTTTCTCCTTTATACTCTCGTATATCTTTTCAAGTAAAACTGCTTCTTCTGAGGTTAAAGGACTTCCTGCAGAAAGAAAGTTATAAACCTCTCCCTCAAGAGCAAAAAGCTTTCCTAAAGCAGACGGAGTATTAAAGTCGTCACACAAAGCACTTACAAAGCCTTCTTCAAACTCCTGAAAAGCCTTTTCAAGTTTTCTTGCCCTTTTTGAAAGAAGCCCTTCTTTTGCTGGTTGAGCCTTTTTAAGCCAATATAAAGTTTCGTAAAACCTGTACATTCCCTTTTCAACTGCTTTTATGTTTTCGTCTGAATAATCAAGAGGACTTCTGTAACTTACGGAAAGTAAAAATGTCCTTATTACCTCTGGATGAAACTTGTTTAAAAGTTCCTCCATAGTAACGAAGTTTCCAAGGCTCTTGGACATTTTTTCTCCATTTACAGTTATCAAACCGTGATGCACGAAGTATCTTACGAAAGGTTTGTCGTTTGCAGCCTCACTTTGAGCTATTTCGTTTTCGTGATGAGGAAAAATAAGGTCCATTCCTCCACCGTGTATGTCTATGGTCTCTCCGAGGTACTTTAGTGCCATTGCTGAGCACTCTATGTGCCAGCCTGGTCTTCCCTTACCCCAGGGACTTTCCCAAAAAGGCTCTCCAGGCTTTGCAGACTTCCACAATGCAAAGTCAAGGGGATGCCTTTTTTTCTCAGAAACCTCTATTCTTACCCCTGCTCTCAACTCCTCAAGTTTTCTGCGAGAAAGCTTTCCGTAATCCTTAAACTTTTCCACCTCAAAATAGACATCTCCTCCACTTTCGTAAGCGTACCCTTTTTCTATCAGTTTTTTTATAAGCTCTATTATTTCGTTAATGTGCTCAGATGCCCTTGGCTCAAAGTCAGGACGAAGCACTCCAAGTGCATCCATAGCCTGGTGATACTCTTTAACATACTTTTCTACAAGGTCTTTCCAGAAAATTCTCTCTTTGTTTGAACGATTTATTATTTTGTCGTCTATGTCAGTGATGTTTCTCACATAAGTTACATCGTACCCAATGTACTTAAGGAATCTATAAAATGCGTCAAATACAACTGCAGAGCGGGCATGCCCAAGGTGAGGAGAATCATATGCAGTGATTCCACACACATACATGGTTACTTTCCCAGGATTTAAAGGAACGAAGTCTTCTACTTTTCTACTTAGAGTATTATAAATCTTGAATCCCTTTTCCATTTCTTCTCCCTCTTAGGTTTATTCTGAAACCATCAAGGTGTCAAAAAGCTCGTAACACTTTTGTTTGAACTCGTTATTCCAATCAAAAACAGGGATTCCTTTTAGTTCGTATTCAACTATCTCTTTTTTTTCTGGAAGTAGTCCAAGCAAAGTAAGATCTTTACTTTTATTTTTGCTAACATGTTTAAAAACTTCAGACTCAAGCCCCTCTGGCACCTGATTTACCACGAGCCATATTCTTTTAACCTCAAGTCTTAAGGTGTTTATAAGCTCTCCTATGCGATTTGCAGTAAGAATACCCCTTGGATTTGCGTCTGTAACCACGATAAGGTGCTCCATCTGCCTGAGATTAAGTCTTGAAATGTGCTCCATCCCTGCTTCGTTGTCAACGACTGTAATAGGATAATTCGTAAGAAGCTTGTCTAAAGCCTGAGACAAAAAGGCGTGCACCGGACAATAACATCCAGATGTTTCAGGATATCCCATAACGAGAAGGTCAAAGTCCTTTGACTCTACAAGTATTTCGTTTACCTTCATCTCAACATAGTCGTAGCCTGACATAAACTCCGGAACTTCTTTTCTTAAAAGGCTTTCCCTTATGTCACTCAAAGTACCTTCTATTTTTACTCCGAGAAGCTCGTTTAAGTTAAAGTTTGGATCTGCGTCAACTGCAAGAACAGGGGTTATTCCTTTATCCACGAGATAATTCACGAAAAGTGCAGAAAGTGTAGTCTTTCCTGTTCCTCCTTTTCCAACGAAAGAAACTATCATTTCTTCTTCCTCTTGTCAAGAAAGAGTTTGTAAGTATAAGAGTCTATTAAAGCCTGACAGCTTGCCTCAAGAATGTCCGTAGAAACTCCAACCGTACCCCATTTTTTGTCCTTGCTCTTTGAAAGAATAAAAACCCTTACTCTTGAGGATGTTCCAGGAAGTCCAGGCAAAACTCTTACCTTATAGTCTTCAAGCTCCATTTCTTTTATTTGAGGATAAAACCTCTCAAGAGCTTTTCTAAGTGCGTTATCAAGGGCATTAACAGGACCGTTTCCAAGAGCAGCAGTGTGTTCAACCTCTCCTACTCCAGGAGGTACTCTCACGAGAACAGTTGCTTCTGACTGAGCATTACCTCCGTCCATTCTAAGATCAAAAACCTTGTAGCTTAATAATTCAAAGTACTGCTTTGGTTCTCCTATTAACTTATAAATGAGAAGCTCAAGAGAAGCCTCAGCAGCCTCAAACTCGTATCCCTGAGCCTCAAGCTTTTTAATTTCTTCAACCACCTTTGTAAGAAGCGGGCTATCTATTTCAAGCTCTATTCCAAGCTCTCTTGCCTTGTAAATGATGTTGCTCTTTCCAGAAAGCTCAGACACGAGAACCCTTCTACTATTACCAACGAGCTCTGGATCTATGTGTTCGTAGGTGCGTGGATTTTTTAGTACTGCTGAAACATGAACCCCACCTTTGTGTGCAAACGCAGACCTTCCAACGAATGGAAGCTTTGACGGATGAGGAAGGTTTGCTATCTCAAAAACATACTTTGA
>JAADEG010000053.1 GCA_013153525.1 Thermodesulfobacteriota bacterium
AAAGGCTCGGAAAAAGGTTCTTTCAGGAGATTTTAATCTTTTTGATTACGACCTTGTACTTGATATTACGCTTTACGACAAAGAACATAGAGAATATTATTTACCTCAGGAAAATTTGAAGTTTAACGATCCATTTAAAATATGGGAAGGGTTTAGAGGAAGTATAGAAGGTAGGATTTTTTTAGACATAGAGTATCAGCTTGAAGGTCTTGGGCTTGGCATAGAAAAAGTGCTTGAATTTGAGGAGCTATGGGCAAACTTGATTTTAAGGTATTTTCATCGTTTCTCGTTAAAAAATTTTTAAACTAAATCAAAAAATCAACAATTTCATTACTCATAAGATTTAAAAAAAATAATTTCAAAAATTGAATTTCCAATAACTTTACTGACATAATGATGTCAGTAAGGAACATTATAATTCTAATTGCTAAGTTTAGAGTCAAAAACTTTGTTCTTTGACAAGTGAAAAAGCCTTAAGAATTTTTTAGAAAAGAAAAAAACACTTTTATTGATTTGCTAAATTTTAAACTTTAAAGGGGGATAATATGCAAAAAAGGAAAAAGAAGATAGAAGCCCAACAAATCCCCTGTCAAAACTTGGTTGTTTATTGGACTTTTAGGTTAGTTTTTTATATCTTCAAAATGCAAACTATTACTGCAGAAAGTTACATTATAGAAAAATTTGCTGAGTTGCTAAAAATTACATTTAAAAATTACATTTCAATTGAAAAAACACCTGATGGAGAAGAAAAAGTTAGTTTTAATATTGAAGCCCTTCAGAAAAATGCTTCTAAGATTTTAAAAACTCTTAAACGAAAAGCCTGGGATATAGAACCTGAATTCGTAGAAAATCTCAATGCGATCCAAAAGATTTTTGGACTCACAGAGGCTGAAAAAACTTTTTTGGCTTTTGTTATTTTGGCAACACATGTAGAAGAATTTGAATCTTTACTCAATTCCCTTACATCTATCACAATGTCTAATTATGTTGAAATTGTTTCAGTTATTCTTGATGTACCTAAAAAAGAACTATGTCAAATTTTTTCTTATAATTCTACCCTTTTTAAAGTAGGACTTATTGAATTTAATAGGCTATCTTATTCTTCTTCAATTGCTGAGAAAGTAGAAGTTCTTTCTGAATTAGTTGATGAGCTATTTTTGCCACATAAAAATCCAGAAGAAATCTTTCAAAACTATCTGCAAAAAGTGAAAAAATCTAAACTTGCCAAAGAAGACTTTTTCTTTATGAAAAATTTTAATACTCTTGTAAATTACTTAAAAAATGTTCTTAAAACACGAACAAAAGGAGTAAACATTCTGCTTTATGGACCTCCTGGAACAGGAAAAACGGAACTTGCCAAAGTCCTTGCAAAAGAAGCAAAAGCTGAACTTTATGAAATAGCTTTGAATAATAAAAAAGGCGAACCTTTTGAAGAAAAAGAGAGATTTGCATGCTATAGACTTGCTCAATTTTTACTCAAAAGAAAGAAGGGTGCTCTTCTTCTTTTTGATGAAGTGGACGATATTCTGGATATTGAAGTAAGAAAATCTTCCTTTTTAGCAAAACATATTAAAGGAGATATTATTAACAAAGCTTGGATCAATCGCTTGCTTGAGGAAAATGAAGTGCCAACTATTTGGATTGCAAACAGCATTTCAAAGGTTGATCCTGCATATTTAAGGCGTTTTGATGTAGTACTTAAAATGGATTGTCTCCCACGCTCAGCAAGACTCAAAATTTTAAAAAGCTATTTTAAGAATGTTAAAGTTTCAGAAAACTGGCTTAAAAAGATGGCAGAAATAAAGTATCTTTCCCCTGCAATAATTGAGAAGGCTGCGAAAGTCGTTTCTATTTCAAAGTCACTGGAACCAGAAAAAGAAGCAGAATTTATCATAACATCTTCTTTAGAAGCTTTAGGTTTTAAAGAAAGTTTAAAGGAAAAAAATTTGGAGAAACTTCCTTTTATAGAAGAAGTCTTAAATACAGATTGTAATATTCAAAAGATTCTCTCTGCACTTAAGCGTTCACAAAGAGGGAAACTTCTGTTTTATGGACCTCCGGGAACTGGAAAGACCGAGTTTGCTAATCAGATAGCTTTTCATCTTGATAAAGAACTTCTACTTAAGCGTGCCTCAGACCTCATTTCACCTTATGTAGGAGAGACAGAGATTAACATCGCTCGCATGTTTAAAGAGGCAAGAAGAGAAAATGCCGTGCTTTTTCTTGACGAAGCAGACACTTTCCTTTTAAACAGAAAAGAAGCAAAGTATTCTTGGGAAGTGAGTATGGTAAACGAGCTTCTTACTCAGATTGAAAGCTTTGATGGAATATTTATCTGTGCAACGAATCTTGTGGAAGCCCTTGACGAAGCAGTGATGAGAAGATTTGATTTAAAAGTAAAGTTTGACTACTTGAAAGAGGAGCAGGTAATAAAATTTTTTGCAATTCTCTTTGGAGAAAAAGAAGCTGAAAAGTATCGCTACGAACTTTCAAAACTACTTCTTACTCCTGGAAACTTTGCAACAGTCTATAGAAGACTTAAACTATTAGAGGACTTCTCTCCTGAGAATTTTGTAAAAGCGTTAAAAGACGAAGCAAGGTTTAATATCTCTTTTGAAAAAAGAAAATTTGGATTTGTGTAAAAGCTTGACTTTAATCTTGCAATTTTTGCTAAGTACTTTATAGTTATACATAAAAATCAAATTTTTATAAAACATTATGTATAACCAATTAGAAAATTTTTCTCCTCGGCTTATAGATGATGCCTTTTCTTCTTTACTTCTTGAGGCCGAAGAAACCGCTTTTTCCCTCCTTTTTAAAAAGTTAGAAAGAGGGACCATAGCCAGAAAAAAAATTAAAGGAAAAGTTTATGTGTACATTCAAACTTATAAAAACGGCAAGTATTATTACACTTATTTAGGACCTGAAAAAGATCCAAGAGTAACAAACATTGTAAAAAATTTTCAAGAAAAGAAAGCCTTAGTCCAGCATTTAAAAGAAAGAGAAAAACTTTTTGTAAAAACATTAAAAGAATTGGGAATAATCCCTGTTCAAGGCATGATGGCAAAAATCTTAAAAGTCTTATCTGAAGAAGGAGTTATATCAGGGCAATTTGGTATTTTAATAGGAACTCTTGCTTTTTATGCTTATCAAATCAAACTTGGATTTACTTTATCCCAAAAAACTCCTATTATGAGAACCGCAGATGTGGATATTGCACGCGGAGAGCCTGTAATTCTTTTTATTAAAGAAACTACCATGCTATCTAAAATATTAGAAAAGTTAGGGGATAAGTTCATACCAGAGGGCAGGATTTCAGAAGGGTTCCCTTTGAGACTCGTGCATATAAACTCTGGAATAAAAATAGAAGTATTAGCACCTAAGAAAGGATCTGCAGAAGTATTTTTTTTAACAAAAAATTCTGTTCCTGCTGTAATTCTTGGAGAAAGGAGATTAATTCCTGTGCATGTACCATCTCCAGAATACTTTGCTTTACACAAATTAATCGTTGTAGGAAGAAGAAGCCAGGAACCTTTAAAAATTCAAAAAGACTTGCTTCAAGTTTATACATTGTTTAAGGTCTTACATTTGAGAAAGGAGGTATTTTTATTAGAGGAAGCCTTTGAAGAATTGAAAAAATATTTGAAGTTTAAAAAGACCAAAAATTATTTTGAGAAGGGATTGAAATTCTTAACTCAGTTATCTGATATTCCCGAAGAGATTCTTAATATTATTTCATAATAACAACTTTAAGGAATTAAAAAGGGAGGATAAGTTTATGACTAAGCTTGATAGGCTTCTATACATTTTAAACAAACTTGATAGGGGAGAAAAGGTAAGACCAGCTGACCTTGCAGCAGAGCTCGGAGTTAGTGAAAGAACGGTGTATCGCTACATAAACTCTCTTATAGACGCAGGTTTCCCCATTTATTACGATAAAGAAAAACAAACTTATACTTTTGAAAAGGGATTTACGCTTAGTAAAGCTCTGATTAAGACTGAAGAGGCTTTAATCTTTGCTCTTTCAAGAAAACTTCTTGAGCCGGTAGTTGGAAAAGGTGCAATAAAGATACTCAATCAAATAGAACAAAAAGTGATCTCTGCTTCAAAAGAATTTTCTTCTTTTGAAAAAATTTTAGGAATTCAGGGCTTTTTCACTCATCCATATCTTTTTGATTTATTAAGAGATCTCGTAAGAGCCATAAGAGAACATCAGATAGTAGAGATTGAATACGAGCACGAACCAGGAGAAAA
>JAADEG010000034.1 GCA_013153525.1 Thermodesulfobacteriota bacterium
CTTACCTCTTTTAAAAATTCGTTAAACTCGTAAAATTTGTTGTAATCTATCGTAGAAATAAAGTCCCACCTTGAGGTAAAATTTTTAATAGCTACTTCTTTTTCAGATACTCTTATCAATTTAGGATTAGCTTCTTCAGGAAAGGGTAAGCCTCCTACAAACCAAGCACTTACTCCTTGGTTATTAAGCTCTTTAAACAAATTATAGGCAACGAGCTCACTACCACCTTTTTCTTTGCCTTCGTTAAAAACTTCTGGATGATAGTGAGCAAAAATTACGACTTTCATTTTTAATCATTAATCACCAGTACATAGGTTTATAACCTAAAAGTTGCATGAGGTGTCCACAAGTTTTTTCTATCTCTTTTATCGCAAGAGGAGAAAGCTCGTTTTTCCAGTCGTCTATACTTGCTTTTCTAAAAAACTTTCCGTCTTTAAACTTCTTAAAAGATGTCTTATCAATAACTTCTTCTATAACTTCTTTATCGGTACTCACTCCGAGAAATTCAAAAATTCTTTTGTAATTTTCAAAGGGATTTAAAACAAGGTCTTCGTAGCGGCAGAGGAAAATTTTATCAGAATGTTTTTTAAAAAAGTTTATTATATTCGTGTTGTCTCTTACCCATATCGGGCCATAAACAGAAGCCCATTCCTCTTTAGTACCTATTTTCGTAGCCCAGTTTTCGTCAAGCCTTATGTTAAAATACCAGGCTGATACGCACACTGATCGAGGATCTCTCACAATAGCAACAAACTTTGCCTCTGGAAAAAGCTCTGACAAAAGAGTAAATCCGTTTCTTTCCGTAAGTTGATCGTCCTTTATCCCATACCACTTAACTTCCTTTCCCTTAGCACCTTTGTAAGCTGCAAGTTTTATTACGAACTTTCCTACTTCCTTTATGTCTTCGTCCGTAAAAATTGGTGCTCCCTGTTTTGCAGTCATTTTGTCTATAAACTCTACGCTTTTATTGTAGGATTGAAAAACACTTGGAAGGGTTTCCGTTAAAAAACTGTATAAGTAATGTTCTGGTGGACATGAAACCTCTGGATGATTATCTAAAATCATTTGTAAAAAAGTAGTTCCTGACTTGGGACTACCCGTGCAAAAAACGAGTTTTATACTTTCAAGCTCTGTCCAAGTCATATTTCCCCTGGTTAAGGCACCTTTTTTATGATTTTTACATGTTTTTTGTTTTTTTCAATCGTGTGAATAGATTTGAATGTTCTTGAAAAATTGTTGAAAAATCAGGTTTTTTCAGACTTTAGCTTATTGACAAACTTTGATTTTAAGCTATCTTTATGAAAAAATCTTTAAAGGAGGGATCGTCTGTGTTTGCAGTTATTAAAACCGGTGGTAAGCAGTACATAGTAAGGCCTGGAGACAGGCTCAAAGTTGAGAAAATCGATGGTAATGTAGGAGACACCGTAGAAATTGCTGAAGTACTGCTGGTTAACGACGAAAAAGATGTCAAAGTAGGAACTCCTTATGTAGAAGGAGCAAAAGTAGTTGCCTCTATAGTGGAGCAGGGAAAAGCTCCCAAGGTTATCGTTTTTAAAAAGAAGGCCAAAAAGGGATACAAAAGAAAAAAGGGACACAGGCAGTATTACACCGTAATCGAAATAAAAGAAATAGTTAACTAAACTACAATCAGGAGGCAAAAATGGCACACAAAAAAGCCGGTGGTTCTTCGAGAAACGGAAGGGATTCCCATTCAAAGCGCCTGGGAGTAAAAAGGTACGGTGGCCAATTCGTTAAGGCTGGAGAAATTATAATAAGACAGAGAGGAACCAGAATTCATCCTGGATTCAATGTCGGTTTGGGAAAAGACTACACCATTTTTGCTAAAATTGACGGAGTAGTTAAGTTTGAAAAAAGAGGCGGAAAGAAAATAGTAAGTGTATACCCCGTACAGTAAGAAAAAGGCTCTGTGATTAAGCTGATTCTGGTTTTACTTGGAAGTTATTTATTAGGTTCTATTCCTTTTGCTCTTATTGTGTCCTTGCCCCAGGGTGTGGATCCCAGAAAAGCCGGAAGTAAAAATCCTGGGGCTACCAATGTTGCAAGGCTTTTAGGAAAAAAGTGGGGAATTGTTACCTTTTTAGGAGATGCCTCTAAAGGTATTCTTGCCATAATCTTTGCAGGTTTTCTGAGTTCAAAACTTCCCTACCCTAAGGATCTTGTAGTTGCAGGTGCAGGAGTTTTTGCAGTTCTTGGGCACATGTTTTCTGTTTTTTTAAGGTTTAAAGGGGGGAAAGGCGTTGCAACTACCGTAGGGGTGTTCCTGTACTTAACAACAAAAGCCATGCTCGTATCCCTTATTTTATTCGTGATAGCAACCGGGATAACCGGTTTTGTGTCAGTTGGTTCCTTAGCAATTGCAACTTCTCTACCAATAATTATCAAGCTTTTTCACTATCCTTCTCCTTACTTCGTTTCGTCTTTAATCCTCGGTGCTTTTATCTGGATAAAGCACAAAGATAACATAAAAAGGCTTCTAAGAGGTGAAGAAAAAACATGGAAAAAACGGGAGTAATGCTTGAGTAGTAAGTGGGAAGAGCTTTCTGAAAACTTAGCGTTAGAGCTAAAAAAAGAAATAGCAGAAAATTACTTTGCAGAAAAAGTTTTAATAGAGGAGGAGTGGCAAGAATTTTTATCACTTCTGGAAGAGTTTAAAAAGTTACAAGTTGAAGTCTTCTCTTATGCCTGGGGTATTAAAATTCTACTTGGAAACGATTCTGATTTAATTTCTTCCTTTGAAAAAGTAACGAACTTTTCTTTAACTCAAGTTTGTAAGCTAAGTAAAAACCTGTTTCCAGATGTTTTTAAAAAGTCTGAAACCGAGTTAATAAGTGAAATTTTCAAAAAAATCATTCTTCCCTTTTCTTTTTTCAAGTTAGAAAGATTCGTAAAACTCTTATTACACCTTTACGAAAAACTTTTTAAATCCTTAAAGGAGTACGAAAAGGAGCAGAAAAAAGCAAAAAAGTTTTTTGAAATTTTAAAAGAAAAAACCGACGATTTCAACAAAAAGTACGACATATCTTTTATACTAAACTTTTTTGACAGGCTCGAAGGAAAAGAAGAATTAATAAGCCCTAAAGAAAAAGAGAAGGCTTTAGAAGAGCTTTCTAAAGAGCTAAAAGTGAAGGTGCCTGCCGAGGTATTAAGGTACTTAAAGAGCTTTTCAAAAGTAAATCCCCCTCACAAAGTCTGGCTAAAGTTGATTTGCTTAGGATTAAAAGCCTACAGAAAAAACAAAAAAGTTTTAACGGAGATAGAGAAGTTTGCTTATTAGTAAGGTAAAAAGGTTCGTAAAAGAGTTTCAGCTGTTTTACCCCGGGGAAAAGGTACTACTCGGAATATCAGGTGGAGTTGATTCTGTAGTTCTACTCGAGGTAATGATTGCTTTAGCCGAGGAATATCACTTAAAACTGGCTGTATCCCATTATGATCACAAAATAAGAAAAGCCTCTGTGGAGGACGCAAAGTTCGTTTATGGTTTGTGCAAACGAAAAGGGTTACCCTTTATAGTTTCGTCAGCTCCGGTTCCTCGTTATGCCAAGAGAGAGGGATTAAGTCTGGAAATGGCTGGAAGAGAACTCAGGTACAGGTGCTGGCAAAGGCTTTGCAAAAAGTACGACTTTCAAAAGTTAGCCCTTGCTCATCACCTCGACGACTTAACCGAAGAAATTTTTATGAGGTTGATAAAAGGTACTGGAAAAAGGGGGCTTGCCGGAATTCCCATAAAAAGAGAGGGATTTGTAGTTCGCCCACTTCTTTTCGTTACCAAAGACGAGATACTCGAGTTCGCAGAGAAAAGGAATTTGAGCTGGCGGGAAGATCACACAAACAAAGACTTAAGGTTTTTTAGAAATAAAGTCAGGCATCTCTTAATTCCTTTCCTCGAAAAAAACTTTAACAAAAACCTTAAAAAAAGTTTAAAAAAGACTGCCCTCATAGTCTCAGAAGAAGAAGAGCTTATAGAAGACATAGCTTTGCAAAAATTTGAGGAAGTGAAATTCCTCTCAGAGGGAGACATAAGCTTAAAAGTAGGTGAACTTAAGAGGATTAATCCGGTTTTGAGAAGACGAATCTACTTTTTGGCCTTCCGGGAAGCAGGAGTTCCTTTGTTTAGAATAGGATTTTCCCATTTGCAGGGTATCGAAAACTTGATTTTGAACCGGGCAAAAGGCCCGGTTTTCCTACCCGGGGGATACAAGGTTTATAGGGGCCCTGGGTACGTCGTTTTTACTAAAAAGGTGTTCTCCTGTCCTTACTTTGAAGTTAAAGTCTCAGACACGGGAATATTTGACTTACCCATAAGCAAAAAGTTAAAGGTAGTTAAAGTTCCCTTTGCCTCTGATTGGACTTATGCAGGAAATGTAATGGCTTTTTGTGGAGATAAGCTGAATTTTCCCGTTATTGTAAGGAAGAGAAAACCCGGGGACAGAGTTTACTTGCCAAGACTCGGACACAAAAAGTTAAAAAAGCTTTTGTGGGAAAAGAAAATACCCGTTTACTTAAGAGACGAAGTTTTGGTGATAGAAAAAGAAGGGGAATTGATCGGAGTGTGGGGTATTTACATTCATCCTGATTACAGGTTGACTGAAAGTTGTAAAGAGGCTATAGTATTTCAATTAATAGATTAAATTAGCCTTTAGTCAAGGTTAAGATGGCCTTAAAAGTAGATAAAAAAGAGGTTTTAGAAGAAGGGGTTTGGATTGAGGATTTCCTCGTAAAAGTTACAGAAGACGGTATGTTTCTTTATTTGGAGTTCGAAAAAGAAGACAAAGACGGCATAAAAGCCTTTCTTGGAAAGTGGAAAGACATAAGACAAAAGTTGATAGAACTCGGTTTTTGTGGGGTTTTGCAGGAACCAGTAGTAAAAGACGGTGTCATTTTCGTAGCAAGAGGGAAACCAGCAGTTGCTCCTCAACCTGGCATAGTTGACTTTTTCTCAGAGTACAAAAGTATTTTAAACAAGTTGCTCCCCACCTCTGAGGACTTAAGAGAAGTAAACAAGATAATCTGTGCTAAAAAAGGAGAGGTTATAGGAAAGTGGATTCCTCCCCAGGACGGAATCCCTGGAAAAAATGTATTTTGTGAGGAAATTCCACCCCCGGAGAAAAAGGAAAAAGACTGCGAAATAGGAGAAGGCTTAAAGGTTAACGAAAAAGGTGAAATAGTAGCGGAAATTTCAGGAGTCGTGCAGGTAGAAGACAAGAAGATATTTGTAGAACCTGAATACGAACTAAGAGGTGATGTTGATTACAGCGTGGGAAACATAAAGTTTTTTGGGCAGAAACTTACTATAAGAGGAGATGTAAAGTACGGCTTCAGAGTTGAAGTAGAAGAAGGGGATCTTGAGCTTGCAGGTGGGACGGAAAACAAAGTTTTTATTTTGGTAAAAGGAAACTTCTATTGCTCTGGGATAGTAAGAGGTGAAGAAACGAGCGTAATAGTAAAAGGGAACGCAGAAGTAAAAGCAGTTGAGTATGCAAAGCTCGAGGTAGAAGGAAAGCTAATTATTAAAGATTATCTTATATTTGGTACTGCCATGTGTATGAAAGATATACTGGTGAAAGAAGGCAAAGGAATGGTTTACGGTGGCGTAACCAGAGCAAAAGGTAACATAGAGATTAAGGAAGCCGGTAACGAGTCCCAAACTCCTACCAAAATAATAGCAGGTTACCATCCCAAGGTTATAGAAAGTTACTTAAAAATAATCCAAGAAAAGTTACTCATAGAAGAAACCTTAAAAAAGCTTCAAAAGGGCATTGAACTGGGGAAAAAGCTAAAAGAAACTGGAAAACTCGACGAGAAAAAGAGAGAAATACTAAAACAAATAGAGGAACAATTCAACCTCTACTCATACAGACTGGAAACTCTGGAAGACAAACTGCAAGACTTGAGAAAGGAAATGGCAGAATTAAAGACGAAAGTGGTAAAAATTTGGAGCAAGGTTTATCCAGGAGTAACCATAGGAATTGCAGATGTTACTACCACAGTGCCAGAGGAAAGAAGAGGCCCTATAAAGTTTAAGCTCGAGGCTTCCATAATAAAGGTTTCGGAGTTAAAGGAGAGGCCTTAAGAAGAGAGTTTTGTTATTGAATTTAAAAAAAATTGTAATAAATTAAAAAATTGAACTTCGTAAACTTTAAGGGAGGTTAAAAGGCTTCATGCAAAAGTTTGGAAAGGCTTTAATAGTTTGGGTGTTAATAGGAGTGCTTCTAATTCTTGCTTATAATTTTTTTTACAATCAAAGCTTTTATCCTATAAAAAATGTGAGCTATACCCAGTTTTTAACGCAGGTTGAAAAGGGGAAAGTCAAAGAAGTTATAATTCAGGGAGACAAAGTAACGGGCATTCTTAAAACTGGAGAAAAAGTTTTAACCTACATCCCTCAAGATAAAGACTTTATTCCCCTCTTAAAAAGCAAAGGCATAGACATAGTGGTAAAGCCCGAAAGCCAAAACAACTGGCTTACTAACTTTTTAATTTCCTGGTTGCCTTTTATAGTTCTTATTCTCTTGTGGTTTCTGTTCCTGCGACAGATGCAGCCAGGGAGCAAACCCTTTTCCTTTGCAAGAAGCAGAGCAAAACTTTTAAAAGAAGGAGAAAGTAAAGTAACCTTTAAAGATGTTGCTGGTATAGAAGAAGCCAAGGAGGAATTGCAGGAAGTCGTGGAATTTCTCAAAAATCCACAGAAGTTTACGAGACTTGGAGCAAGAATTCCTAAGGGAGTTTTACTCGTTGGGCCTCCAGGAACTGGTAAAACACTTCTTGCTAAAGCTATCGCAGGAGAAGCAGGGGTTCCCTTTTTCAGTATAAGTGGATCTGATTTCGTTGAAATGTTCGTTGGAGTTGGAGCAGCAAGGGTCAGGGACTTATTTCAGCAAGCCAAGTCTCATGCTCCGTGCATCATTTTTATCGACGAAATAGACGCAGTTGGTAGACAAAGGGGAGCAGGCCTTGGAGGAGGCCACGACGAAAGGGAACAAACCCTTAATCAACTACTCGTAGAAATGGACGGTTTTGACAGTGCAGAGGGCATAGTAGTGATAGCAGCTACTAACAGGCCAGACATACTGGATCCAGCACTATTGCGTCCTGGAAGGTTTGACAGACAGGTAGTGGTTCCTCCACCTGACTTACACGGAAGAGAAGCTATCCTCAGACTCTATGCTAAAAAGTTTAAAGTTGCACCTAACATTGACTTTAAAGCCCTTGCAAAGGCAACTCCTGGTTTTACCGGAGCAAATCTCGAAAACATGTTAAACGAAGCTGCTCTTATAGCTGCTAAAAAAGGAAAAGACATTATAGAAATGGAGGACATCGAAGAAGCAAAAGACAAAATCCTCATGGGTAAGGAAAGAAAAGGATTTTTCTTAAACGAAGAGGAAAAAAAGATAATAGCCTATCACGAAGCAGGCCATGCTTTAGTAGCCTATTACCTTCCGGATCCCGATCCTGTTCACAAAATAAGCATCATTCCAAGGGGACAGGCTCTCGGAGTAACTCAGCAATTACCTATAGACGACAGACACATTTATACTGAAGATTACCTTCTTAAAAAGATCACGGTTCTTCTTGGAGGGAGAGTTAGTGAGGAAATGGTTTTTAACAAGGTAAGCACCGGAGCACAGGACGACTTGAAAAAAGCGACCCAAATTGCCAAAAGAATGGTATGCGACTGGGGGATGAGTAAGAGAATCGGGCCTCTTGCATTTGGTAGAGGTGAAGAGCACATCTTCCTGGGTAAGGAACTATTTCAAATAAAGGACTATTCCGAAGAAACTGCGCGCTTAATTGACGAGGAGATAAAAAACATCGTACACAGCTGTTACGAAAAAGCCAAGTCAATAATAGATCAGTACTTACACAAACTTCATAAAGTTGCAGAAACATTGCTTGAAGAAGAGACTATTGATGCTGAAAGATTTAAGGTTCTTCTTGAAGGTAATTAGCTAAAAATGATAGCTCCACTAAAGATTCGAGGAAGAACTTTTTCCTGGAAAGAAAATACTTACTTTATGGGTATACTAAATGTTACTCCTGATTCCTTTTCTGATGGTGGGAAGTTTCTAAGTTTGGAAAGTGCTGTTCTTCAGGCAAAGAAACTCTTAGAAGACGGAGCTGACATAATAGATGTAGGGGGTGAGTCAACGAGGCCCTTTTCTGACAGGGTGCCTTTAGAAGAAGAGTTAAAGAGAGTAATTCCAGTAATAAAAGCGATCAGAGAAAACTTTCCAGGTGCGATTATATCCGTTGACACTTACAAGGCAAAGGTTGCAGAGGAAGCAATCAAGGCTGGAGCAGACATAGTAAACGACATAAGTGCCCTTAGGTTTGATCCTTCTATGCTGGATGTGGTGAAAGAGGCAAAGGTACCCGTGGTAATCATGCACATGAAGGGTGAGCCAAAGACTATGCAACTTAATCCTGAATACGAAGATGTGGTAAAAGAGGTGCACGACTTTCTTAGGGAAAGAATAGAATTTTTGGTAGAAAAAGGAATTGAATTTGATAAAATAATCGTTGATCCTGGAATTGGCTTTGGTAAAAAGTTTGAACACAACATAAAACTGATAAAAAACATCGACTTTTTTCTAAAGTTAAACCGCCCTATCCTACTTGGACATTCGAGAAAAACTTTCATAGGGGAGTTAATTCAAAGGGAACCTCATCAAAGAGACGGTGGTACCGTTGGGGTTTCCCTGTTTGCAGCTTTAAAAGGAGTTCACATTTTAAGGGTTCACGAGGTAAGATTAAATAAAGACGCAATAAAGGTGTTTAAGTACCTTTACTCTCAAGGGGAGAGTTAACTTGTGGAATTAATTTGGAGCAAAATTCTCGAAGTTTTTCACGCTATTTCTTGGAGAGACATTTTAGACATAATCATAGTAAGTTTTATTATATACAGAATCCTTCTCCTGATTCAGGGGAGCCGTGCCTTCCAAATGGCAGCAGGATTAGCAGTTTTAGTGCTTTTGTACTTTATGTCTGACTTTTTGCAGCTTTTAACCCTTAATTGGCTTTTAAATACCTTTATGTCTTCCATCTTTATTCTAATAATCATCATATTCCAAGACGACATAAGAAAGGCTTTAGCTCAGATAGGAAAACCCCCTTTTACCAAAATCCAAACGGAATTTTCTTACGGTATAGAAGAAGTCGTTAAAGCAGTAACTCAAATGTCAGAGTTAAAAATAGGTGCCTTAATAGTGTTTGAGAGGGAAATAAGTCTCAAAGATTACTTGGAAAGTGCGGTTATTCTTGACTCAAAGGTTACCAAAGAATTACTTATTAGCATTTTTTATCCCAAGAGTCCTCTTCACGACGGAGCAGTTATAATTAGCAAAGGAAAGATTCTTGCAGCAGGAGTGATTTTACCCCTTTCTACCAATCCAGACATAGCAAAGGACTTAGGTACCAGGCACAGAGCAGCTATAGGTATTACCGAAATAACCGATGCAGTAGCCATCGTAGTTTCAGAGGAAACAGGCTTTATTTCCCTTGCTGTTTCGGGAAAAATTACAAGAGACATAACCCCTGCTACTTTAAGAAAAATGCTATCCCAGCTTCTTGGTTTTGAGTCCAAAGCTCCGTGGTGGGTGAGGATAGGATATGAGATTCAAAAGGGAACATAAGTTAAAAGTTATTTCCGTATTAATTGCAACTACTCTGTGGTACTTCGTGGTGTGGGGGAAACCTATCCAGAAAACCATAGAAGTACCCATAATTTACACTCCTTACAATCCAAACTACATAGTAGAAGTTAGCCCTCCAAATGTGCTTTTAAAGATAAAAGCAATTCGTAGAGTACTGAGAAGTTTTGCTAACAGAGAGCTTAAAATAAAAATAAACATATCAAAGTACCCACCAGGAGTATATCAAGTAAGAGTTCCCATAGAAAAGCTTAACCTTCCTCCGAGTGTTCAAATTAAAGAAGTAAGCCCTGCCTATGTAACGGTTATAATAAAAAGGATCGTAAGTAAAAAAGTTCTCGTTAAGCCGGTTTTTGCAGACTTAAAGTTTTTTAAAACTACGAGGTTTAAAATTTACCTAAGACCAAGGTATGTTATAATAAGAGCACCCGAGGATGTAGCAAAACACTTGAAAGTCGTTTACACCGAGCCAATAAACTTTTCAAAACTTAAAAGTACAAAAGAACTGGAGGTAAAAGTGGTTGCTCCTCTTGGAGCATTAAGCGTTTTACCTTCCAATGTAAAAGTTATTTACGAGGAGGAAAGGTAATGGCTCGGAGACTCTTTGGTACTGATGGAATAAGAGGCGAAGCCAATGTATTTCCCATGTTACCGGAGTTAGTTTTAGAAGTTGGTAGAGCAATTGGATACTACTTTAAGAACAAGGATTCCCACATAGGAAAAGTAATAATAGGCAAAGACACCAGGCTTTCTGGGTACATTTTTGAGTCTGCATTGGTTGCAGGTATCTGCTCGATGGGAGTTGACTGCTGGTTAGTTGGCCCTATTCCAACACCAGGGATAGCTTTTTTAACCAAAGACATGAGGGCAGATGCGGGTATAATGATATCTGCTTCTCACAATCCCTACTACGACAATGGAATTAAAATATTTGACAAAAGGGGCTTTAAACTTCCAGACGAAGTAGAAGAAGAAATTGAGGCTTTGATTTTTGACGAGGCTTTTAAAAACACAAGAGTTTACAAAAAGTCCTTAGGAAGAGCCCATCGAATAGTGGATGCTCTTGGAAGGTACGGGGTGCACCTTAAATCAGCGGTTCCCTCGTGTATAAACTTTGAAGGAATTAGAGTGGTTATAGACTGCGCTAACGGGGCAGCTTATCAAGTAGGCCCAAGAGTCTTAGAGGAACTGGGAGCTGAAGTTTTTGTAATAGGGTGTGAACCTAATGGAACGAACATAAACGAAGGCTGTGGAGCCTTATACCCTGAAGCCCTGATACAAAAGGTAAAAGAAACCCGAGCAGACATAGGTATAGCCCTTGACGGTGATGCAGATAGAATCGTGGTTGTAGACGAAAAAGGAAGCCTGATAGACGGCGACGAACTTCTTGCCCTTTTTGCTCTGGAGTTTAAAAAGAAAGATTATCTCTGGCAAAACACCGTGGTAGGAACCGTTATGAGTAACCTTGGGTTAGAAAAGTTTTTAGAAGATAACGGTATAACCTTTTTAAGAACTCCTGTAGGTGATAGGTATGTGGTTCTCAAGATGAAAGAAGTGGGAAGTCTTCTGGGAGGCGAAACATCAGGACACATTATTTTCTTAGACAAGGCAACTACTGGAGACGGTTTGTTAACTGCTTTACGACTGATTTCTCTGATTAAAGAGAAAGAAAAACCACTTTCTGAGCTCGTAAAGCTTTTTGACAAGTATCCTCAGGTATTAAAAAATGTTAAAGTAAAAGAGAAAAAGCCCGTTTCAGAAATAGAGGGATTAGAAGAAAAGTTGAAGTTAGCAGAAGAAAAACTCGGCACACGGGGCAGAATAGTCGTAAGGCCTTCTGGTACAGAGCCAAAATACAGAGTTATGGTTGAAGGGGAAGATCCAAGGCTGATAGCCGAACTTGCTGAAGAAGTTGCAAGTTACATAAAAAAAGTACTTGGTTAAGGAGGTGATAGCAGTGAAAGGATTTGATCGTTCTTTTTTTGAAAAGATGGCTGTAGCTAAGGAAGGTTTTGAGGTGGTTATTTGCTGGGGGCCTAAAGGGTGTCCAAACGCAATTACTTCTTCTCAGGAATTAGCAGAAAAGATAAAAAAGTTTCTCGAGGAGGAAAAAATTACGGAATTCTTGATGGAAAAAACAAAAGGTAGGTTAAAAAAGCACAACAAGTTTAAAGTTGGAATCGCAGAGTGCCCCAATGCTTGCTCTCAAATTTACATAATGGACATAGCAATACACGGTTTCTTAGAACCTTACATTGAAGAAAGCTCTTGTGATCTTTGTGGAAGTTGTAAAGAAGCCTGTGAGGAAGACGCTATAACCTTAGAGGAAACCTCAGCTAAAGTAAACTTGGAAAAGTGCGTAGGGTGTGGAAGTTGTGAAAAAGTGTGTGAAAAAGGTGCCATAAAAAGGAAGTTTACGGGATACAAAATGTACCTTGGAGGCAAACTCGGTAGACATCCGAGACTTGCTACTTTTTACAAGATTCTCAGTTCTCCAGAAGAGGTTTTTGAAGAGGTAAAGAAAATAGTAAAGTTTTACAAAGAAAAAAACCAAAAAGGAGAAAGGCTTGGAGCAATTCTGGAAAGAGAAAACTTAGACATATAAAACTAAAACTAAACATGGATCGTCGTTTAGTTTTATTGGTAATTTGTTTTTGTTTTTGTTTTTTCGTTTTAACATTTTTTAGCCAGGCTTATGGAGTTGAAAACCCTACCCTACTCTATTCAAATTACACTCTTAAGCACTATCAAAGAAAAACCGTCTTAACCTTAGGTGATTTAGAGTTTAAGCATCTTTGGGTAAGAATACCAGTAATAGACTTGACAAAAAAAAGTTTAGCTAAGTTAGTAACCCTATCTCTAAGAGCTTTAACCAAAAACTTGGTGTACAAATATCCCATAAAAGATGCTGATAAGTTAAGTAGACTTTTCTACAGGTATGTTTGCACCCAAAGATTTGACAAGGTGATTTTGTCTCAAAAAAAGTCATTTATTTTAACTAAAACCAAAGTAATCGAAGTAAGAAAAGGGCTGGTCTTACCTCCTATTCCGCAGGGTTTAAGTTTTTTTACTTACGAAAATCGGGTAAAAACGATTTTAAATCAAAGAGTAGCTCCTATACTTAGGAAACTTCTCGAAAAAAGTTTAGAAGTAAGGTATCGAGAACTACCAGAAAGAGAACGAATGACATTTTTCACCCAAACAGCAAAAGAGTTAGGTATAACCATTCAACTTGCCAAGAAGCTAATGAATACGGGCTTTGCATTTGCTGCCTATGTGTCAGGAATTGATGGTAGATTAACCCTAAAGTTTTCTAAAGGCGTAAGAAAGGCAATAAGCCCTTATCAAGCTGAACTTTGTTTAAGATTAAGCATAACTTTAATAATTTACAAGTTTGATCCCCAGACGAAACGCTTCGTTTTCTACAAAGAAATAAGAGCCTCTTCTGGAACGACTTGCGTAGTAAAGTCCCTTTATTATGTAGTGTACTCTAAAAACTTTTATTATCCACTCTTTAAAAAAGCCTTAATGAAGGCTATAAAAGCTGCAGCAATTAACGCTTACTATCAGCTTAAGAAGGACGATAACTTTGCAATATACGCTCCTGCTGAAGAGGTGTCTGGAAACGAAATCCAAGCCTCTATTGGTTTAGCTGAGGCAATAAGAATTGACGCACCTTTTGACATTTACGAATTCGTTAATGGTAAAAGGGTGTACAAAGGTTTTGGGAAAGTAAGATTCGTAGCAAATGACTGTAGCTTAAATTCCATTAAAAAGTCCCGTATAAGACTTATCAAAGGTAGTGTAGAGGCTTACGATCTCTTAAGAGAACATCCTTGGACAGGGGTTTTTGTGGGATTAGCTGTAGGAGTTGAACCCTTTAGCGTAAAAAGTATAGGAAGCTACGAAGCTTCTGGAGGAGGTAAGTGGCTAACCTTTAAGTTAACGACAAAGGGAGATCTTGGTTTTATTAGAAATTCTAAAAATCTGGCTGATGTGTGGTTAAACTTTTTCGTCGGGTATGGAGTAGGAGGAAACAAAGTAACTATTTACAACTTCAAAGGATCAAATGTAATAATAGATCCTAATTACTACGGAGAAGCAGGTTTAGGCATTTCTAAGAGATGGTATTTAAGTCATTACGGATTAGCCTTTTCTTTGGGAGGAGACATTGCAGGGAGGTATTTAAAGTTTAAAACTACTACAGACGAGTTAACTATATGGGCACTTAGCTTAATTCCTAAATTTAAGCTCGTTTACAGCTACAGCCCTGACTTAGAGTTTTGGGGAGAAGTGGGATACGCGTACAATGTTTACTCCAGAACTATCTACGACGACGAGTGGGGCAACGAGTATAGGTGGGATGCAGATACTCAAGGAGGAATTAACTTTTTCTTTGGAATCAGCTGGCAATTTGGATTCGTAGGTAGCTTTTCTGGTATTTACGCTCCTCCTCCAAGTTGTAATAACTACAAAAGTTTAATCTTTAGAGGGGGTAAAAAATGAAAACTTGGTTAAGGTATTCTTTTTTCTTTTTTTTAATTTTTTTCCTGTATTCGTGTGCTTCAAAAAAGGTTTGCATGCTCCCCCAAAGTTTAGAACCTATTTCTCACCAAGCACAATTCGTTGAAGCAAGTAGTCCTACGGAGTATCTAATATACGCTAAAGGTAAAGGCTGTACCGTAATGCAAGCTCAAAAGGATGCAGAAAAAGCTGCCTTGTGGTTCGTGCTTTACGATATGAGTAACCCTTTAATACAAACTCCTTTAGGAAAAGACAAAGCAAAAGTCGTGGAAAATACCGTATTTAAAAATCCAGAGGTTTTTATAGACTGGATAAGTCAACCCAAGTCCAAAGAAAAAGAAGAAGGTTGCGTAGTTATGGGATATCTTATAAAAGTGAATGTTGGTAGATTAAAAAAATTTTTAGTTGAAAAAGGAGTAATTACATCTACCCAAGCATTAGCGAGAAAGGTAGGACTACCTTTTATAGCAGTCCTACCTACCTCAAAAAGTAGCTACGATAACTTTGCTGCCACCGTAGTTCAAGAATATCTACAAGACAGAGGCTACGAGGTTTTCGTACCTCAAGCCCAAACGAAGGTTGAGAAACTTATAAAAAAGGTGGCTATGCTCGAAGGAAATGTTGATCCATTTTACATGGAAGCTCTTCAAGTAGGAAGTGATGTTTTTATAAAAGTAAAAACCTTTGTTAGCAAAGAGGTTAAGTACGGTAAAACCTTTTTTAAGGCTTCTGTAGAAGGAAAGGCTTACGAAACGACTACGGGGAAACTTTTAGGTGCAGCTACGGGTTTTTCTCCAGAAAGAGAAACTCTTTCTCCTGAAACAGTAATTCAAGAAGCAACCAACGACATGGCAGACAAAATATTAAGGCAAGTGAGAACGAGCTGGTTAAACGAGGTAAAGTACGGGAAACCTTTCAAATTAGTGATTTTTTCCACCTCTAATCTATTTCCAGAAGTAGAGGAGTCTATCTACGAAGAGGTTCAAAAATTATCTCAAATGCCCGTAAAAGTAGTAGCTTCTGGTAAAAGTGCAGGAACCTATGTAATTTACCTTAAAAATACTCCTAATGCCTTTTCCCTCTTTTACAAGCTTAAAAAATTCTACCAAGGGCCTGGAGTTATGAGTAAGCTATTAGCTACAGGTAGTTTGTTGATAATAAAAGTTGATATACCCTCTCAGGAGGTTACGATAGAATAATGCTTGCATTTAAAAGAACCTCTTTAATTCCTATTCTATTAGTATTATTAATTTTAAATTTTGGTAACCTTGCTCTATCTCAAAGTCTTAACGAAAAAGTTTTAAAAGCATGTGGATATGGACGAACTATTAAAGAAGCAAGACTCAACGCCTTAAAGTTTTTATCTTCTCAGATTTTAACCCAAGTAGAGGCCCAAGAAGTTTTAACTAAAAAATTAAAGCAACACAAACTATTTAAGTCCTTTTTCTCAAGAGTAAAACTTAAGACACAGGCTTATTTAAAAGGTGTGAAGTACTCTCCACCTACGAAATCAGACGAATTTTACGAAGTGTGCGCTTACTTTACAAGTGAGTCCTTTGTACAAACTTTTAAATTTTTAACTTCCAAATTAAACATAGACTTAACGAGTTTATCACCATCAGAATTAAAAAAAGCACAGAAAGAAGCTTACTTTTTGCTTTCCTTAGGATACGCATTTAATAATACGAAAACGATAAAATTTGCTCTAAACAAACTAAGGTACATTTACGAGCTGTTAAACTATTGTAGGCTAATCGTCGTAACGATTCCTAAGAATGCCAAAGTTATTGTAAACGAAACTCCCTACCCTTCTGGCAAGTTAATTTTGCTTCCACCTAATAGACTTTACTTAATAAAAGTCGTTGCAGAAGGTTACAGGCCTAAGGAATTCTCTTTGTACGCCTTTAAAGGAGAAAAAATCTCTAAATTAATTGAATTACAAAAGGTCTTCAAAAATCCAGTAAAAATTTGTATAACGAGCAACGATTCTTTAACCAAAAAACTTGCTATAGAGTTTTTAGTAAACAGTAATGTAAATCCAGTAAGTTGTAACGCTACAAAGTACAGATTAGAATTAGAACTTCACGACGATAAGCTTACGATAGATCAGTATCGAAGGCACTTGCTTACCTTAGTAATTAGATTTTACGAACATGGAGCCCTGAAACGGGTAATAAAAGGCAAACTAAAACCTTTTTTCACCTTTAAAAATTATAACGATACCCTATACCAAACGAAACTTAAACTCTTAATAAACACCCTATTGTGTAACTTTTTAAACTCTAATTTTACTTAGTCTCTTCCTCAAGTTCCTGCTGAGCCTTGTAGGCTTTAAATTCTTCGTAAAGTATGTCCTCGTCTCTGGGATTAGTTAAGTTTGCCTTTTTAGCAATTTCGGAAATCATATTCTTTATAGTTTCGGGTTCAAGGGCTACGGCACTACAAACCATGTAACTACCCTCTGAAGTTTTAAAAGTCTTTGAATCTATCACCTTACTACCTTTTAAGTATTCCTTAGCTACCTGCTTAGCTACAGCTTCAAAAGTGCTACCAATAGCGTGTTTTTCATCTGCAATAGTCCTTGATCTATATCTTTTTATCATAGTAGTGACTCTAAGATTAAGAATTCTTGCAAGTTCACTTCTTGCGTCTGCTATGGACTCCTCTTTTGCAATGTTTAACTCCTCCAAACTCTGAGCAAGATCACACCTACAAGCAATCAATCCTTTCATTTTTGAGAACTTAGCACAATAAGAATCCCAAGGGAAAGTAACAACTGCAGCGCTTGTTGAACTTGAAGTGTTAGAAACTGGTGGCTGCTGAGGCTTAACTTTGGGTTTGCTGCCGCATCCTGAAAGAGAAGCTAAACACATACCTACAACACTTCCAACAGCTACGAGCTTTTTCCACTTTTTCATTTCTTACACCTCCCCATTATTTTTCCTTAAAAATTGTTCGTAAAGACGCTCTCTTTTTAAAACTTTTTTTAAGTATTCCCTCGTTTCTTTTGGCATTCTATAAGAAGTTAAAATAGCGTATACCTCTTCTGGAGACAAACGATTTAACTTTTTTGCAGCAAGATTTAAGTCTTTAGTCGTAGTCAAAACAAACAAAACCCTTCCTATTCCACCGTTATACGCAGCAATGGCACAGTACAATCTTATTCTGGGATCTTTTACCTGTTTAAGGTATTCGTAATAGAGCAAGTAAAAATAGGTAGTACCTACTAAAACATTGTTATATGGATTATAAAGGAAGGAAGGAGAAAGCACTAAAGGTTGTCCATAGAGAAACTTCGTAGCATCTTTCCCCGCTGTCTGAGGAACCACTTGCATCAATCCATAAGCTGGTATGGGAGAGCGTGCAAGGGGATTGAACCAACTTTCAGTATGAATAATAGCTAAAATGAGAGCTTCTGAAAGCCGTCTCTTTTTAGCAATCTTCCTTACAGTGGGAAGATATTCCTTTGCTTTTTTTACTAAGTAATTTGGAGGTAGCTTGAATTTTATGGTAAAAATTTTTTTCTTTTTATAAAGTTTTACTTCCTTTTGCGCTTTACTAAATAAAACCTTAGCTTTTTTTATTACGACTTTTTTGTTTTTAGGATAGGTTTTAAAGTACAAAAAGGTTATTATAGGTTCAGAACTCGGTTTTCCCGTAACGAAGTTAATGTGTAAGCGTTTTAATCTTTTTTCAATTCTTCGATCTAAAATGTCTCTTTTAAAAGCCGTTCTTAAATTTTCAGTGAGTAAGTCAGTAAGGGCTGCTAAAATTTCTTCTTTGGCCTGTTTGCGATTTTTAGCTATAACTGAAATTTTAACCTCACCTGTTTTAAAGTTTACAATTTTTCTTACTTTAAAGTCCTTTGAATATTCTACCCACTTTTTAAAGTCTGATACCTCAGCTTTTCCCCATTCAGCCTTAATCAGTTTTTTATATCGATTAAACTCTTCGTTTACGACTCTCTTATACTCTTCAAATTCTTCGTTAAGATTACGCTCATAGTTTTTAAAACTTTTTAAGTAATTTCTTTTAAATTCTTCAAAATTCGAAAATTTTTCAGCTTTAACTTTAAAG
>JAADEG010000017.1 GCA_013153525.1 Thermodesulfobacteriota bacterium
TGAAGAAGTTTTGGAGGAAGTGGTTTGTCCCAGTCAGGAGGTGCAAAGCAAAACACATCGGTGTTAAAAATAAGTTTTGAACCTTTGCCTGTACCAAGTGGATCTCTGTTAACTCCAACTATTCCGGTTAATGCTCCACCGTAAGGATCAAGAGCAGACGGACTATTGTGGGTTTCCACTTTAAAAGAAAGTGCCCACTTGTCGTCGAGCTTTATTACTCCTGCGTTGTCAACAAATACGGATAAACAAAAGTCCTTTTCCCCTTTTTCCTTTCTAACTTTATCCGTAGCTCCTTTTATGTAAGTCTTAAAAAGGCTGTTTATAACTTTTTCTTCCCCTGATTCCAAGTCCTTGTAGTAGATTTTAGCGTTAAATATTTTATGCTTACAGTGTTCTGACCAGGTTTGAGCAATGCTTTCGAGTTCTACATCAGTTATAGCCCCTGAAAGTCCGAGTTTTTCTCTTGCCTTTACGAAGTTTTCGTTTGCAAAGAATTTTTTAATCTTTTGCATTTCCTTAAGGTTAAGGGCAAGAAGCCTTTCTTTGGAAAGCTTAAGAAGCTCTTCGTCTGACATGTCAGAAAGGTTAAAGCTTTCTACTTCTGGTGGAAAGTACTGGGTAACCCTTGGAGGAGCATAAGAAAAACCACTTTTACTTTCGAATTCTTCTCTTGATAGTATAAACCACCGCTCAATCAACTCGTTTGCAAGTAAGTCTCTGGCTATTCTTTCTACATCCTCTCTCGTTAAAGTCCCTTTTATTAAAAACTGTCTTGCAAAGTAAACCCCTTCTTTTTCAGAAACTAAGTCCCTTTCTATTACATACCTTAGGGCTTCTTCAGCTGTTTTTCCCTCGTTGTCAGTAACGCCAGGTAAAAAACCTATCTCAAGTGCCCAATCGAAGTTAAAGTTTAGTTTCTTTACTATGGGTTCTCCTATAGAAAATGTTTGAATAACCGGATCACACAAAGCAGACTCTGCAAACCTTTGAATAACTTCCCGAGAAAAGTCACCCTCTACCAGGTAAACCTTTACGGAAAAAACTTTGTCTACCGGTAAGCCTAAGTCACTAAGTATCTTCTTTTTAACCTTCTTACCGGTTACATCTTTAAAGTGAGGTTTAGTTGCAACTTCAATTCTTACGACACTCATACATAGCAGTATATCATTTATATCCGTTTTTTTCAATACCAGTTTACTCTTCTACTACGATAGCTCCACCTAAACTTTTGCTTTTATACATAAGCATGTCAACCCTATTAATCAAAGTTTCTAAAGTGTCGTTTTTTCTGATAATACTTGCACCTATGGAGATGCTCGGTTTTATTAATTTGTTCTTAACCTCTATAAAGGAGTTTTCTACCAAAACTTTTAACTTTCTCGCAACTGTTGTCAAATCTTCTTTTCTTTCTATAGTTACGATGAGGATAAACTCGTCTCCACCCCACCTTCCAGCTATGTCTTCCATACGGAAGTTGGTTTTTAGCGTATCAGCTATTAACTTTAAAACTTTGTCTCCAACTATGTGGCCAAACGAGTCGTTTATTTCTTTAAAGTTATTGATGTCAAAGAAAATTACTCCAAAGGTTCTTTCAAATCTTCTTACTTCATTTATTTTGGTGCTCAAAACCCAGTTTATGTACCTTCTATTAAAGAGCTCCGTAAGTTCGTCAATCAAGGCGAGTTCTTCGAGCATTTCTATTCTTTGTTTTAGCCCTTCACATTCTTCGTCCACTTCTCTAAAAACTTCGACTACTGCTATCACTTTGTTCTCGTTTTTTACTGGGGAGAAGTAGCACTCCACGGGTATTCGGCATCCAAGTTTGTGATGTAAGTAAACCTTGGCTTTAACAGGAAGTCCAGTTTCTACTACTTCTATTACTGGACATCCCTCAAGACACAGGTTTTTACCGGTTTCGTCAATGTGCTTAAGGATGTTGTCTTTACAAGACTTGCCTAAGACTTCTTCTTTTGAAAAACCAGTAATTTTTTCTGCAGCTTTGTTCCAGTAAATTATTTTCCTTTCTGGAGTTAATATGTAAGCTCCGTATCCTATGTTTTCTAAGATGTCAAGTACTACTTTTTCGTCGAGCTTTACGGGTATTATTTGCTGCATAACGGTGTTGATTTTTTGAAAAACTTTTTTACCATTTATACGACGGTTTAAAAAACACCTAATACATATTTTAAAATATAAAACACAGTTAAAAATAGTTAAGGAGTGTATGGTGACTGAAAGACATGTAATTTGGTTTGACGGTTATGTTAAAAGGGAGGAAAGGAACAAAAAGTACGGGCACAAGAGTGGGGTAGTTTGGTTAACGGGACTTTCAGCTTCTGGTAAGTCAACTATTGCCCATCACCTCGAGAGAAGGCTTTTTGAGGAAGGTATAAAGGTTTACGCCTTTGACGGAGACAACATTAGACACGGATTAAACTCAGACTTAGGATTTTCTCCAGAAGACAGAAGAGAAAACCTTAGAAGGATTGCCGAAGTTGCTCGGCTTTTCGTTGATGCAGGTTTAATAGTTCTTGCGGCCTTTGTATCACCTTACAAAAAGGATAGGGAATTCGTTAAGTCCAAGTTTTCTCCAGAAGAATTCGTAGAGGTTTATGTTAAGTGTCCACCAGAGGTGTGTGAAATGAGAGATCCTAAAGGACTTTACAAAAAAGCCCGCAAAGGTTTAATAAAAGGATACACAGGCGTTGACGCACCTTACGAAGAACCTGAGAATCCAGATGTCGTGATAGACACTACAAAACTTTCGGTGTACGAAGCCGTTGACGAACTTTACGCTTACTTAAAACAGGTTAAGAAGTGGTTTTAAGGATTTGCTTTAAAAATCCACTTGACAATAATAGAATGTCTATTAAATTTACTGCAAAACTTTAAAAAAGGAGGGAAGTAAGGTGCCACATCACAAGTCAGCTAAAAAGGCTCTTAGACAGAGCGAAAAGAGAAGAATGAGAAACAAGGCTTTTAAGAGCAGGGTAAAAACGGAGATAAAGAAGTTTTTAGCTTACCTTGAAGAGGGAGACTTTGAAAAGGCAGAACAGCAATTAAGAATAGCCCAAAGCCTTCTTCACAAAGGGGTTAGCAAGGGTATTTTCCACTGGAAAAAGGCTGCAAATAAAATTTCCAAGCTATTTCAGAAGTTTCACAGAGCCAAGCTTCAGGCAAAGACTCAGTAGTTTTTCGGGGATGTAGCTCAGGTGGGAGAGCGCAGCCTTCGCACGGCTGAGGTCGGGGGTTCGACTCCCCCCATCTCCACTTTAAAACCTAGATTTTATGCGGGTTTCAGAAAGCCAAATTTTTTCCACTGACTATCCACTGACTAAAAACATCAAACCCAGTAACCATGCGGGATTCGTCTTGAGTCTCAAATGCAAAAATGCTAATTTAGAATGATTCAAAGTCGATTTTCGGTGATTATGGGTGATTATTCTTGATTTTTAATTTTTTAGCGAATGAATTATAAACAAAAAATTTTTCTTCGATAATTTGTAAAAATTTTATTAATTTGTGAGAATCAAGAGTTTTAAAAAATGATATTTTTGAGGATTTCGATGGGGAAGACTGAATGATTTCGTAATGAAGTTTTTTAGTTTATCTCTGTCAAAAATGTTTTTGACTTTTTGCTCCACGTCTTCTGGTATATACCCAGAGCTTTGCCTCTATCGTTGATAATACCATATCTTGGGCATCGAGAATAAGTCATTTCTGAATGCCTTTCTGATACCCTTCCTCAATCCACTTGTCCACAAGACTTCTCACTTTTTCACCCCTATCTTCTAATAGTACAGCCTCGGGAATTCAAGGATTAAGTCGAGGAATTTTTTGTAGGATTTAAGGGAAGAGAATTTTTCAGGGTTGACGAAGGAGATGGAGTTGAGGGAAGATTGTTCATAGAGATAATTTTTAGCATTGAGACGAGTTTAATTCAATCCCTTCTACATCAGGGGACTTTTTCAACAATTTGTAAAGTTAGTTCAGAATTTTATGAAATATCTAAAACGTCGCAATCCCTTTTACATCAGGGGACCTTTCCAACCAGAGAGGAGCTATTGCTTAGAGAGGAAGATTTTACACTAGGCAATGTGTCTCAATCCCTTCTACCTCAGGGGAAACGGAGAGCAAAATGCTCTCCCGTGCCACCGGGTGGTCGCAATCCCTTATAGATCAGGGGACTTTTCCAACTTTACAATGAGTGGCTTTCTCAGGGAAAATTGAAAAAACTGCGTCAAGTTGCAATCCCTTTTACATCAGGGGACTTTCCCAACGGTAGCCATTTTAAACCGCATTATTCCTTGATTTCAGGCCTTAATTTTCCAGGGTTGGAGGTTGAGCTTAGCAGTCACTATTTACTTTTCAAAGAACCAGCATCAAATGTTGCACTCTACTGAGTAGTATCTACAACTAGATAAATACAAAAGCTTCCTTTTCTTTCAAGTATTTGTGAAATTTTTCTGTTAATTTGAAAATATTTATATAGAGTTAATAAAAATTTTAGTTATGAAAGTTTTTAAAAAAATGATAAACTTTGAATGAAAAAAAATAAAAAAATTGCAGGAGGTTAAAAGTGGAAAAGGAGTTTCATATAGTCACTGTTGGAACGAGTATTATTACTAATGCACAGAAAGCTAAAATTGCAGGGCTTAAAGGTAATGAAAAGATGGGAGATGAAGATTTTTGGAAAAGTAAGCTTGAAGATAGAGGATTTTTAAGAGAAATTATTCTATGGGTAAAAGATAATCCTAAAGGTGCCTCTGCAGAACTGAATACCCTTTTAAGAAAAGTTGAAGGAAAGGATTACGATAAAATAGGAATATATCTTGTTGCTACGAAAACTTCAGTAGGAGAAATTTGTAAAGTAATACTTGAAACAGTTCTTAAAGATTGGGGGTTTAAACTTTTTACTGGAAGAGAGATTTCTGGATACTTTGCTGAGGCTTCCAAATACGATGAAAAATATGCTGAAGATGAATTTAAAAAGGGAATTTCATCAATTCTTGATACACTTATTTATCTTGCAAAAAAGAAAAAAGAAGAAGGATATAAGGTTTATTTTAATCCTACAGGAGGTTTAAAAGCCCATGTTATAACCTGTGCTCTTGGAGGATTTTTGACAGGATGTGAAGTTTATTATATGCATGAAGAATTCAAAGATGTAGTAAGTTTACCTTTACTTTTTTACTTACCAAAAGGAAGAGAGATGGAACTTTTAAGTCTTCTTTCAGATAAAAAACCTCGGTCTGGAGAAGAATTTAAGAAGTTGTTAGAGAAATATGAAGAAGAGATAGAAAGGCTTGAAATATATGGACTTGTTGAAGTAGAAAAAGACGATACAAATAAACCATTTAGGATTAAAATTACAAATAAAGGAAAGTTGATAGTAGAAGAGCTAAAAAGGGAAAATAGGAAATAGATGAGAGACTTTATTGAAAGTAAATTTATTAAAAGTATTCCTATTACAATTTTATCTTTTACAATAATATCTGTTTGGCCTTTTAAGTCACCCTGGTTGATAAAAGTAAGCACAGCTTGTTTAGGAATAATAGGGATATATTTGTATTGGGAGATATCTAAAATTAGAAGATGGGCTAATAAAATATGGAAACACAGTATGAAAGCTGTAGTATCTGCATTGTTTTCGGGAAAGGTTTCTGCTCCTAATTCTGCTATAATATTTTTTATATATTCAGGAACTTTTTTTAAGTGGCTGCCCTCTTTTTTGGAAGAGGGAAAATTTTTAAGGTGTTTGAGTTTAGCTTTTGCATGTATTGATGGCTTTTTGTTTTTATTTTTAAAAGCCTTAAAAGATTGGAAGGAAGAAAAAGAAAAGTGTGAAATCTTTCCAGAAAAGAGAAAAGTTTTAATAAGAGCAATAAGTTTTAACCTTAGAGATAAAGAAGCCAAGATGAAATATTTAGAAAAGCTTGATAATACATCTTGCGAAAATTTTATAGAAAATAAAAATTTACCTCGAGAGGTTTACAATTTAGGACCTTTGTTTAAAGCAATTTATTATCATGCTGATAATGGGCCTCTTGAAAGGGTTTATCTATTAGTTCCCCGTACTCTTGCTACATCGTATCAGAAGAATTCTTATGAAGAAAATAAGTTAAATGCTAAAATTTTAGAAACTTTAAAACAAAAAATAGCTATATGCATAGGTAAAGATGTTGTTTCCTTTGTGGAAGTTGAAGAAGGGATAGATTTTGAAAATTATTATGAATTAAGGACAAAATTAGTTTCTTTATTAAAGAAAATTGAAAAAGATTATACTACTTCAGACATAACTGTAGATATTTCAGGGGGAACTTCTGTAGTATCGGCAGCATTAATTTTAGTAGCTATAAAAGGTCACATCCAGGCTCAATATATAAGCCAAACTCCTCCTCAAGTTTTAAAAGTAATCAATACTGATGTCTTTGAAATCAGTGATTTAATAGAAGAATTTGTAGAAAAAATAGCTAAAAAGTAAGAATTGTTGATGACTCCTTTGTAAAAAAGGGAAAGAGGAGGAACCTCTTTCCCCTACTTATAAATTACCACAAAAATGTATAGGATACCTCAAAAGTCTTAATAGAACTATCTCCTACAGAAAAAGTTTTTCCACTTACGGTTTGAGTATCTCCTTTGTAGTTATCTACTTCGTAAGCTGCTTCAAGTACGCTTCCACTCTTGAATTGACAGCCTAAGCCTATTTTGTATCCAAGCTTTCCATTTAAGTTAAAGGTTGGTTCGTAATCTTGAGTTTCCCAAAGCCCCCACGTGGTGTTATAATGCGCTGTCTGAAATTCGGTCTTCATACTCGCATAAACAGGATAAAGAAGATCTACTTCCTCTATAAAATTTAATTTTTTCCCTAAAACAGTATAATTTTTCTCAGCGGCTTTTACTCCAAATCCTAAAGTAAGAGTATTCCAGAGTTCGTAAGTGTTATCGTAAGGTATTGGACTGTCTGGAAGTTCTATCCCTGCAAGACGTAAGTCGTACCTGAAAAGACCTATCCCACTAAAATCTACCTTGTTCATCCAGGAGTAAACCTTCCTTTCGTATCTGGTGCTTACCTCAAATTCAAAGTCCTGTGCTTTCCAGTCACTTACACTCGAGGAATCAAGATAATTACCATACTGATCCGTTGCAAAGTTTTTCCAGCTTCCTCCAAACATTCCATAAGCAGATTTTCCCCCTATAGTAAACTTGCCTCCAAAAATGTTTCCTACAAAACTTATCCCTACATTAATCCCTACAGGTACCTTAACCGTTGCAGTTGGAGATGAAGGTGTCCCATAATTCTTCACATCTGACTTGAAGTAACTGTATCCACAAGAAATGTGAGTTGTAAAAGCTTTTGCTCCAGTCGCTACACCTGCTACACACAAACATGCTCCAGCTCCTAAACAAAAAACTTTAGCCAAAGCTGTTTTTAGAATCTTTACTTTTTCCATAAAACCACCTCCTTTTTAAAATTTAAAGTTTTTAAATTTTTAAAAAAATAAAAAATACTTTTTTTAGATTTTGCAACCCAATATCACCCCCTTTCTAAAAATTTTTAGAAAATTTTTAAATTTAAAAGTTATAAAAAGGGTTAAAAGGAAGTTTGGTTTAATGAACAGAACTGTTCATCAACTTCTACTTATTATAAATACTTCAAAAACAAAAAATCTGACAAAAAATCAAAAAAATTTTTGTTAAAATTTTTCTCTTTGCTTTTCTAAAATTAATTCGTGATTTCCCACTTACCTTTTAGGTTGCCCTGGAGTAATTCTTCAAGGGTAAGATTTTTTGTATTCGTGAACCTCAAAGTTAGTTTAGGCTTTTTCCCTAAGAGGAAGTTTTCTATTGCTTTTACTTCCTTAGGGGATAAAAATTTTAAGTAAGGAAGTAAATAAGTATCTATCAGCTTTTCAGGAGAAGTACCTTTTCTTTCGGCTAAAAACTTTACTCCCCTTTTCACGAGCCCTTCGTCTTGTAAAGAAAGTTCCGCCTGTTTAAGAATGGCCTTTTTCATAATTGGATAGAAGAGTTTCCTGTAAGGAAGACTTCCGTAACTTTGTGAATTCCCTTCTACTTCTTTTAATAGCTTTGCAACTGCTAAAAGTTTTTTGAAGTTCACAGAGGCAAGGGTTTGTTTAAAAGAAATAGCAATGTTGTCCTCGTAATTTAAAAGCACTTTAGAAAATAAGGTGTTTTTAACAAGATCGGCTTTACTATCAGTTTCTATGTCTAAAGGAGCTTCTATTTTTACGACTTGAGAAACCTGTCTTATCTCTGGAATTCTTTTTAAAAGACTAAGCAATTTTTTAGAAAGTTTAAAGTTTTTTAGTTGAGAAGAATTTATCCACTCTTTTTTATCGTAGCGTTTGACTAAACTAAAAGAAGTTGCGTCAAACAGCTCCAATTCCTTTTTAGGCCCCTTTAGAAAGATTTTTAAGCCGTAAGCCTTCACCGAAACATCGTTTGAGCTTGGAATTCTTACTAAAAGCTTGTTAATTACTAACACGGGGTAAACTTTGTAAAGTTGTAACTCTTTTAAAGGTAAGAAGTTTTTTACCTTAACTTGGTACAAAGTAGCTTCTCTTTTCCAGGGAGAAACTTCGAGTTTTTGGTAGTGAACCTTGTCTTTTAAGTCGTGTTTTATTAAGTATGTTTCGATTTCCCGTTTTATTTTCTTTTTTATGCTTGACTGTATGTAAAAGTAGCCTCCTATTCCACCAAAAATTATACAAATCAATACGATTAATACTGCTATTAGCTTTTTATTCTTCATTTTCGTCCCTCCAAATGTTTTTCAGCTAATTTTATTTTTGATAAAAGTTAATTATAAGTAAGTTTTTAAAATTATACAAGCTTTTTTTTCGTAAGAGTTTTGGGTAGAATACCTTTTGACTTGTTAATAGCTAAAAACTGATTATACTTAATAGCTAAGATGAAAGAGAAGAGGTTAAATTTAAAATTGTTTTTTTGGGTTTTGTGGTTTTTACTCGTTTTGTGTCTCGTGGTAAAGTCTGCTATAGCAGACGAATTGAACATAAGTTCTAACAAAATGGAGGCATTTGACAGCGAAGGCCTTGCAGTTTTTACTGGAGATGTGGTAGCAACCAAACCAGGGTTTAAGCTTACCTGCGATAAGATGTATGTGTACTATTATACGGATCCTGCAGGGAAAAAGAAGGTGAAAAAAATAGTAGCCCTTGGAGGGGTGGTTATTCGAACTCCAGAGTGGAAGGCCTATGCAGACAAAGCAGTTTACTTCAAAAAAGAAGAAAAGCTTATTCTCGAAAACGACGCAAAGGTTTGGTACGGGAAAAACTTGATAGAAGGAGACAAGGTAATAGTGTACTTTAATCAGGACAAAAGTGAAGTCTTTGCAGAAAATCAGGGAAGGGTTAAGGCTCAATTTTTACTTAAGTAGGCGGTTCTTTTCAAGTAAAGTTTTTGGAAATTACATTTTGGACTTAAAAACATGAGCTATCTCGTTGCGAAAGACTTAAAAAAAAGTTTTAAGGGCAAAGAGGTGGTAAGGGGAGTTAGTTTGAAAGTTGAAAGTGGAGAAATAGTAGGACTTCTCGGGCCAAATGGAGCAGGGAAGACTACATCTTTTTACATGATAGCTGGATTTTTAACCCCAGACTCTGGGAAAATATGTATAGACGGTGAAGACATAACCGAGCTTGATGTTAGTGAAAGGGCAAGGTTAGGTATTATTTACCTTCCTCAGGAAAGCTCGGTTTTCAGAAGGCTGAGCGTTAGGGATAACTTTAAACTCGTTCTCGAAAGGCTTGACAAGACTAAAAGAAAAAAACTCGAAGAGAAACTCGAACACTACATAGGACTTTTTAACTTAGAAGGGGTACTTAATCAGAAGGCTTACACTCTATCGGGGGGGCAAAAAAGAAAAGTAGAAGTGGTAAGAGCCCTTCTCGTTGAACCAAAGTTTATTCTCCTTGACGAACCTTTTGCCGGTATAGATCCCATAGGAATTTCACAGTTAAAGAAAATTTTTGAGGTTTTAAGAGACGAGAACATAGGTATACTGATCTCGGATCACAATGTTAGAGATACCCTTAAGATTTGTAATAAAGGTTATGTTATTGCAGAAGGACAAATTATAGGAGAAGGTTCTCCAGAGGAGATTTTAACCAATCCACTCGTTAAACAAAAGTACCTTGGAGAGGAGTTCGTAATTTAATCATGATAGAGTTAAGACAACAGTTAAAGTTAACGCCACAGCTGGTATTGACTCCGCAGTTAAAGTTGCTTTTAAAGGTTTTGCAGCTTAACACTATAGAGTTAAACGAGCTGATTTTGCAGGAAGCACAGGTTAATCCTTTTATTGAAGTGGAGTTTAACGACACCGTTGGGACTCAGACAGAAGAAAGGCCGTCTGAAGTTAAGTTGTCTGAGGAAACCGAAGAGGAGAGGTGGTTTGAACCCCGGATGCACTTTGACTACGAAGCTCCTTCAGATGAAGAAGGAGCTATTTGGGAAAAGACTTTAAAAGCAGAGGAAACCCTGTCAGATTACTTAACCTGGCAGGTAAGGCTAAAGGACTTAACGCCTTACGAGTTTGAGCTGGCTAAGTACATAATTGGTAACCTCGACGACAAGGGATATCTTAGAATATCTTCTGAAGAAGTTGCAAAGGAGTTTAACACCTCTGTTGAAAGAGTAGAAAAAGTTAGGAGAATTATAAAATTTCTCGATCCTGTAGGAGTTGCGTCGTTTAGCATTGAAGAGTGCCTTGATGCTCAGCTTGAGTTTCTTGGGTACGAAGAAGATAGTTTGCCGAGGATTTTGGTTAAGAATTACCTTAAAGAACTCGCTGAGGGTTTAGACGAGTTAGCAAAAAAGCTCAAAGTTACTAAGGAAGAGCTCGAGGAGGCAGTTGAAGTAATAAAAGAGCTCGATCCTTATCCTGCTCGTAACTTTTTTTCTGAAACCCAGGTTTATGTGGAGCCAGACTTGGTTTTTTACAAAGACGAAGACGGATGGAAGCTCGAAGTAACTAAAGATAAAACCTATTCCGTAAGGCTAAACGAAGATTACAAGAAGTTTTTAAAAATTAAAGGAAGAGGGGAAGAAGCAAAAAGAACTAAAAAGTTTTTGAGAGAAAAGCTCAGAGATGCAGAAACTTTGTTAAAAGCTATAGACAGCAGGTATTCCAGCCTTTACAAAGTGGGAGAGGTTATTTTAAGACATCAGGTTGAGTTTTTAGAAAAGGGCACCAGGTACTTAAAGCCTTTAACTTTAAAAGTTATTGCAGAAGAAACAGGGCTTCACGAATCTACGGTAAGTAGAATCATATCTCACAAGTTCGTCCAAACCCCTTCAGGGGTATATCCTCTTAAGTTTTTCCTTTCAACGGGTTACACCTCTTCAAACGGGCAGGCGGTTTCTTCAAAGGCAGTTAAGGATTACATAAAAGAAATAATCGACGGTGAAGACAAGAAAAAACCTTACAGTGACTCTGCCATAGCCAAGATTCTTAAAGAAAAGTACGGCATAACAATTGCCAGGAGAACCGTTACCAAGTATAGAGAAGCTTTAGGTATTCCGTCTATAAGAGAAAGACGCCAAAAGTCTTAATAATTTTAGGAGGAGGGAAAGGTGTTTGCTGCGTTTGACTGCGAAGGTCCTATTACTTTAAACGACAATGCTTTTGAGTACTGTGCTTACAGAATTCCCAAGGGAGACGAGTTTTTTAAAAAAATTTCAAGGTTTGACGACTACCTTGCAGACATAAAAAAGTTGCCAGGTTACAAAGCAGGAGACACTTTGAAGTTAATTTTACCCTTTTTAAAACTTTTTGGGGCCTCTAACCAGGAATTAGAGGAATTTTCAAAAAAGACTTTGCTTTTTCTTCCCCGGGCAGACGAAGTTTTGGTAGAGCTTAATCGAAAGTTCCCGGTGTTTATAATAAGTACCAGCTATGAACCTTACTTGAAAGCCCTTTGTGAAAAAACTGGTTTTCCCTTTTCCCAGGTGTTTTGTACGAAACTCGACTTGGATTCTGTCCCTCTTTCCAAGGGAGAAGCTAAGAGGCTTAAAGAGCTTTTTAAAGAGATTCTGGAATTACCAGAAGTAGACTTTCCTTCCTCAGCAAAAACTCCGGAGGAGCTAAGCCCCCAAACTCTCGAAGTCTTTGAAAGACTCGAAAGGCTTTTTTTCGAAGAAGTTGCCCAAATGGAGGTTGGAAGGTTTTTAAGAGAAGTTAATCCCATAGGTGGGAGAGAAAAAGCAGAAGCCTGTAAGCAGATTTCAGAAAGACTGTCGGTTCCCCTTTCAGAAGGGGTTTACACCGGGGACAGCATAACAGATACCGAAGCACTTAAGCTATTAAAGGAAAGTCAGGGCTTAGCCATAGCCTTTAACGCTAACAGATACGCCCTTAGGGCTGCTGAGTTTTACGCACTTTCGAAAAGTGCTAAAATTTTTACTTACCTTTTTGAAGAATTGTTGAAAAAAGGAAAAAAAGCCTTAGCTTTTATGGAAACGGAATTTGGAGAAGCAGGAAGAATTCCCGAGGATAAAGAGAAGTTCGAGGCATTGGTAAAAAAGAGCGAAGCCTTTAGAAAAAAGGTTAGAGGAGAAGTCGTAGGAGCTTTAGGATGATACCTCTTCAGGACATTCTTCCTCGTCGAAATCCTCCTATAATGACATGGCTTATAATTTTAATAAATGTCTTAGTCTTTTTTCACGAACTTCACCTAACCCCGTATCAAAGGGAAATCTTTTTTCACACATGGGGCTTTATTCCTGCAAGATTTTTTGATCCAGCTTTTAAGGGCTTAGTCGTAGAACCTTTTTACGAAAAGTACCTTACGCTAATAACCCACCTTTTTATTCACGGAGGATGGTTCCACATTATAGGAAACATGTGGACTCTATGGATATTCGGAGACAATGTAGAGGACAGACTTGGGCCTTTTAACTTTTTAGTTTTTTACTTAGGATGTGGTATTTTAGCAAGCCTTTTTCACGGCTTTATTTATCCCCATTCTACTATTCCAGTAGTTGGAGCTTCTGGTGCAATTTCCGCAGTAATGGGGGCATACTTCGTAATGTTTCCTTTTGCGAGACTTCTCGTGCTGTTTCCAATCCTTTTTATTCCGTTTTTCTTTGAAATCCCTGCATTTCTTTACCTTATATTCTGGTTTTTCATTCAATTTTACAGTGGACTTTTTTCTCTTGTAATTCCCGGTGGTGTAGGAGGAATAGCCTGGTTTGCCCACATAGGTGGTTTTATAGCTGGAGCTACTTTACACAGACTGTTTTGTAAAGGAAAGTGCAAGTTTTACAAAGATGAATACGGTTTTTGGTCTTCTTTTTGCCACTAAGTAGATAAAAAATAAATGAGGAGGACTAAAATGACGGGTTGGGGAGACCTTTTTTGGATACTATTTTTTGCAATGGCTATGCAGCCCTTTTTGAAACAAAAGTTTTTAGAGATTGCAAGGCAGAGAACCATAGAAGCTATAGAAAGAAAAAGAGGTTCAAGGGTAATTCTTCTCGTTCATCGTCAGGAAACCATGAGTTTTTTCGGTTTCCCTGTTATGAGGTACATTGACATAAACGATTCAGAGGAGGTGATAAGGGCTATTCACCTTACTGATAAAGATGTTCCAATTGACATAATACTTCACACTCCAGGTGGTTTGGTTCTTGCAGCTTTGCAGATAGCTCTTGCCATTAAAAAACATCCTGCCAAGGTTACTGCCTTCGTTCCCCACTATGCGATGAGCGGTGGAACTCTTATTGCTCTTGCATGCGACGAAATAGTTATGGACGAACACGCAGTTTTAGGGCCAGTTGATCCCCAGTTAGGCCAGTATCCAGCAGCTTCTATTCTTAGAACCGTGAAAAGAAAGCCCGTTGAGCGCGTTGACGATCAAACCCTTATTCTCGCAGATGTTGCAGAAATGGCATTGAAGCAGATGAAAGAGAATTTGAGAGTTATCCTTGAAGGTAGGTATTCCAAGGAAAAGATAGAAGAACTTGCAGATGTTTTGTCACAAGGGTACTTTACTCACGACTATCCCATTACCTTTGAAGAGGCAAAGAAGCTCGGATTACCTGTTAGAAGTGACATGCCCGTTGAGGTTTACCAGCTAATGAAGCTCTTTCCACAGCCGGTTAAAAATACGCCCTCGGTTGAATACATACCTCTTCCAAAGAAAGGAAACGGTAAGACTGCTTAAGACATGCACAGGGCAAGCCTGTGGCTGTTTCCCTTTAGAGTAAAAGCTGAGTGGAACGAAGAAGGGCTTTTAACTAAGCTCGACTTAGAGCTAAGTTTTGAGTTTTTAAGAGAAAAAAGGGTAAAAGCAAGCTCCTCTTTTGCCTTGGAGCTTGCGTCAGAACTTTCTCAGAGTTTAAGAAAATATTTCGTAGAAAAAAAGGACTTTCTCGATGTGCCCCACGCATTGAGTCTTAGCAATTTCAAAAAAAGGGTTCTCAAAAAGCTAAGAGAGGTTAAAAGAGGCAGGGTAATCACCTACAAAGAGCTTGCAGAAAGTTGTGGATTGAATAGAGGCTTTCAGGCAATTGGACAGGCTTTAAAAGCAAATCCTTTACCCCTTGTTTATCCCTGTCACAGGGTAGTGTCTGTAAAGGGATTAGGAGGTTTTTCCAAGGGGACTTTGCTTAAGTGGTTGCTCCTATTTTGGGAAAGAAATTCAAATTTTTGACGATATAATAATAAAGAGAGTCAAAAAAGTGGATGTTATTTTAAAATAACTCCATAGAAGTTTAAAGTTTATTAGGTACGAATTTTGCAAAACAAAAAAACAGGAGGTTAAAAAATGGCAGACGAAGAAAAGGCTCAAGAGAAGGAAGGAGGTAAAAAAGGAGGTAAGAAAAAGCTTATTCTTTTTCTTTTGATAGGTATTCTCATAATTGCAATTGCAGGTGTTGGGGTGATGTTTCTAACTGGAGGAAAGAAAAAGGCAAAGGGTGAAGAAGGAGGTGGTGGAGAACCAGCACCTACAGAGGAAGTGAAGAACTTTGATCTTTACACCATGGATCCTATAGTAGTAAACCTCTTTGATCCAACGGGAAGGAGGTACATGCAAATTCAATTAGCCCTTGCTTTACCAGACAAAAAGTACGAAGACGAGATAAAAAAAATGGAGCCGGTGCTAAAAGATACAATAATAACCTATCTTAGTGCAATGACACCTGAGGAGGCCTTGCAACCTCAAGCAAAGGAACAGATAAAAGAAGAACTCCTAAAAAAACTGAATCAAGCCCTTGGTAAACACATAATAATGGCGGTTTACATTACCCAATACATAGTAGAGTAGGGGAAGGGGGAACATGGACAAGGTTTTAAGTCAGGACGAAATAGATGCTTTGCTCTCTGGACTCGAAGGTGGACAGATAGACACTACTCCTGAAGAGCCTAAGGAAGAAGAGCAGAATGTCAAAACCTTTGACTTTAGAAACTATACCATATCTGCAAGGCTTAAAATCCCTGGCCTTGAGGTTATAAACGAGCAGCTTGCAAGAAGCTTAAGAATGCAGTTTTCAACTTTATTGAAAGAGATGGTTGACATAAACAACCTTCCTCTTCAAATGGAAAGGTTTAAAGACTTTCTTAACAAGATACCAGTTCCCACATCTATACACATCTTTAAGCTTGAGCCTTTAAAGGGGCAGGCACTTTTGATTATAGACGCAACTCTTGCGTTTTTGTTCATAGAGAGGTTTTTAGGAGCAGAGAGAAAACACATAAAAGTAGAGGGAAGAGAGTTTACTCCTATAGAGCAAAGGCTTTTAAAAAAGGTGGTTGACTTAATATTTTCAGAGCTCGAAAAGGCGTGGAGAAACATATATCCAGTTAAACCTAAGTACATAAGAGGAGAGGTTAACCCCCAGTTTGCAAGGGTTTTAATGCCAGAAGAAACCGTTATAGTCACGGGTTACAATCTCGATCTCGAAAGCGTTAGCGGAAAGATTTTGTTTTGTTACTCTCTTAGCACTTTACAGCCCATTAAGGAAAAACTTTACTCCCCTTATCAGCTCGAAGAGTATGTTGATCTTACTTGGAAGAAAACCCTCGAAAAGTACATTCTCAGTAGCGAGGTTGATGTAAGGGCTATACTTGGAAGAGGTACCATAACTCTCGAGGACTTGATTAACTTAGAGGAAGGGGATGTCATCGTTCTTGACAAAAAGGTAGAAGAGCCCATAGAGGTATATGTGGAGGGGATTCCAAAGATACTTGGGAAACTTGGGGTGTTTAAAAACAGGTTTGCCGTTCAAGTGGAAAAATTCTTAAGCCTTGAAGAGGAAAACGAAGTAAAGGAGGCAAGCTAAATGCTTGAGGAAAACAAAGAGGGAGTAGAACCTGAGGTTCAGGAAACTCCTCAGGAGGGAGAACCTCAGGAAGGTGAAAAAACAGACGAAACTCAGGCAGAGGCTCCCCAGGGCACTGAAGAAGCTACTGCTGCTGAGGACTCTTCTGCTGCATCAGGTGATTCTTCAGGAGGAGAAGAAGGCTCAGAGGAAATGAGCCCCGATGACTTAATGGCTCTGTGGGAAGAGGCTTTAAAAGAAGCACAAGGAGCAGATTCCTCTAAAGAAGAGTCAGCACCTACTCAGGAGAGTTCTTCAACTCCGGCACCGTCGTCTGCTCAGAAAGAAAGCGTTCCTACTCAACCTGCTAACCTGCAGGAGCTTACACCTTCTCAAGAAACGGGCATTCATCCTGAGCTCGACTTTATTCTCGACATTCCACTTGAAGTAACCGTAGAGATAGGTAGAACTAAAATGATGATAAGAGAGTTACTAAAGCTAAATCAGGGCTCGATTATAGAACTCGAGAAGTTCGTAGGGGAGCCAGTTGAAGTGCTGGTTAACGGAAAACTCATGGCAAAAGGTGAAGTAGTTGTAGTAAACGACAGGTTTGGCGTAAGGATAACCGAAATCATAAGTGCAAAGGAAAGAATCAAGAAGCTCGGTTCTTAAGTAATGGAGTGGCTTTCGTATCTTCAAGCAATAGGAATCCTTCTTTTATTGCTAAGTCTTTTACCCATAGGGGCATACCTTTACAAGAAGTTTTATCAAAAAAAGCCCGTCAAGAGCCGAATAAAGGTTCTCGAAGTAAAACCCGTGAGTTATAAGGCACAGCTTTTGCTAATAGAAGTTGAAGGAAAAAGACTACTGCTTGGATTGTCAGACAAGGGATTGACTTACTTAACGGAATTAAAAGCAGGAGAGGGGGAAGAGGAAGATGTTTCTTGCGATAGTTCTTCCGACGGTTAAAATCGGCTTAACTCCTGCCAAAACCCCAGAACAACTCTCTACCATAATGCAGGTGCTTCTTCTTTTAACGGTTCTTTCAGTGGCGCCTGCTTTGCTTTTGATGATTACCTCTTTTACGAGGCTCGTTGTGGTTTTTTCCATTTTAAGACACGCTCTTGGTACCCAGCAAACTCCACCTAACCAGGTTTTAATATCTCTTGCACTATTTTTAACATTTTTTATAATGATGCCCACCTTTAAAAAGGCTTATTACAACGGCCTTCAGCCTTACCTTAATCATCAAATCAGTGAAAGCGAGCTATTCAAAAGAATAGAGGAACCTTTCAAGGAATTTATGCTCAAAAATACGAGAGAAAAAGACCTGGCTTTGTTTATAAAACTTAGCGGGGAGCCTAAACCTAAAACCCCTGAAGATGTGTCTTTTTTCACTTTGATACCCGCTTTTATGATAAGTGAGCTCAAAACCGCTTTTGAAATAGGATTTTTGCTCTACATACCTTTCCTCATAATAGATGTGGTAGTTTCAAGCGTGCTTATTTCCCTGGGAGTTTTGATGCTTCCACCCATGATGATATCTCTTCCTATAAAACTTTTGCTCTTCGTTCTCGTAGACGGCTGGAACCTGCTCGTGCTTTCCCTGGTAAAAAGTTTTCACTGAACCAGTTTGGTAGAATTACGGAAGTAAGGAGGTGTCGTAAAAATGACGGATGCCACTATTTTGACACTTGCAAAAGAGTCCATAACTCTTACGGTTATAATATCTGCACCCTATCTTCTTGCTGCATTAATCGTAGGTTTGATAATAAGTATTCTTCAAGCAGTAACCCAGATCCAGGAGATGACTTTGACTTTCGTTCCCAAAATTTTGGCTATAATTTTAGTTTTTATTTT
>JAADEG010000010.1 GCA_013153525.1 Thermodesulfobacteriota bacterium
AAAAAAGGAGGAGGTGTGGTATGAAGGTAGCAAAGTGGAAGGTTCTAAGCTTAGCTGGTGCATTGGTTCTCGGTTATGCAGTGAATTCTCAGGCAGGGGTTCAGCTTAAGGTAAACGACAACACTTACGCAAACTTTGGTTACTGGATGCTCGTTAAGTTTGATTCTCAGAGCAAACTTGCAGATGGTGGAAAAACAACTTATGCTTTTACTGTTCCTGACGCAAGGATAGTTCTTGATGGAAAAATTAACAAGCTTACTGAGTTTTTTGCTGATGTAAACATGGCAGTTACTGCAAGTGGCTCTCAGAGTGCAAAGCTCGAAGAAGGTGGATTAAATCTTTCTTATACTCCTATTTTTCAGATAAGACTTGGAGTAGTAAGGGTTCCTTTTACAAGGGATCAGCTCGTGCCAGTGTATACTGGAATTACTGCAAATGAAGCTTTCTGGGATCCTCAGGTGACCAATTTTGTTATTAAACCTGGATTTACTGGTATAAAGAGTTCTCTTTTAAATACTACTAATGCAGGTGCAGTTTTCCATGGAGAGCTTCAGGATGGAATGATTCGTTATGCATTTGGACTTTTTAACGAAGGTGTAAGAAGTAATGCTTATACAGGCTTTGGAGTAGCAGGAAGAGTTGAGTTTACTCCTACTATGGTTGGTTTTAAGCCAGCTCCCAAAAATGAAGCAAATGGATGGGAACAGGAAACCTACTTTGGAAAGGCTGGAGACATCTTAACAGTTGGTTTAGGTTTTTACAGGACTACTACCGCAGATAAAAATCAGTTAGGTCCAGATGAACTTCATCCTTTTGGAATAACTACCGATGTCTTCTTTGAAAAAAAGCTTCCAGGTACACCTGTAGTCCTTGATTTAGCAGGTACTTATACTCACATTTCTGATGACACCTATTACACCGATGCAAGTGGTAATTGGCAGAAAGGTAGCTCTAATTACTACTCTATACTTGCTCAAGGCCTTTTAGATCAAACCGTTGGAATTGGTAAACCTGCACTTTACCTCAGATATGACGGTGCAAAAGTTGATTATCACTTTACTAAAGGAGACGATGCAGGTTATAGCAGATTTACCCTTGGTTGTAATTATTACCTCAATGGAGAAGCTGAAAAGGTAAACTTTGGAATAGACTACGCTAAGTATTCTGATGGCCTTAAGGATACTTTAAAAGCTAATAATTACAAAGATTCTGTAACGGACTTCTTTGTTCAGTTCCAGATGATGTTCTAAGTTTTAAAACTTAAGAAGCTAAGCCCCTCCTTTTTAAGGAGGGGCTTTTTTGTTAGGATTGGAGCCTATGGAAGCAGGATTAGCCTTCGTTCTTCAGGTGTTTCTTTCTTTTATAGCTATAATGAATCCCATAGGCAATACCCCTATATTTTTGTCTCTCGTTAGTCACCTTCCACCAGAGGAGCACAAAAAGGTTGCCTTTAACGGTACGGTGTTTGCGTTTATAGTAGTGTTGGTTTTTACCGTAGGAGGAAACCTGATCTTTAGACTTTTTGGAATAACCCTTCCAGCCTTTAGAATAGGTGGTGGGATTTTGGTTTTTATGATAGCCTATCACTTGGTTAGAGCAAAAAAGTCTCACCAGCATCATCCAACAGAGGAAGAACATCCGTCGTTATTCAAAAAGAAGGAGGAGCTCGAAGAGCTCGACGAAGAGGCAAAAAACATAGCTATAACCCCTCTTGGTACTCCTATTCTTGCAGGGCCTGGTACCATTACCACGGCGCTTTCTTTAATAGGTAAAAAAAGCGACATGTTCAGCATGATAGTCGTTATAGGTGTTTTTGGTTTCGTTTGCCTACTTACCTACTTGTGTTTTATTTACGCAGAGCACCTTACCAGAAAGCTTAAACCCTCTGCAATAGGAGCTATGACGCGACTTATGGGACTTATTCTTACGGTAGTTGCAGTTCAGATGATAATAGAGGGCGTATCTCAGGTAGTAATTCAGATAGCACACCAGTTGTAAGTCATGGAAAAACTTTCTGAAAAAGAAAAACAGGTTTTAAGAGAACTCGTCAAGGGACTTTCATTTTGTAAAACTCCCTTTAAAGAAGTTGCTGAAAAACTTAACTTAAGTGAAGAAGAGGTAATAGAGATTACTAAAAGCCTTCTGAAACGGAGAGTAATAAGAAGACTTGGAATTACCCTCAGACACAACCTTGCAGGTATAGAAGGTAACGCTATGGTAGCGTGGTTCGTTCCAGAAGAAAGGGTAGAGGAAGTGGGAAACTTTTTTGCAGAAAAGGACTTCGTTTCCCATGTTTACACGAGAAAAACCTATCCAGAGTGGAAGTACAACCTTTACACCATGATCCATCAAAAAGACAGAGAAAAACTGTTGAACTTAGTGAAAAAACTGTCTGAAGAGCTGAACTTACCCGAATATCAAGTCCTCTTTACCCAAAAGGAAGTCGTAAGAAAGTCCCCTCAAGTTTATTAGTCCTTTGTAAACTCTATAAAGCTTAAGATGTTGTGTTAAAATAAAAACTGATAGTTTTAAAAACCGAGGAGGTTTTGTGTTTAAAGAAGTTAATAAAGGTGTAGTTTTCGTTTTGAGTCTGATTTTCGTTGTGTTTTTTTTTCTTTTAAATTCCAGGGCTTTAACTTTAAAAAAAGTGCTGTGCTACTCTTACGAAGGAAAACCAATCCTAAGCTTTTACTTAGGAGAATTTCCTTTTCAACTCAGCGTTGCTGCTGTCAAGTCAGGGGACTCACCAATTAAAGTTACTTACGAAGTTGAAGTTTACAAAAGAAGGTTTTTGCTACCTGACATAGAAGAGAAAAAAGAAGTTTACGAAAAAGAGCTTTACTACTCAAAGGCAGAAAACTGTTTCGTAGGAAAACTCGTGACAGGAGACAGAGCCTTTATCTTTAAGTGGTTCAAGCCAGAAAAAGGAGTAGAATTTCTCACCAAGCTCGAAGGGATTAGCTTGTCCATTCCAAATGTTTGTAAGGTAAGTAGAGATTGCTACTTTATAGTAAGGGTTAAAGTGCACTTTTTTTGTCACTTAAAAAGAGATCTTACCGTGACTTCTGGAAAGGAAGAATACGAATTTAGAGCAGAAAAAAGTTTTGATGTCCCCAGCCGATAACCTTTGCTTAGAGGTTAGAGTTAGTTTATGAAAGTTTATCGGGTATTCAAAAACATCCTTACTTCTGCAAAGTTTTGGCTTTTTCTTCTTCTCGTTCCAGTAATAGTCTCGTTACTATACCTTGAATTTAATGTTTATCGTTTGACTTTTTTAACCTTACCACAAAAAAGCGTGCTTCTTTTCTTGCTGTTTCAGTTAAACCTGATATTTATACTGGTGTTGCTTTACTTCATTTTTAGATATCTTTTTAAAATTTTTTGGCAAATTCAGGTAAAAAAAATTTCTAAGAGCATAAAAATAAAACTGTTTGCCACATACTTCATTTCTATCGTGTTTCCGTCTATAATTCTCGTTCTTGGAAGTTTTTTCTTTTTTAAAAAGACAATAGATTACTGGCTTAAGGGCTACCTTAGGCACAGATTCGTAGCCCAGGTGGTTAAAACAGAGGATCTTTATAAAGAGGTAGAACAAGAGCTTTTTATTAAAGGTAAGACGATAATAAAGGAATACATTTCAAAAGTCAAACTTAAAGACATAAAAGCAAGCGTTTTGAGGGAAAGGTATAGGTACTTTTCAGGGCTTGACTCTATTGAGGTCTACACTTATTCAGGAAACAGGTACAAGTGGACTGCTTCTTCTTTTTTACCCAGGGACTTGAGCATTCCTCCTTCAGTACTGGACAAGCTTTCAAGTAGTAATGTTCCAATAACACAGGCTTTACCCTTAGAAAAAGGTATCTTGGTAAGGGTATTCATTCCTTGTAAAACAAAAGATGGTAAGGCAATTATCCTTGCAGTAGGAAAGTTTTTACCCTTTGACTTCCTCCCGGGAAAGGAAAATTTACCAGAGAGAAAGTACTTAAAAATTTTTAAGAAGTTTTTAATGTTTGCAGGGGCATCGGTGCTTCTTCTCGTGATTTTCGTTGGAATATGGGTGGGAAGTAAAATTGGTAAAAATTTAACCGAACCTCTGCAATACCTGGTGATAGCAACTC
>JAADEG010000013.1 GCA_013153525.1 Thermodesulfobacteriota bacterium
TATTTCAGGATGTGTTTGTTCAAGGTTTAACTCCATCTCCACTTTTCTGTTTGTTGTAACATCTTATCTGTAATAAGAGTGTGTTAAGTAGATTTTTTTGCTTATATCTTGACTTTTTAGGTAAGAGATGACATTCTTATAAGAAAACAAAATGGGATGGAGTAAGAAAATGCCAAAAGTGGTTCGTGAAGAGGAAAGAATGCAAAAATTAACGATTACGATAAAACCGTTTTTATTAAAAGAATTAAAACGAATTGCTGAGCAGGAGAGAAGGAGTTTAAGCAGTGTGGTTAACAGCTTTCTGGAAGAGATTCTGATTGAAAAGAAAAGGAAAAGAGCCGGGATGAAAGTTCTTGAGTTGGTGGAAAAAAGCAATTATACCAGTGAGGAAGTTTCAAAAGCTCTGAAAGAGTTGAAAAAAATGAGAGAAGAATGTGAAAGGTGGTAAAGATTGTGGTAAAGGTCGGACTTGATACTTCGTTTTTTGTGGTTCTTTACAGAAAAGACGAAAAGGCTAAAAATGTATGGGTTAAGATTGTGGAAAGAGAATACCTTGGGGTTATTTCTATGCTTTCAATTTTTGAGCTGAGGAGATTATCCCTGCGTGGATTGATTGGCAAAGACTTCTGTGACGCACTGTTTCAAGCCTTCAGAGACGGTGTATGTGAAGTACGCGATTTGAACTGGAAAACTCTGGAGGAAGCTGCATATATAAGCTGGGGAACTGGTTTGCCAGCCGCAGACAGCATAATTTATGCCTGCTGTCGTGACTGTAAAGAGTTTTACACTGCGGATTCAGATTTTATGAAAATACAAAAGAAAAAACCAAAGATTGTGTTTCTTTAATCAGAATCTTCGTAAGAGACAGTAGCATACTTAAAAGTAAATCCATTCTACCTTACATCGTCGGCGGGCAAATGTAGTAAAAAAGCGCATATAATAAATATATATAGTTTTTTTTACCTTTGAAACCAAGTAATAATCAATAATCCAAGAAGTGTATTTTATTAAATCCTATTTCTAAAAATGGAGGAGAATCTTTCTCCACTTTTTAGATTATCGATTGCAGCCAGGTTAAAAGATAGGGACTGAGCAGTAAAAGGTTAGTGACCGGCTGGTGACCATTCAGTGACCACTCAGTGACCAGTTAGTGACCATTAAAATCTTTGTTTTTCTTTAAATTTCTTTATTTTTCTTTTAAAAATTTTATGCGTCTATCGGGTTCGATTCCCGCCGCCTCCACCAAAAAGTATAGAATTTATGCGGGTTTCAGAAATTCAGAAAACTAAATTTTCTCTGGTGACTATTTGGTGACCAAAGGTGGTGCCATTAGAATCCATGTGAAAAAAGTCCTCTCATCAACTCAAAAAATGTCACTTAAAAATTCATGTAAAACATTCAAATAACGCTTTATCCCCTCTTAAAGCCTTTTTGAGCTCATTTTTTTTGTAAAAAATTTCTAAAAATTACTTGACTTTATTGCCAATTTAAATAAAAATGATTTAAATAATCAATAAATTTTTTATTTTAAATAACACATAAGGGGGGGAAGTAGTATGTGTTTTTTTAACTTCCTTAAAGAAATTGAACACGATAAGTGGAGTTTTTCAAGAATTTCAGGTTCTGTCCTTTTAGTGTTTTACATGGTTTGTGGTTGGCACATAGTTGAAGCTACTAATAAAATTCCTGACATACCTCAATGGCTTGGTATAACCATTTTAAGTTTGTACGGGATAAATAGAATTGCATGTCCTACCAAGAGATTTATAGCTAAAAATTTAAATAAATCCTTAAGTAACTCTCCTTGTTCAGAAAAAAAAGAAGAAGAAAAGTAAGAAAAGTAAAATTATTTTAAGTTAAAAATTAAGCCCCAAACTTCTTTAGTCTTCCTGCGTGTGCAAGAAGCATGGGCATAAGGTGTATTGCGTAAAACATTCCAAGTTCACCCTTTATAACCTCTCTTTCTGTAAACCTTTCAGAAAGTCCTCCAAGAACATAAGGCGACTTAATGAGAACTGGTACTGGATGCCAAGAGTGGGACTTCATTTTACAAGGAGTTGAATGATCCCCTGTTATACAAAGAACAGCTGGCTTCAAACTCAAAAGCTCTGGTAAATAACTATCAAATTCTTCTATAATCTTTACTTTTGCCTCGTAATTTCCATCTTCTCCATAAGAATCCGTCTTTTTTATGTGTAAAAATACGAAGTCAAAGTCCTTCCACACTTTTTTCAGAGTCTCTATTTCGTCCTTTATAGTAGCTCCTTCAAACTTTATAAGTTCCATTCCTACGAGACTTGCAAGTCCCTTGTACATAGGATAGGTTGCTATGCAAGCAGACTTTAAACCATACTTCTCTTCAAAAGTTGGCATCTTAGGTTTTACAGAAAAACCTCTTAACAAGGCGTAATTTGCAGGTTTATTGTCTTTTAGAAGTTCGGCTACTTTTTCTACGAATTTTTTTGCTATTTTAGCAACCTTTTCTGCAAATTCTCCTTTACCTACAGGCTCAAGAGGTGACTTCCCAACCACCTGAGGATCAGTATCGTTTATAGTCTCAACCTCTTCACTAACTGGATAAGGAAATCTAAAAACTACTACGAATCTATGCTCCATACCTGAATGCAAAATGACCTCTGCGTCGTCAATCTTTTTTATGTGTTCAGAAAGATAAGCTATGAGCTTTTTATTCTCTTCAGTTGGGATTCTTCCAGCTCTCCTGTCTATTACTACGACTTCTCCGTTTTTGTATTCTACGGTTGCAAAGTTACCTCTTATTGCAACATCTGTTTCTTTAAGTTCAAGCCCAACTCCAAGAGCTTCAAGAACTCCTCTTCCAATAGTATATTTTTTTGGTTCGTATCCAAATATTCCAAGGTGCCCAGGACCACTACCAGGAGTAATCCCAAATTCAACAGGAATGTGCCTTCCAGTTGCTGACTCTTTTACGAGCTTGTCCAAATTAGGAGTATTAGCAAGCTCAAGTGGTGTCTTCCCGTCTTTGCAAGGAAGATCTCCTAAACCGTCAAGTACCACCAGAAGAATCTTGTTTTCGTTTTTTTTCAAAAGTGAGGTTACAAGTTCCATTTTTAATCCCCCTTAAAGGGTTTTTTTAGATGTATTCTCTGTCCCAGTTTCTCTCTCTTTCTTCTTCCTCTTCGTCGTGCTGTCTTATTCTATTTTCCCAATCAACCTGTCTCTCAAAAAGAGCAACTTCCTGTGCTATCAACCTCTCTTTAAAGTCTGGATGTGATAAGTAAGGAAGTGCAGCTTTTAAAAAGTTCTCCTTCATTGTGTTAAATATCTTGGAAACCTCTTCCTCTGGAATAAAAGTTCTCTCTTTTCTGTAGCGATAATACACCTTTCCATCTGTTTTTTCCAAAAATGCTTGATAGTATTCTTCTTTTGAAAAGTCGGACTTATCCGGTTCAACGCCTATTTGGATCAAAAGTCCAACGAGCCACCTATCTCCTGCAAGTCTTCTTGAGTAATTCCAAACCTCTAAGGTTAAGCCGTTTTCAAGAGAAATCTTTTCAACCATCATTCCCTCCCATAAAGGCTTTCTCCCTTTTTGAGGAGGAAGCCACTTGTATTCCTGCATACTTTCAATTTAACAGGTTTTTATTTTTCTTGCAAGCACTTTTTTAATTGAACAAAAACGGTATAATAAAAAACAAAAACGATATAAGAGATGCGTATAACAAGTTATCGCGAAGTCCCTTTTGTTGATAGAGAAGAAGAAGTTAATTTCTTCGTTGACTGGTTTAGTGAGGTTCCGCAAAGGATACTCTGGGTCTATGGACCAAAGTCAAGTGGTAAGACGACAGTAATTTCCTATGTAATTGATAACTATCTGCTTAAAGACGAAAAATTTTGGGTGAAGTATTTTAATTTAAGGCAGGCATTAATTACTTCTTACGATAGTTTTCTTGACACCTTTTTTATGGAAGTAGAAAGTGAAGAAGAGAAAGGTGGAAGAATAGGGATAAATGTGTTTGGTTTTAAAGCTGAGGTATGGGAAAAGATAAAAAAGAAGAAGTTAAACTTGTTTAAAGTATTTATAGAAGAGCTTGAGAGGATAAGGGAGGGTGGAAAGAGGTGTGTACTGATAATAGA
>JAADEG010000056.1 GCA_013153525.1 Thermodesulfobacteriota bacterium
AGAACAAAATTAAACATCTTATAGAGGTTAGACAGAAGATTCCTGAGGGATTGGGACACGCTGTGCTTATGGCAGAAAGGGCTGTCGAAGATGAACCCTTTGCAGTGCTCTTAGGAGACGACTTGGTGGATGCGAATCCTCCGTGTCTTAAACAGATGATAGAAACCTATGTAGAACTTTCAGCTAAGGTCAAAGATCACAGCATTATTGCCGTTGAAGAGGTTCCAGTTGAAGATGTTTCTAAATACGGAATAATTGACGGAGAAAGAATCGAGGAAAATCTTATAAAAATAGATAAGGTTATAGAAAAACCCTTACCAGAGGAAGCTCCTACTAATTTTGCTATAATAGGTAGGTATATCTTTAGTCCGGTAATTTTTGAATACCTGAAAAAAATACCTAAAGTAAAAGGGGAGTATCAGCTTACAGATGCAATACAGCTTATGATAGATGACGGATACCCTGTTTATGCTTATCTATTTGATGGAAAAAGATTTGACACGGGTAATAAAGAAGGTTTTTTCAAGACGATACTTTACTACGGATGCAAAGATCCCAAGTTAAGGGTGGTACTAGAAAAGTTCGTGAGAGAAGAAGAAATATGTGAATAATTTTAGATGTACCTCGTCGAAGTAGTCGTCCCTCTTCCCCTTTTTCAGACCTTTTTTTACATAAGTGATGACTTTATTTTACCTGGAATAAGGGTAGTAGTTCCATTTAAAAATCAAAAACTTATAGGTATAGTTAAAGACTGTAAACCCTTTGACCAAGGAGAAAAAGAGAAGTTTAATTTCGAAGTGAAAGAAATTGAGGATGTCGTTGACTCAGAACCTATTTATCCCCCAGAACTTTTTTCACTCTTAGAGTGGGTGGCAGATTACTATGTAAGTCCTTTAGGCTTAGTATTTCAAATAGCTCTACCTCCAAGAGTTTTTTCTCTTCCTTCGAGAAGACTTTACTTAACTCCGGATGGAAAGGCTGCATTAAAAAGGGGAGACCTTCCAGAATGTTTTAACAGCGTTAAAAAAAACGGATATAGCGTAAAACACTTTTTAAAGAGGTCTAAAATCTCTTCCTCTCAATTAACTAAGTATTTAAAAAAGAACTGGATAAAAATAGAGTACTCCTTTCCAGAAATAAAGATTCCTCAGGAAAGATTTTTGAAATTTATAAACGACTTAGAAAATCCCAATCCTGAGCAAGAAAGAATATTGGAATACCTAAAACAAAAAGGAGAAGTTCCAGAGAAAATTTTAAGAAAAATGTTCAATTCTAAAGAGGTTACCAGGCTTTTAAAGCTGGGGGCAATAGAAAGAACTTTCTATCCAAAGTTAAGGAAAATATTTTTAGGATTGGAAGTTCCGGAAACTTACACACTAACCTCTGAGCAAAAAAGTGTAGTAGAAGGAATCTCAACGGAGTTGGAAAAAGGGGGCTTTTGTCCTATTTTGCTTTTTGGAGTTACGGGAAGTGGAAAGTCCTTTGTTTATTTAGAAGTTATCAAAAAAGTTTTAGCTCAAGGTAAAAGGGTTCTGATACTCGTTCCAGAGATTGCATTGACTACTTACATGGAGCTTTTGTTACTCAAACACTTTAAAGAGGAGTTGGCTCTGTTGCACAGTGGCTTGTCAGTGGGACAGAGGTTTAGAGAGTGGGAGAAGTTATTAAAAGGTGAAGCCCGCATTGCCGTTGGGACTCGTTCAGCAATATTTGCCCCGATAACCGACCTTGGACTTATAATAGTTGACGAGGAACACGATCCATCTTACAAAGAAGAAAATTTAGCGTGCAAGTACAACGCAAGGGATCTCGCGCTGGTAAGAGGAAAGTTGCAAAATATACCCGTAATTCTTGGATCAGCAACGCCAAGTATAAAAAGCTATTACTACGCTAAACAAAACAAGTACAAACTATTCACTCTTAAAAGTCGTCCATATACCAGTTTACCTAAAGTAAAAGTGATTAAACTTCAAAAAAAGGGTTACATTACGAAAACATTACAAAAGATAATAACAAAAGACCTGATGCAAGGAAAGTCTGTATTTCTCTACCTTAATAGAAGGGGATATTCGCCTTTAATAATTTGTGAAGGGTGTGGGTACATATGGATGTGTCCAAATTGTGGAGTATCTTTAACTTATCACAAAGAAGATCAAAGCTTTAGGTGTCATTATTGCGAGTTTAAAGTTTCAGCCTTGACGGTGTGTCCGGAGTGCAAAGGGACTAAGTTCAAGTTTCAAAGAGCTGGAACTGAAAAGATCGAAGAAGAGATAAAAACTTTGTTTCCAGATGTGGAGGTTATTAGACTTGATAGAGATAGCGTAAGTACCGAAGCAAAGCTTACGAAGGTATTAGAAAAAATTTATCAAGAAAAACCCAAAATAATAGTAGGAACCCAAATGGGGGTTCACGGGCACAACTTTCCAGGGGTAGATACAGTAGGGGTTTTAAGGGCTGAAGAAGGTTTATTTATGCCCTTTTACAAGGCTACGGAAAGAACTTTTGCTCTTTTGGTCCAAGCTGCAGGTAGAGCCGGGAGAAGACAAAGTCAAGGAATGGTAGTTTTTCAAACTTCTATGCCTGATCATTATGTGATTAGGTGCGCAATTGCTCAAGATTACGAGAATTTCTACAGAAAAGAGATAGAACTTAGAGAAAAATACTTACTTCCTCCTTTCTCTAGAATAGGCGTAATTAAACTGGAAGGGGTAAAAGAGGATTCCGTACAAAAGGTAGCAGAAGAAGTTTTTGAAAAACTTAAGACCTTACACTCAAAAAGTAATGTCGAATTTTTAGGCCCAGCTCCGTGTCCATTTTACAAATTAAAAGGACTATACAGATGGCACATATTAATAAAAAGTAAAAAACTTTCAATTTTAAAAAAACTAATAAAAGAAGTACGGAACATACCGATTTCTCCAGGAATAAGGGTTAGTTTAGATGTAGATCCTGAAGAATTGGTTTGAAATTTTTAAAAAATAAAGATCTTTCAGACTTAACCGAAAAAAGAATTATAAGCCTTTGACTTTTTATAAAAAAAGTTATATATTTACTAAGGATATGATTCGTCCGAATACGGTAAAGATAGAAAAAACGGCTTATTACGATAGCTATTTAAAGGATCTTCAGAACTTTTCTCTTACACCTATAGAATTAGAAAGTTTTTTAGACACCTATGTAATAGGACAAAAACAGGCAAAAGGGATAATATGTACTAAAATTTGTACGCATTTTCACAAAATTAAAACTTATTATTTAAATTATTCTAAAAGAGGGCAGATCGAATTTTTAAAAAACAACATTCTTTTGATTGGACCTACAGGTGTTGGAAAGACATACATGATAAAGTTAATATCCAAAAAACTTGGAGTTCCTTTTGTTAAAGGAGATGCTACTAAATTTAGTGAAACAGGGTATGTAGGAGGAGATGTAGAAGATCTTATAAGAGAGCTATATTGGGTATCTAGAGAAAGTATAAGTTTAGCTCAATTTGGAATAGTCTTTTTGGACGAGATTGATAAAATAGCTTCTCCTGTAGAGACCATAGGACCTGACATTTCAAGATCGGGTGTACAAAGGGCTTTGTTAAAACTTTTAGAAGAGACAGAGGTAGAGATCAGAGCTCAACAAGATAACATTCCCTACATGGACGAGTCGTCTAATAAAAAAAGAAAAAAGTTAATTCTCAATACTAAATTTGTTCTTTTTATAGGTAGTGGAGCTTTTCAAGGATTAGACGAACTCATAAAAAAACGGCTTAAAAGATCAAACATGGGATTTTTGTCAGAACTCGATGGTGATCCAGAGGCATATGTTAATTACTTAAAATTCGTTACTCCAGAAGATTTAGTTAAATACGGATTTGAAAGAGAATTTGTAGGCAGGTTCCCCGTTATAGTAGTATGTGATCCTTTAAAAGAAGAAGAACTTTACCAAATTTTAGCAAATCCAAACGGGCACATAATTTTGAATAAAAAAAGAGACTTTAAAGTTTATGGTATAGACTTAG
>JAADEG010000023.1 GCA_013153525.1 Thermodesulfobacteriota bacterium
AAATATTTCTTGCTACTGCTAATACCTCTATCCAAAGCGCTCCTGCACTTTTAAGCGCCTTTGCAGCCTCGTTTAGGGTTGCACCTGTAGTCATTACATCGTCTATTAAAAGCACTTTTCTATTTTTTACTTCTGAGCTCGCAATAAATGCATCCTTCACATTTCTCCACCTCTCTTTTGCTGATAACCTTGCCTGAGCAGGGGTGTTTTTAACCCTTTTTAATACTTCGTTAAAGGTCTTAAAACCCATACCCTTTGCAATAATTTCAGCCTGATTAAATCCTCTTGCCCTTTGCCTTTCTTTTGAAAGAGGAATAGTAACACATAAAAACTCTTCTTTATCTCTTTGAGCAGGGTTTAGTATTAATCTTAAAAGCCTTCCCAGATTAAAACCAAGGGCAAAGTCTTTACTGAATTTTAGTCTTTTTATCCAATCATTAACAGGTTCTTTATATCTAAACACCACTCTTGCTCTATCAAAAGCAAAGTTGTGCTCAAGACAGTAATAACAATAATCTCCTGAATACCCTGGAGTTCCGCATTTTTTACAACAGTTCGTAAGAAAAGGAAGCTTTTTTAAACAGTTATTACACACGAGTACTTCGTCTGAATTAAGAGGTCTCTTACAAACTTCGCAAAATGAAGGGAATATTGAATGGATAACTTTATTCCACAGATTCACTTTTTATACGAAGTATTTCAAGAATAAGATTGGTCGTTATAATCATGTCTTTCAATGCAATATATTCCTCAGTAGTGTGAACTTTTTGCATCCCTATACCAAGAATAAGGCACTTAAATCCCTTTTCGTTAAATACATTTGCATCAGACGCGCCTTCTTTTCTTCTAAAAACCATGTTAAGTCCTATTTTTTCTCCAGCTTTTTTAACGAGTTGACACAGTTCGTCTTCTGGAGGAATGTAAAAAGCTGAGTATATCTTTTCAAAGTGATGAAATAACTTAGGAAATCCTTCTCTTTTAAGGGAATACTCTTCAATTATCTTTTTTGCCCTTTCAATGATAAGCTTTTGAAGTTCTTCAAGTTTAAATTCTTGATGACTCCTTATTTCACCCTCTGCTACAGCCTCGTCAGGCACTATGTTTACGAAGTTTCCCCCTCTTATGACTCCTATGTTCATCGTAGTTTCTTCGTCAATCCTTCCGGTAGGAAGGCTACTTATAACTTGGGAAAGAGCGTGAATTGCGTTCACACCTTTTTCAGGCTCAAGCCCTGCGTGAGCTGATATTCCCTTTACTTTGAGTTCAAACCTGTAAGAAGATGGAGCTCCGTTTATCACTTCCCAAGGATTTTCACTGTCTAAAACAAAGCCCTCTCTTGAGTCAACGAGAGAAGCATCAAGACTCTTTGCTCCAAGAAGTCCTATTTCTTCACAAGTAGTAAATATGTATTCTATGGGTGGATGAGGCAAAGCGTTTTCTTTTAATATTTTTGCAACTTCTATAAGTATAGCTATTGCAGCTTTGTCGTCTGCTCCGAGAATTGTTCTACCGTCAGTTCTAAAAATCCCGTCCTCAAAAATCACCTTTGGGTTTTCACACGGACCTACTGTATCAAGATGGGCGCAAAAAAACAAAGGAGAACTTGGAACGCTACCTGGTATTTTTACTATAAGATTTCCTACTTCTGAACCCGTTGCTTCTGCAGACTTGTCAAAAAAACACTTGTATCCCAGAGCTTCAAAAATGTCTGCTACATAATGTGCAATTGCTCCTTCTTTTCTTGAAGGACTTTCTATCTTAACCAGGTTTTCAAATTCCAAAATCAATCTATCTTTATCAATCATGTTTAATACCTGATTCTAAAATCAGAAAACTCTCCTGTATAAGGTTCTTCTATCACTTCAACCTTTTCCACACGAGAAGCAGGAGATCCTTTATGGCACCACTTAATCATTTCTTCTATAGCTTTTTCATCTCCTTCAAATACAGCCTCAACTCTTCCGTCAGGAAGATTTCTAACCCAGCCTTTTAACCCTAATTTTTTTGCTTCTTCTTCTGTGTATGCTCTAAAAAATACCCCTTGTACCTTCCCTGAAATAAATACATGAACCCTCTTCATTCCTACCACCTCCTTAATCCTAATTATAAGGAATTTGTTAAAAAGTCAAGATATTACTACGAATTAAAAGTTTTTAAAACCTCTTTAAAAACTTCCTTAGGTTTAATCTTCTTCATACAAACTTTTTCTTTACATTCCTTTTTGAAACAGGGTCTGCAAGGCACCTTTGAAGTTATTACCCTTTGAATTGGACTCCACGGACCGGTTCTTCTTTCAGATGTAGGACCAAAAAGAGCAACAATTGGCACTTTAAGAGCTGATGCTATGTGCATCGGTCCTGTATCTACAGTTACCACCACCTTTGAATAAGCAAGCAAGTTAACAAGCCCTTTAAGATCAACCCTTCCAACGAAAGACTTAACTCCTTTTAATCCCTTTTCTAAATACTCAGCCCACTTTTTTATTTCTATCTCTGACTTTGAGCCAGAAATAACTACCTTTATCTCTGGAAACTCAGCTTTAAAAAGTTTTATAAATTCTTCCCAATAGTCCAGCTCCCATAGTTTCGTCTTCCACCTTGCTCCAGGTACAACCACTATGTAATCCCCTTCCCAAATCCTTGGTTTAAGAAACTCCTCTTGCCACACTACATCAGGTATTTCCCCTACTTCCACCTCTACTCCGCACATTTTTAAAACCTCTTTAGTAAGAACGAGGTACCTTTTCACTGCGTGCATCTCAGGATCGTAGGGAGGAAGCTTCGTATCGTAAAAAATCCAGCTTAACTCTCTGCTGTTTTTAAATCCGACTTTCTTTTTGCCTCTTGCAAAGCCCGTAATTATTCCACTCTTTAAAAGCCCTTGATAGTCAAGCACGAAGTCGTAACTTTTTTCTCTAAGATTTCTTAAAAACTCTCTTACACTTTTAAAAGACTTTAAGTATGTCTTAGAAAACACGATTACTTTGTTTATCAAAGGATGTCCTTTGAGAATCCCTGCGTTTCTCTCGTCAACCACCCAATCTATCTCAGCAGAAGGTAAGCACTTTTTGAAAAGACTGAGCGACGGAAGGGTTTGAACTACATCACCAAGTGCAGAAAGCTTTACCACGAGAATTTTCATTCAGTATCAAGCCCAGAATCCTTTATTATAATTTTAGCTGCTTCTCTAAGGTCCTCTGCTACGAAGTCAGGATATATCTTTTTCTTGGGAATTACATACTTAAGCTCTCCTCTGCCATAACCCGTAAGCACGAGAATAGTTTTTAAACCAGCATTTTTTCCGGTTTCTATGTCTATAAGCTTATCTCCTACCATGTAGGAAGAACTGAGATCTATGTTGTACTTTTTTGCAGCCTCAAATATCATACCTGGTTTGGGCTTTCTGCAGTTGCATCCCTCGTCAGGCAGGTGAAAACACACGAAAAAGTCGTCAAGTCTGACTCCTTTTCTGGCAAGCCTCTTCTGAATAAGCTCGTTTGCCTTATAAACCAGCTCTTTTGGAAAGTAACCTCTTGCTACTCCGCTTTGATTCGTTATAACTATAAGCTTAAAACCTTTGTCCTTTAAAAGCTTTAGTGCCTCCCAGACCTTAGGCAATAACCTTAGCCTTGAAAGGTCGTTTAAGTATCCTACTTCCTCGTTAATCGTGCCGTCTCTGTCAAGAAAAACCGCTCTATTCGTTGAGGATGTGGAACTTGTACTCATAAGGCATAAACTCCTTGTTCTGCTTCAAAACCGTGGTAAATCCGTACTTTTTTTCTAAGTCTTCAAGGTAATTTATCTCTTCTCCTATTACTTCAGAAAGCCCTGGATGTATCTCTATCTGTACTTTTTTATTTTTAACATGTGGACCCATTTTCATAAGACGCCTCAGCATTTCGTAGTAAATAGTTTTTTTGCTTTTTATCTTGCCTTCTCCGTGACAAAGAGGACAGGTTTCGTAAAATACTTGATAAAGGGAGTCCCTTTTTCTTTCTCTCGTCATTTGAAGAATTCCAAAAGGTGAAATGGGAAGAAAACTATTTTTTGCTTTGTCTTTTTTAAGTGCTTCTTTTAGTGTTTGAAGAACCATTTCCTGATGCTCTGGTTCTTCCATGTCTATGAAGTCTATTATTATAAGTCCACCTATGTTTCTTAGTCTGAGCTGATAGGCTATTTCTTCTGCTGCCTCAAGGTTTATTTTGAATACCGTGTCTTCAAGCTCTTTACTACCTGTAAATCTGCCTGTATTCACATCAATTGCAGTAAACGCCTCGCAAGGCTCAATAACTATAAAACCTCCTGACTTTAGCCAAACTTTTCTTGAAAGGAGCTTTTTAACATCAAGCTGTATTCCGTGTACAACGAAAAGGTCTTCCTGACCTTGATAAAGCTCTACATAAGGAGCAAGATTTGGAAAGTACTTTTCCAAAAAGCTCTTCGTTTCCTGGTAAAACTCTTTGTCATCTACGATAATAGAGGTAATCTCTTTGTTAAAAAGATCCCTTATAGCTCTTAAAGCGATGTTTAGTTCCTCGTAAATAAGAGCTGGAGCCTTTGCTTTTTCAGCTTTTTCTTTTATCTCGTTCCAAAGACAGAGTAAAAAGTTCATTTCCGTAACGAGCTCTTCTTCACTACAATCTGCAGCAGCTGTTCTTATAATCCAGCCTGTTCCTTCTGGTCTTAAATTTTCTACTATTTGCTTAAGTCTTGCTCTTTCCTTTTCGTTTTTTATCTTTCTTGAAATTCCAATACGATTCATGTAAGGCAAAAAAACTAAGTAATGTCCAGGTAGAGTAAGGTTGGTAGATACCCTTGCTCCTTTGTTTCCAAGAGGTTCTTTTATTACTTGAACGAGTATCTCCTGTCCTTCTTTTAAAACCTCGTGAAGATTGGTCATCATAATACCTTCTTTACCCCAATCAATTTCACACGATGGCATTATGTCGTCACCAAAAAGAAAAGCGGTTCTTGAAAGCCCAAGATCAAGAAAAGCAGAATTTATTCCTGGAACCACTCTTACGACTCTACCTTTGTAAATGTTACCAACGAGTCCTTTTTCAGAGGGTCTTTCTACATAAAACTCAACGAGTTGACCATTTTCTACGAGTGCTACTCTGGTTTCAAAAGGAGTGTAGTTTATAAGAAGTTTTGCCATTTTTTAAAGCTCCAGCTTTTTAAGAAAGGCTCTAACCAACTTTTCAAGGCGCTTTTCTGCTTTTTTAGACTGTGCCACCACCTCCGAAAATAAAATAGGCTTAAAGTCGTCCGGATTGTTCACATTTGATATAACTGAAACTCCAAGTACTTTAAGTCCTGCGTGAATCGCAACTATTACCTCTGGCACGGTTGACATACCAACTGCGTCTCCACCTATAAGCCTTAAGAACCTCGTTTCTGCTGGAGTTTCAAGACTTGGACCTGGAACTGCTACATACACCCCCTCAACGATTCTTTCGTTAAGTTCCTCAGCTACCTTTTTAAAGATCTCTCTCATGTCCTCTGAATAGGCTTTGGACATGTCAGGAAACCTTTCACCCCATGCAGGATTATTCGGTCCTCTAAGAGGATTGTCTGGAATAAGGTTGATGTGGTCTTTTATAAGCATTATGTCTCCTGCCTTAAAGTCAAGGTTTAGTCCTCCTGCTGCGTTTGAAACTATGTAAAGCTTAGGCTTAAACAAAGTTAAAACTCTCAAGGGAAAGGTTAATTCTTTTGCTGAGTAACCCTCGTAATAGTGAAATCTTCCCTGAAGAACTGCAACTCTTTTTCCTTCAAGTCTTCCAAAGAGAAGCTTTCCTTCGTGTGTTTCAACAGTTGACACTGGAAAGTTAGGAATTTCTTTGTACGGAAATTCCTCTTTTACATCTACAGCTTTGCCCAAACCAGAAAGCCCGGTTCCAAGAGTTATGATTACTTCTGGGGGTTCTGAAATCCTTTCTGATAAAAACTTAAAACTTTCTTCAACTTTTTTAAAATAATCTTCAAGACCTCTGTTCACCTTTTTCTTCCTCCTCTGTAAAAATTGTAGTAAATCTCGGTCTTCCAAGTTCGTCAAGCTCAAGAACCTTTACTTTTATCATGTCTCCAATGTGATAAAAAGCTCTTAAGTCTCTGGGTGGTCTTGCCATCTTGGAAATGTGAAGCAGACCCACTTTACCAGGACATACCTCAACAAAAAGCCCATAAGGCTCTATTCTCGTTATTCTACCTTCGTAAATCTTACCAACCTCTACATCGCATATAATGTTTTCAATCTCCTTTTTAGCTGCTTCTATGTCCTCTTTACTGTGCCCAGTAATAGAAACCCTTCCACCTTCAAGCACCCATATTACTGTGTTAGTCTTTTCTCTAATTTCTTTTACGGTTTTTCCTCCAGGACCAATAATGAGAAATGCTTTGTCTTCAGGTACGGTGATAATTTCAATCTTTGGAGCATATGGAGAAAGCTCTTTTCTCGGCTCTGGAATTGCTTCGTACATCTTGTCAAGGATAAAAAGTCTTGCATTTTTAGCTTTTAAAAGTGCCTCCTGCATAATTTCTTTTTTTAATCCTTTTATTTTTATGTCCATCTGTATGCTCGTTATACCTTCCTTGGTTCCAGCAACCTTAAAGTCCATGTCACCAAGCTGATCCTCTTCACCGAGTATGTCAGTTAAAATTACATACTTGTCACCCTCAACCACGAGTCCCATGGCAATTCCAGCTACATGTTTTTTAACTGGCACCCCTGCGTCAAAAAGTGCAAGAGATCCAGCACAAACCGTTGCCATTGAAGAAGAACCATTAGACTCAAGAACATCTGCCACTATTCTTATAATGTAAGGAAATTCTTCTTCAGGAGGAATAAAAGGCTCAAGAGCTCTTTCTGCAAGAGCTCCGTGTCCTATTTCTCTTCTTCTCGGAGGTCCCCAAGGACGAGCGTCTCCTGTGCAAAACGGTGGAAAGTTGTAGTGAAGCATAAACCTCTTAAATGTTTCTCCTTCGTATATACTTTCAACGAGCTGAGCCTCTTCTTGAGAACCCAGAGTTACAGTTGCAAAAACCTGAGTCTGTCCACGAGTAAAAATCGCACTTCCATGAGGTCTTTCAAAAGGATGAAGTTTGATGCTTATAGGTCTTATTTCGTCAGGTGTTCTTCCGTCAATTCTTTTACCTTCGTTAAAAAGCTTTTCTCTTAAAATGCTACTTATTAACTTTTTGTAAGAATATGTAAGCGCCACACTATTTACCTCTTTACCTTCTTCTGCAAGCAAAGCAGTAAATTCCTCAAAAATGTGATTTAATTTTTCTTTTCTTTGTCTTTTGTCAATTATGTTAAGGGCTTCTATTATTCTGTCTCTACAAAATTCGTTCAACTTATTCTTGATGTCTTCTGGAAGTTCAAGTGGTTCAACCTTAACTTTTTCTTTACCAAGGGTTTGTCTTAGTTTTTCCTGAGCTTCAATAAGCGGCTGACACTTTTCAAGGGCAAGATAAAGGGCTTCTATAACAGTAGCTTCGTCAGCCTCTTTTGCTCCTCCTTCAACCATCATAATAGCGTCTTTTCCACAGGCTACGACGATGTCAAGGTCTGCCTGTTGCCTTTGTTCGTAAGTAGGATTTACAACGAACTTTCCGTCAACTCTTGCAATTCTGAGCCCTGCGACAGGACCTTCAAAAGGTACCTTAGAAATGTGTAAAGCTGCTGAAGCACCTATCATTGCAAGAACATCAGGATCGTACTTTTCGTCAGCAGAAAGAGTAAGAGCAGTAACCACTACATCGTAAAAAAAGCCATCAGGAAAAAGAGGTCTTATAGAACGATCTATTAAACGAGAAACGAGTATTTCTCTGTCTGTGGGTTTTCCTTCTCTTTTTATGAAACCACCAGGGATTTTACCCCATGCTGAAGCCTGTTCTCTGTAGTCAACGGATAAGGGAACGAAGTCTATACCTTCAACGATTTTTTCTCCCATTACAGCAGTAACGAGAACAGCAGTGTCTCCTTGTCTTACTACGACAGCTCCGTCTGCGAGCTTAGCGTACTCCCCGGTTTCAATTACAATAGGTGCACCTGCACCAATTTCTACCTCAACTTTTTCCATAATATCACCCCTTTTCAAAGAAGTTTTAAAAGCTTAGAAGAAAAAGTGGTTTGCTCTTAAAGTTTAGATTATAACTTAAAAATTTCAAGACGAAAAAGTTGTGCCCTACTTAAAAATTAAAAATTTTAAATCTACACTTGAATTAATTGAATATAGATGTTAACTTTTATAACAAGATTTCTGGGGAGGGATAAAAAGTATGGCAGACGAAATAAAGAGCACCTGGGAAATCGTAATGGAAAAACTGGAAAAAATTGGTAAAGCTTCTAAGGAAGAGCTTGAAACCGCTCAATTAAAGGAAGAGGCTCAAAAACTCGTAGGAAAATTTTTAAAAGACGAAGTTTCAAACTTGGGAGCTGAGTTTCAAAACCTGACGAAAAATAAAAAACCCGAACACAAAAAAGAAATGTTTAAGGCAATCGTTAGTACTTTGTTAAAAAACATCGTTTTACCTCTTACCTCTTATCAGCTTGAGGACATAAAAAAGGCTATAACTGGTTTAAAGCAAATGTTTGCAACAGCTCCTGAAATAGCAAGGTTATGTGAAGAGCTGGAAAAACTTGTACAAACTTATTATAATCACAAAGATGCAATATACACAGAGTTAAAAAAGAGGTTTAATGCAGGGGTAGAAGCTCTTGAACAGGCTCTTTCTGATCAAGTAGGAGCAGAAGTAAAGATAAATGTAGAAGAGCATCCTCAATTTAAAGAAGAGTGGAGCAAAATTAAAGATCAACTTGACAAAGAGTACGGAAGACAGCTTGAATACCTAAAAAACTTGTTTGAAAAGGTAATTTCTTAAAAGAGCAAGCAAATGAAAGAGGACTTCGTACTTTTCCCAGAGACACTTCTTCTTATTTCTAAAAAGGAGGCTATTGAAGAGTCTGGTATTTTAGAAAAGGGAAAAATTTTGGTGCTTTCTCTTTTAAATACGAAGTACAGATGGATAGAGCTTTTTGGAGAAGAATTTACTTCTAAAGTAAGTTTTTTCCCGACTTACGAAAAACTCGGGCTTGACCCAGGAGAGGTCTCGCAACACCTTGCAAACATAAAAGCTTGGGGAGTAACCTTAAGAGATCCTGAAAGTCTTAAGTACTTTAGTCAGTTTAAAGAAACCCTAAAAGAGGTTTTTGAAGACTTGGTTCCAGAAATTAAACTCGTTGACCAGGAAAAAAGAGACAAAAAAGCTGAGATTTTACAGGCGGTTCTTACCCTTGAACTTGCCGAAGAACTTGATCAAGAAGTATCAGGCATTTGGAAGTCTCTTCAAAGCGTTGATCAAAAGTATCAAAGCATTTTTAAAAGCAGAATAATAGGAGAAGATTACACCTTTGAAGAATTTGAAGCCCCATTTAAAGTTGACATCCCTATTCATACCAACTTAGAAGGTATATCTGCAAGAATTTCTGCGTGGAAAGTTATAGCTCCAATTTTGTTTAAAGACTTTAACGACTTTAACGACAAAGTTCGGGTTTTAGTTACAGAGAAGGAAATTGTTGAAATGTGGGAAAATCCAGAAGAAGAGCTTGCAAAGTTATTTGCAAAAAAGGAGGTAGATTTAAGGACAATAGAAGTAAATGATTGAAAGTTACTTAATAGTTATAGTCGTTCTTCTCGCTCTTTCAGCTATTTTCACTGCTGGTGAAGCAAGTATCTTTTCGCTTTCAAGAATAGAAGTTGCAGGATTAAGAAGTCTTGGAGTTTCTGAAAAAGTACTAAACATTCTTCTAAAACCCGAAGAACTTTTAATAGTTCTAATAGCTGGTAATGAAATAGTTGATTACTTTACGAGCCTTTGCGGATCCAAAGTATTTACGAAGTGGTTTCCTGAACAGGGAAAACTCATTGCTTTCGTGGTTTTTGGTTTTTTGTCCTTTTGGTTAGGAGACTTTTTTCCAAAAGTAGCAGGGTTTAGACTTAGAACCATCCTTGCAAAGAGAATTATATACATTGCTTACGCATTTTATTACCTATTTTATCCTTTAAGAAAAGTTTACTCCTTGATTTATGGAACTTTTGAAAAAATTTTACCTGAAACTCCTAAAAGCACAGCACTTTTTTCTCCTGTTGAACAAATTATTCTTTACATGCTTGAAGAAGCCTATCATCAAAAAAGAATTACTGAAAAAGAAAAAACTTTTATAAGAGGACTTTTTCTTTCGGAAAAAATTGAAATATCTGCAATTCTTACTCCGAGATCTGAAATTACAGCCTTTGAAAATCAAAAAGTAACTCTTCAGTTTCTTGAAAAGCTCAAAAGTCTTCCTTACAACAAGTTTCCTGTGTATGAGAGGGACTTGGACAACATAATAGGAATTCTCTATGTAAAAGACCTGTTAAAAGAGTTTAACGAAGAAATGCTTGGTAAAAAAATGCTATCAGACTTTGTAAGACCACCCTTTTTTATTCCTGAAAACTTTAAAGTAAGAGACTTATTGTTTGAGTTTCAGAGCAGACACATAAAAATTGCTCTCGTTATAGACGAATACGGAATTTTAAAAGGACTGGTTACTTTAGAGGATGTGCTGGAGGAGTTATTTGGAGAAATTTACGAAGAAATGGAAGCAAAGCTTGAACCTATTAAAAAAATCGGTAAAACCAAGTGGCTCGTTTCTGGAAAAGTATTAATGGAAGAAATTAAGGATAAACTCGGAATAGAGGTTGTAGAAGAAGAACTTAAAGATGTTAAGACGCTTAGTGGTTTCTTACTTGCCTTATTTAAAGAAGTACCTAAGAAAGGAGAAGCAGTGCTTTATCACGGATACAAATTTAAAGTTAGAGCTATAAAAGGAAGAAAAATACTTTGGGTTGAGATAGAAAAGGTGGTTGAAAGCGAATGATAAAAGCACTTTTGTCTTTTTTGTTCTTTATTTCTGCAGAGGCTTTTTTTTCACTTTCTGAAATTGCTTTTATATCTGCAGAAAGGTTTCTTATTGAGTCGTTGTCTCCAAAGTACTTAGGAGCTAAGCTCTACAAAAAATTTTGGAGACAACCAGAGGCTCTCTTCACTACGACCCTTATGGGAATCACCCTGTCCATTGCAGGAAACGGTATCTTTACTTCTTACTTTTTAATAAAGTCTCTTGGAAAAACAGGGATTCTTCTGTCTTCAACTGCTTTACCACTTTCAATGATAATTTTTGGACAAATGATTCCTAAAACCATAGGAAAAAAGTTGTCTTATCCACTCGTTTTGTACTTACTTCCTCCTCTTTACCTGATTTCATACTTATTTTTACCTTTTTCCTGGATAAACTCTATTATTTCTTCAAAATTATTAAAAACAAGAGACAAAAGTCCGCTTTTTCTTACTAAATTTAGAGAGGTATTTCTCACTTTCGTACACTACGAAGAGGAAATAGACATAAAAGAAAAAGAGCTAATGCAAAAGATAGTAGAATTTGCAAGAAAAAAGGTATTTCAAATAATGATCCCAGCAACCCAGGTTAAGGCTCTTCCAATATCAGCTACTGTTGGAGACGCTATAGAGTTTAGTAAAAAGTACAACTTTTCTTACATTCCTCTTTATCAAGGAAGCATAAACAACATTATCGCAATAGTAAAGGTTCAACACTTGGTAGGAAAAACTTTGCTTAATCCTGAGCTTCCACTAAAGGAGTTTGCAACCCAGCCTTACTTCGTCCCAGAGCTTGCTTATGCTCACGAAGTGCTTTCACAGCTTCAAAAGTCAGGGATAGAAATTGCAGTAGTAGTTGACGAATACGGACTTACCACTGGTATAGTAACTATAGAAGACTTAATAGAAGAGGTGCTTGGAGACTTTAGAGACGCTCTTGATTACTATGTGCCTGAGTATCAGAAACTTGCTCCTGACACTTATAGAGTAAAAGGTTATACAGAAGTAGAAAAACTTCAAGAGCTTGGTATTCCTATTCCCAAGGGAGATTACGAAACCATTAACGGTTTTCTTTATTCTCTTCTTGGAAGGATACCCGAAGAAGGAGAAAAAATTACTTACGAAAACATGGAGATAGTAGTTACCAAAGCAAAACCCCAAACTATAGAAGAAGTAATAATTAAAGTTAAAAGGTGAGCACGAGATCTTTAAAATCCTTAGTTTCTGGTAAAGGAACCTTACACTCTTTTGACTGTTTTATACTTTTAAACTTCCACACGATGTCAAAGTTTTCTCCTTTTATCTCACCTTTTCCCTTTAAAAAAGTGTAAAGAACGGGTTTTTTAAACAAAGAAAAACTTACTTTCTCTCCTTTTTTACCCAAAAAGTAAAGAGGTAAGTTTTTTAATTTTTTGTTATGTATTAAAAATGTTACTTTTCGTTTGTGAAAAAGGTCGTACAAAATAACCTTGTTTGGATTTTTTCTTTTCCAGCTTACTACTGCAAGTTCTGAATTAAACGGAGTTTTTAATTCAACCACTAAAAACTCAGGAGAAGTACAAAACCAAGCATAACCACCGTTAACTTTCTTTTTTTTATTTTGAATTACTACGAGCTTCCACCAAAGTTTTCCTTGATAAAGTACTCCTGAAGTTTTAACATTATAAAACCTGAGATTAGTGCAACTCGTAAAGAAAACAATGATAAAAAGAACGAAAAGCTTTAAAAACTTTGGCACTCCTGAGTTAACTCCTTTTTTATTCTTTTAATGTCTTGCTTGTGAAAGCTTGCTTTTAAAGCTTCCCTTAAGTAATTACAAGCTTGTTTAACTTTTCCGAGTTTTAAAAGTACCAGTCCCATGTGTTCGTATATCACTGGTTCTTTTTCTTCAAGATGTTTGATTGCTTTTTTTATGTACTCGTAGGCTAAGTGCAACTTACCTTCTTTGTAGTAAAGCCATCCCAGGCTGTCCATTATGTAAGGATCCTCAGGATCAATTTTAATTGCTTTTTTCAAAAGTTTTTCTGCAAATTTATACTTTTTGCCAATTTCTACATAACTGTAACCTATAAAGTTTAACAGGTAAGGATCGTCCTCGTGTTTTTTAAGGTAGGGTAACAATAGTTTAACGACCTTTGCGTAATTTCCAAGACACGCATAATTAGAAGCAAGGGATATTGCAAGCTCTAAACTGTCAGGATACCTCTTAAGTCCTCTTTGAGCTATGTTAACGCCTTCTGTACAAAGGTCAAGCTCTTCTGCAGTATTAGACATAAATATGTACCATGCCTTGTCTTTTATTTTAAACTTTCTTAACCTCTCAAAATACTTTTTTGCTTCCTTTGGACGAGACTTTCTAAGAAGAATTACAGACCTTCTACATCCTTGTAAAAACCACTTGCTTTTTTCTGGAAGACTTTTGTATATTTCAAGGGCTTTCTTAGTGTGACCGAGTTTTTCTTCACACAACCCAAGAAAAAATTTGAATTCAGCTGAATGGTTGGTTTGCAAGTACTTTTTTAAAAATTGAGTGCATCCTTTCCAGTCTTTTTGTTCAACATAAATACTTACGAGTAGTCTTGCAAGATTTACATCTTCTGGATTAGCTTCTACCACTCCTTTTACTACATCTTCCATTCCTTTAAAGTCGTGATGTTTACTCAAGTATGTAATAATCTCAAATAAAACGCTTTTTTTATACTCAGAAAGTTTTAAAGCCTTTAAGTAAGCTTTTTTAGCTTTTTCGTACAACTTTTTTGCGTCAAGAACCCTTGCCTTAAACAACCACAAGACATAATTGTCAGGATAAAGTTTTATAAGTTCGTTTAGATAATTTAAAGCCTTATCCCAGTCTTTTTTCTCCAAGTAAATACTTATTAAAAGCCTAAGAAGTTCTTCGTTTTTTGGAAATTTTTTAATTAATTTTTGCAAAACTTTTTCTGCTTTGGAAAATTTGTTTTTGTAAATTAAAAGCTTAGCATAAAGAATTTGAATCTGGGGATCCTTAGGAGCTTTTTTAATGAGTTTTTTAAGTATTTTTTCTGCTTTACTTAGGTTACCTTCTCCAAGGTAAAACAAAGCAAGTTCTTTTTTTAAAAAGATCGCTTTAGGATCACACTTTATGGCTTTTAAAAGGTAGCTTTTTTTCTTTGAATAACTTTTACTTAATTCACTTAGCAAAAAGTAGTAATACGCTTCGGCTTTTTTAGAAATGAGAAGATCTGCGAATGCACTGGAGAAACTCAACCCCAAAATTAACAAAAAAACAATACTAATCTTTGTGAGGTAACGCCAAACGGTAGTAACACGCATCTGGAAGCCTTTCCTCCATAAATTTTCTAAGTTTTCTAATAATCTTTTCTTCTATTTGTCTAACTCTTTCTTTTGAAATTCCAAGTTTTTGAGAGAGTTCGTTTAAGGTTTTAGGATTTTCGGCAAGGAGTCTTTCGTGAAATATTATGTAATCTTTTCCTGTTAATTGTTGGGCAAATTCTTTAAGAAGCATTTTAAAGTTGTGTAATACTTCTTCTCTTGCGTAGCTTTCTTCTGGGGTTGGTCTTGAATCTCTTAAAAAGCTTGCAAGTGTATCGTCTGAATCTGGAGTTATTGGAGCTTCTATGCTTACATCCTGAGAAAACATTCTCTGTTCCATTTCTTCTACTTCTTTGGGTTTAACACCAAGTCTCTTTGCAATTTCTGCAGGAGTTGGCTCAAAACCAAGAGCAGCAAGGCGTTCTTTTTCTTTTCTTAACTTGTAAAAAAGCTTCCTCTGAGCCTGGGTAGTTCCCATCTTAACGAGTTTCCAGTTGTCCATTATGTACTTAAGAATGTAAGCCTTTATCCAAAAAGAAGCATAATAAGAAAACTTAACCCCTTTGTAAGGATCAAATTTTTTAACAGCTTGTAAAAGACCAAGGTTACCTTCCTGAATGAGATCTAAAAAGTTGTAAGCCCAGAATTTTTGGAATTCCAGTGCTATTTTAACTACGAGCCTTAAATTAGACACTACGAGTTTGTACGCAAGACGAGGATCTTTGGTTTTGTAATATTCTTTAGCTATCTTTTCTTCTTCTTCTCTTGAAAGAACAGGATACTTACTTATTTCTTGAAGATACTTCTGAAGTGGATCAAACTTTGCAGGAAGTTTCCTATTTTCTTCCTCTTCAGAGGTAGCAGGAAATAAGTTTTTTTCTTCTTCTACGACTACTGGTGCTTTGTCTTTTTCAAGTTCTGTCTTTTTCATAAGTTTATTTTAGCATAAAATAAAATAAATCCAAATACTTACTACTTTAGGTTTAAATATTTATGAAGCTGGATTTGCATACGAATAGGCATACGGGTTTCTAAAATCCACCTTGCAAGTTTTTCTGGAGCAAGCTCTCCGTAAACAGGAGAAAAAATTACCTGAACCCGTGACAAAAGATCGTATTTTTTTATTACTTCCATTGAAAAATCAAAGTCCTTTTCGTCTTTTAAAACGAACTTTACTGCGTCTTTTTTGTCCAAAAAGTTAAAGTTTTCGTAAAGGTTAAACCTTTCCATTCCAGAAGAGGGTGTTTTAATATCCATAACTTTTGTTACCCCCTTAGGAACTCTTTCAAGGCTTATACTTCCGTTAGTTTCAAGAGAAACCACTGCTCCAAAGGACAAAAAGTCTTTCATAAGTTGATAAACTCCTTCTTGAATTAAAGGTTCTCCACCTGTAATCGTTACATAAGGAGAATTACAACTTTTTTGCCATGCTTTTACGATGTTTTCAATTGAAACTTCTTTAAACTTATAAGGAGGTTTTGCATAATTAGTATCACACCAAGTACAATTTAAGTTACAACCAAACAACCTAACGAAAAATGTAGGAAATCCTACAAAAGGTCCTTCTCCTTGGATAGAAAAAAACACCTCACACACTTTAAGAACAATGTTAGAGTTAGGCATTTAACTTATTCGTAATAAGTTGCACAAGAAGTATCTGTTTCATAGACAGAAACTTCTTTTACTTTAATTCCTTTGTACGGTTTAAGTTTTTCTTTTGCTTTTTTAAAGATAAATTCTGCGAGTCTTTCAGAGGACGGATTAACTTCTATGAAGTCTGGATGATCGTTAATCAGTCTGTGATCAAGTTCTTCAAGTATTTGTTTAAGGACTTTTTTTAATTCTTTAAAGTCAATTAATAGGTCTGTAGAATTTAGTTTTTTTCCTTCAACGGTAAGGGTAACTGTCCAATTGTGTCCGTGTAAGTTTTCACAGGAGCCTTCGTAGTTTCTTAAAAAGTGAGCTGCTGAGAAGTGAGACTTAACGGTAAGTTTGTACATGTTGAAAGACGATTAAGTAATCAAGGCGGCGCGGGGATTCGAACCCCGGATTCACGGCTTTGCAGGCCGTCGCCTTACCGCTTGGCTACGCCGCCATTTTTTGGTGGCGGCGGAGGGACTCGAACCCCCAACCCTGTGGATATGAGCCACATGCTCTAACCAATTGAGCTACGCCGCCACCATAAAAGCAATTTCCATATATAATTAAACATTTTTTCCTTAATTGTCAAGAGCTTATTTAAGTTTAAAGCCTCATTCGTAATTTTAAAAAGGTTGCTTTGCCGTAAATTTTATTTTAAAATGTAATACCTAAAAATTTTTGTACCTTTTTCTTTAAATGAGCCCTTTTAAAAAGTTTTTAAGTTATATAAAAAATATGCCTTCTATAGAAAAGTTTGCGACCTTTATTTTATTTTTAGTTCTTATTGCCTACATCTTATCTCTGCTTTTAGTTCGTGAATATCCTCAAAATCTGGTTTTTAATCTTTTAAAAGTAGCTTTTTCAGCCTCATTAGTCGGCGCAATCGCAGATACTTACGCTGTTTTTGGACTATTTCACAATCTGGGTCCTCATACAAACATTTTGTTAAAAAGAAGACAGGCATTAACTGAAAAAGTAGTAGAATGGGTTGGAGAATTTCTGTTAAGCAAAGAGGAACTTCTCAAAGAATTGAATAAAGTTAACATACAAAGCTTTATTAATCACATTGACGAAGAACAACTTAAATTAGAATTAGAGGGCTTTTTTATTAACTTTTTCACGAATGAGTTTAAAAAAAGAGAAAAGTTATTGTACGAAGAAAACTCGTTTTTACTAAAACGCTTAGGAGCGTACTTAATTAAAAACTTTCTGGAACCAGCAATTTTAAATTTTATACGGGAAGAGGTTCCAAAAGTAGTAGAGAACTTTTTTCAAGATTTAAAAGGTGACACATACTTAAACAAAAGGGTGAATAACTACATAAAGGACATTTTGTTAAAGTTCGTTCAAGAAAATCACGAGAAGTTAAAAGAAATTGCAAGGAGAAGGCTTGAAAAACTGAGTGATGAAGAGTTTGTAAAAAGTTTAAAGCAAGCTTCTTGGAGAGAGCTTCAATGGATAAGGATAAATGGAACTTTGTTAGGTTTTATAATAGGGTTATTTTTGGGGATTTTAGAGGTAGTTTTTAGGTAAGAAATAGCTCTTGAAATTATTAGTAAAGTGATTAAAATTAAATGTGGATCTGTGAAAAGATGGGGGCGATGAGGGCTCGACGGGGATAGGTAGGGTTAAACTGCAGGCCGTGGTCGCACCCGCCACGTAAAAAAGGGTGCAAAAACACAAATGCCGACGATT
>JAADEG010000030.1 GCA_013153525.1 Thermodesulfobacteriota bacterium
CATTAGAAAAAGTTTTAAAATTCTTTGAAGAAGAAAAAGGTAAAAAATTTCAAAAAGACATTGCTCAAATAGTTATAGAAAGTGCAGAAGAATTAATGAAAATAAAAAAAGAATTGCCTGATAACGAATAAATCAACTTGCCTTCCAGAGGTTCAAAAAGAGTTCGTTAAACGCTCGGATAGGATTTTTAAGTCCTTAACTCTTTTCAGGTGTCTTTTCATGTTGAAAAGCGGATACAGATGGCAAAGCTAATTTAGCTATAAGCCCTTCACTACATTCTTTTTCTTCTTCTATAACTTCGGGAAGAGGAATTTCAATACCCTCCTCAATTGCTGTTTCTAACCACGAAAGCTTTGCATCTTCTAACATTCTTAAAACTTCTTCTATAGTATCTCCTTCTGTGATGCAACCTTCAAGTTCTTTTATCCTTCCAAAATACCCTCCATCAGGATAAGGTATAATTTCTATGGTGTAAGGTAATTTAGCGTAATATTCAAGACTTTTTTCGGCAATTTTCTTCATAATACGCCTCCAAATCAAGCAATTTTATAACTTGTTTTACATAAACTTTCTTTACAAAAGGCCTTTTATAAGGAACAGTAATTATTTTTCCACCAGTTTTTCTATAAGTAAAGTGGCTTCCTCCTTTCCTTGGCTGTCTGGGCTCAAAGCCAAAAGCTCTAAGTAACTTGTCGAGTTCTTCAAATCTAACATTGTTTGGATTTCTTAAAAATTTTTCTATAAGTTCACACTTTCGCTTTAAACTTGACATTCAAATCTCTTAATATTGTTGCATTTATAATATAAAATTGTAATCAAAAAGAAGGATAAAATCAACTTGCCTTCCAGAGGTTCAAAAAGAGTTCGTTAAACGCTCGGATAGGATTTTTGAAGTCTCTTTTAAGAGCTAAGTCAGTTTGATAAAGCACTTCAAAAACTTTGTTAAAGTCTTTAACTCTTTTCAGGTGTCTTTTCATGTTGAAAAGTGGATACGGATGGGACTCTGCTATAAACCTGGGGACTTCTTCAACAGGGCTTTCCTTTACTTCCTGCAATCTTTTAGCAAAAAAAGAGTACTTTTCCTCTTTTTCGAGCTCTGGATGTTTTTTTAAAAACTCCTTCAAAACTACCATTTTTTTAAAGTACCTGTAGAGATAAGAAAGTATTTGAGGAGGTTCCACCTTGTGATCCAGCAAAGAAATCACCAGTTTGGATGCCTTTTGAGGGCCTGAATTGAAAAATGTGTCTGCAAGTAAGTAAAGTGCTGATTCTTCTTCAGGAACCACCACACTCCAGACATCTTCAGCGGTAATAACTTCTTTGTCTAAGCAAAACAAAACGAGTTTTTCGAGCTCGTTTTTAAAGTGGCTAAAGTCTTTACCAACGAGAGACAAAAACAAACTTGCAGTTTGTCTGTCCATTACTTTTGAATCTTTTTTTAAGGTTAAAACCAATTCAGATTCGAGCAAATCTTCCCGTCTTTTAACGGTAAAAGGAATTATAGCTCCCTTGTCCAAGGCAAATCCGTAAATTGGATTGTCCTCGTCAAACTGCTCTGCTAAAAAAAAGTAACAAAAAAGATTGGTACTCCCTTTTAAAGACTTTACCACTTCTGAAGCCTTGTCTCGTGGTAGCTCGTTTGCCTTGTAAACCACATAAACCTTTCTTACTCCAAATAAACTTTCCTGCATACCTTTTTGAGCTAAAAACTCCTTTTTTTCTTCCTTGTTAGAAAGATCGTAGCTCTCAATCACTGCTCCAGTCTCTTTTATAACTGACAAAACATCCTTCATTTTTTCTTTACAAATCTCTTCCTTACCGATAAAAAGGTAAACCGGAGCAATTCTTCCCTTTTTTGCAAGGGCTACCAGCTTGGTTAACTGAAGGGGAGTAAAAACCGGCATGGTTAACTACAGCTGATACCTGCGTCTTTCAGGTATTCTCCTTTTATTACCCTTATGAGGTTGGTTGAGCCTTCCTTACCAACTGGGTATCCCATAGTTAAAACCATCGTGTCCTTTTCGGTAAAAAGTCCCTCTTTGCAGGCAAGGGTAACGAATTCTCTTACCATGCTTTCGGGATCTTCTTTTTCTTCCAGAATTAAAAACGGTTTAACCCCCCATACTATGGCAAGTCGTCTCCAGACTTCTACATCGTGCACATTAGCAAGTATAACCGCCTTTGGCCTGAACCTTGAAACCCTGATTGCCGAGCTTCCAGTCTTGGTGAAAACTGCTATTGCCTTTGCCTTTAACTCCTCTGCAAGAATGGTACTGCTGTAAGCTATTGCAAAGTCTGAAGACACGGACTCTCCTTTTTCAAGTTGATAGGGATAAATTTTCTCTGCCTCTTTTATGGTTTTTACCATAACCTTTACTGCTTCAACTGGATACTTTCCAACGGTGGTTTCGTCAGAAAGCATCAAAGCGTCTGCTCCGTCAAGAACTGCATTTGCAATGTCTGAAATGTCTGCTCTCGTAGGAGAAGTTGAATTTATCATAGAAGTTAACATCTGAGTAGCAATTATGGTAGGTTTTCCCTTTTTTCTGGCAATCCTTACGAGCTCTTTTTGAAGAATGGGCACCTTTTCTATGGGAATTTCTACGCCCAAGTCCCCCCTTGCAACCATTAATCCGTCTGCAACGCTGAGGATTTCCTCTATTTTTTCAACGCCTTTTTGGGTTTCAATTTTTGCAAAAACTGGCTGGCCTTTACCCTTCTGCTTGATAACTTCCTTGCACCTTAATATGTCCTCTGCACCGTTAACAAAAGATAAAGCAACTATGTCAATCCCTGCGTCTAAACCAAACTTTAAGTCAACCTCGTCCTTGGGAGTAAAAGAAGGAATAGAAAGCTCTGCACCAGGAAAGTTTACTCCTTTTCTCGAAGAAACTACTCCTCCCTGTATAACCTCGGCAACAACTTTTTCGGAAGTCTTATCAATCACCTTCAACTTTATCAATCCGTCAGCAATAAATATCAAGTCACCAGGTTTTAAGTCCTTTAATACCTCTGGAACCTCGAGATAAACCTTTGCGGTAGATTCCTTTTTTTCAGCATGCACCCTGGTTCCGTAAATTTCAAGAACTTCTCCCTGGTGTAGCAAAAAAGGTTCTTTTACTTCTCCTATACGGATTTTTGGGCCTGATAAGTCCTGAAGAATTGCAACGGGAATGCCGAGTTTTTCAGAAATTTTTCTTATTCTCTTTATGTTTTCTGCGTGATACTCGTGATCTCCGTGGGAAAAGTTTAACCTAAAAACATCTACCCCAGCAAGAATTAACCTTTCAATAACTTCTTCTTCCCTTGACGAAGGGCCTATAGTGGCTATTACCTTGGTTCGTTTTTCCATACTTAAATCCTTCCTACAAAAGGTTGTTCCTTTAAAACCTCTTCGAATTCCTTCTCAGGTAAGGGTGGAGCAAAGTAAAACCCCTGTATGTAGTCTACACCAAGTTTCCTTAAAAGCACTACCTGATCTTCAAGTTCCACTCCCTCGGCAAGAGTTTCTATACCAAACTTTTTAGCAAGGTTGATAATAGTAGTCGTTATGTAACATGTCTTTTCGTCCTCTAAAATTAAGTCTATAAAGCTTTTGTCTATTTTTACTAAGTCAATGGGAAAGTCTTTAAGGTAGTTCAAAGCAGAATATCCAGTTCCAAAGTCGTCAAGTGCAACTTTTATGTCGTAAGACTTTAAAAGTTTTAAAACCTTTTGAAATCGAGGAATGTTTTTAGCGAGGCTTCTTTCAGTAATCTCTATAACCATTGGAACGGGAAGATTTGATAAAAGTTCTTCGTACTTGGTAATGAGTTCGAATATCTGAGAAGATTCAAAGGTTTTAGGAGAAATGTTTATAGAAATAGGTATCTTCCAAGTTTTTATCCTGTTTAAGTTGGTGTAAAAAGTGAGATCTTCAAATTCTTTCAAGTACGGGCTGTTTTCC
>JAADEG010000065.1 GCA_013153525.1 Thermodesulfobacteriota bacterium
AAAGGGAAAGGGAGAGAAGGATAGACATTTGGTCTGCAGCCTGTTCAACGGGACAGGAGCCCTACAGTATAGCAATGCTTCTTCTTGAGCACTTTCCTCAGGAAGTGAAAAGGTTTAAGATTTTTATTTACGCAACCGATATATCTATAAAGAGCGTTGAAAAGGCAAAAAAGGGCATCTATCATCAAATAGAGGTAAACCGCGGACTACCAGCTACATACCTGGTTAAGTACTTTAAGCAAGAGGGTTTTAGCTGGAAGATCGACGAAAGGTTAAAGAATATGGTAAAATTTGAAGTGCTAAATCTTTTGGATGTAGGAAGAAAGGTCAGGTATAGATTTGATGTAATTATGTGCAGGTATGTTTTAATTTACTTTGACATGAATACCAAGAAAAAGGTTTTTAAGGATATTTGGGATAAGTTAAAGCCAGGTGGATATCTCTTTCTCGGAGCTACGGAAATTCCTCCTATAACTCCTCCTGACATGGAAAAAAAGAGAATAGGGCTTGCAACCTGCTATTATAAAAAGGATTAAGCTATGATAGGTGGAAATGGAACCACGAGACAATTTAACTCCTTTGAAGAGGCAAAAAGGTTTTTCAGAGAGCAAATAAAAAGGCTTCATCCAGACAGAGGAGGGGATAAGGAAGAATTTTTAAGTCTTCTTGAAAGGTACCAAGAATTCCTAGAAAGACACAGAGATCAAAGCAGGATAAAGGTAGTCAGTAAAATACCTTTCACAGGAAATTACTTTTTCACGGTGCTTGATCTTACCGTTGAAGAAATAGCCCTTGGTTGCAAAAAAAGAATAAAGGTACCAGGTGAAGAGGTTCTTTGTCCGTCATGTAAAGGAACTGGAAAGCGCATAAACGGAAAGAGTGAAATCTGTGGTTTTTGTAAGGGAACGGGTTTTGTTGAGGTAAAGGAGAGTTTTAGAACCTCTTATCTTACTTGTCCCTATTGTAAAGGTGAAGGATATGTTTACAAAGAAACCTGTGATCAGTGCAAAGGAAAGGGAAAAATAAGACTTCACAAGGAAGTAGAGTTTCAGCTACCTTTGGGACTTAAGCAGGGAGACATAATTTACATTCCCAGATTTTTTGCAAATACGGTTTGCGATGTTTATGTAGAGGTTAATGTGATTCCTCACGACTACTTTCTTTTAGACGGGCACAAGTTAATCTACAAGTGCAGAATTCCCTTTTGGGAGGTTATTCTTAACCAGGAAATATCTATTCCAACACTTGAGGGAGAAGAGAGAATCCCTTCTAACAAGTTTTTAAGTGGTGAGCCTATAGTTATAAAGGGAAGGGGTCCTTTTATAGACGAGTACAACAGAGGAGACCTCGTTGTACAGTTTGAACTTTACATACCAGAAAACATTCCTAAAAAGGCAAAAGATCTAATTTTAAAAGCCGTTAAAATTATTCAGAATTCATAATTCCAGCAAAGTCAAGAAAGACCTTCCAGGCTTCCTTTTTGTGTTTTGGAAATTCTTCGAGAATAAGGGATTGCCACTTTGGTGGTTTGGGTTTTTTAAGTAATTTTAATCCTGCCTCTTCTGGGGTACGATCTCCTTTTTTTAGATTACACTTTTTACAACAAAGAACGACATTCGTCCAAACCGTTTTTCCACCTCGGCTTTTAGGAATTATGTGATCTATTGTTCTGTCCTTTGGATTTTTTAAAAACTTTCCACAATACTGACAGGTGTACTTATCTCTTAAAAACAGATTGTGTCTGGAAAAAACCACTTCAGTTTTTGGAAGGCTTTCGTAATAGGGAAGGTATATAGCGTCAGGTATTAAAATGGAAATACTGGGGCTTCTTATTATGGGATGTGATCCATTTTCGTAAAATCTACTTATTTTAATCCAGTCCTCCAGGCTGTGGGTCGTCCAATCAGTAGTGATTACGAGAGCAGTACCTTTTACGAGGTGACAAATTGCCTTTTGTACGGTGGTTATCTGAATAGCTTGATAATACTTGTTTAAAACCAGAACCTTTTCCTGTAACAGGCTCTGCACTCAAAAAACCTCAGACCAGAACTTAATTAGCTTACTACTGGGCAGGTCATCGTGTGATTAATAGAGGGAATGCTTTGCAACTTATTTAGCAAAATAGCAGAAATGTCCTCGTAACCCGGAACCTCAATCTCTATTATGATGTCGTAAGGTCCCATGATAATGTCGAGCTTTTTAACCTCTGGAATTTTTTTTAACTCGTCTGCAACCTTTTGGGTTTCTCCGATCTTCGTGTTAATAAGAATGTAGGCTCTAATAGGCATAAGCCCTCCTTCTTAGGCTATTTTTTCTTTAAAAGCCTTTAATATCTCTAAAGCCTTTTTAGCCTGTTCTTTTTTAAGGCTTCCAAGCCCGCAGGCAGGGGTAAACATAGAGCTTTTTAGCAGTTCCTCTTTTTCAGATTTTAATGCGTTTGCAAGTTGAGTAAACTGTTCGTTAAATTTTTCTAAAACTTTTTCCAGGTTGGTTGCTTCGAGGTTTTCGCTATCAGTTGGTACTACTCCCCAAGCAATGTAAGTGTTTTCCTTAGAAATAAACTTTTTAATGTTGTCAGCGTAGATTGCAAACTTGTCAAAGTAACTAAAGCTGTCAAAGTTTAAAATCTCAACTTCAGAATCAAGAACGATGTCCCAAGAGGTATTTGCACAGACATGAATCCCTGGTATGACCCCGAAGTCTTTTAAAATTTGGAAAATCTCGTTTAACATAACGAGTACATCGTCTTTTGAAATAGTTATAAATGCAGAGGAGCCAAATCCAGAAAGTCCGGGTTCGTCTAAAAAGATAATTACTCTTTTTCCCACCTTTTTAAGGGCTTCTGCCTGATAAAGAGCCTTTATGGTTACGAACTTGACTATCAAGTCCCTTAAGTCTTCTCTGAAGATAGGATTTTCTCCGGTTTCGATTTTAAGGGCAATTGCCAGCGTGAAAGGACCTGTGACCTGACCCTTTACTACATCTAGGTCTTTTTCCTTTGCAATCTCTAAAAATCTGTGAAATCCTTTTGCGTATTCACTAGAGATTGCGTAAGTATTAAGAGGCTCTAAGTTTTTTTCTTCAACTATCTGAAGGTAGTCCTCGTAAAACTTGAGCATCTCTTCTTCAAATTTTGGAGAACTAGTGTCAATTATACCCTTTTCTGCATCAAACCCGGGAAGTTTTTCGTTAAATTGTATGATCATGCTTTCTTGTTTTCTTTTTGAAAGCTGAGGCCAGGCAGGTATGTCAACATGTTCAAAAGTTAGGGTTATAGGTTCCTCTGGTTCCTCAAAGGGAAAACTTCCTATGTGAGTGGTTTTTAAAGAGAGGTCTTTTTCCATTTTTCACCCCCTGGAATAATTTTTTGACCTAAAATAGACTTTACGAAAAAAATCGAAAAAATCAACACTGATTATCGAAAAACTTACAAATTTCAGCCAAGTTCTCTTCCAATTCTTTAATTATTGAAAATCTTAAATATTTTAAGACTTGACTTTTAAATACATATCTATAAAATCTCAAAAAAGAAGGGATAAATTTTGGTCTTTTGAAAAGGTTAAAAGATTAGAAAATTTATTAATACTCTTGAAAATTTTTTATTTTTTGATTGAATTAAAAATTTTATTTTAAATCATAGAAATCTACTTTAAGGAGGAGGGTATGGACAGAAGGGACTTTTTAAAAAGTTTGCTCTTAGCCTCGTGTGCTGGAGTAATAGGGATGCCGCAAAGTGGTTTCACTTCTGAGGAGGCACCGCGTCCAAAACATGCCAAAGTACCTCCTCTACCATGGGGATACAAGGAATTAGACCCTGATGAGGCTTTGAGAAGAGGACACCTGGGTTACATGGTTGGTGAGTGAGGGA
>JAADEG010000028.1 GCA_013153525.1 Thermodesulfobacteriota bacterium
ATCTCATACACTTTTTTTCAAGGAAACTCGGTACTATAGAGTTTATTCCACCAACTATTTTGTCTCTTGTTTTTTTATTTGCGTATCTTTCCCACAGGGTTGGTTCTCCGGAGATACTCGGAGCGTTCACTGCAGGGCTTGCGTTTTCAGAAAGTTTTTCCCCTTCGTTTAACCTGATTTACAGACTTAATCCACCACCAGTTTTAAAGCTTTTACAAAAGTCTCAGGCTTTAATCTCCACATTTTTTGCTCAGCTTGACAAGTCCATGAGAAAAAAGATAGAGGAGAGCATTTTACCACTTAGCTGGACTCTTACTCCTATATTTTTCGTGGCAGTTGGAATTGAGATGAACTTAAGAGCAGTTAATCTTGGATCTCTTCACTTCTGGTTTCTTACCTTGATTATGTTGATAATAGCAGCTATTGGAAAAATATTCTCTGGTTTTTTAATAAAGGGGACGATGAAAGAGAAAGTGCTAACGGGTTTTGCGATGTTACCAAGAGGTGAGGTTGGACTTATATTTGCAGAAATAGGAAAAAGAGCTAACATTTATACGGATACTTGGTATGCAGTGATAATTTTCGTCGTAGCTATAACTACATTTCTTGCCCCTCTTGCACTTAAGGTTATTTTAAACCTCGTGGGAGCTCCTCAAGAATCTCACGAGTGCAAAGTACAGAGGGCATAAATGTTTTGGTTTTTAGAATAGTGTGTTAAAATTAACTTTTATGAAAGAAAAAGAGTTATTGCAAGTCCTTCAGGAAGGCTTACCTCTTGAATCAAGACCCTTTAAAAAAATTGCTCAACAGCTTGGTATTTCAGAAGAGGAAGTAATAAGTACTTTAAAAGAGTTAAAAAACAAAGGAGTTATTCGTTACATTGGAGCAAGTGTGGACACGAGAAGGTTAGGCTACTTTACTTGTTTGTGTGCGGTATCTCTTCCAGAAGAAAAAGTGCATGTAGCTTACGAAATAGCAGAGCTTCCAGAGGTCACCCATGCTTACTTAAGAAAGCACAAGTTTAACTTTTGGTTTACCACGGTTACTAAGGATAAAAATGCTCTCTTTGAACTCGTAAAGTCTTTAGAAAACAAATTTGGTGTAAAAATTTTTCTATTTCCTTCGGTAAAAAAGTTTAAAGTAAAGGCAGTTTTTAAGCTTTAAGTTATCTCATTGCTGCACCTGCTACAGTACCAAGTACCGTAATAAAAACCTGATCTTCTACATTTTGAGCTGCTCTGTTTATACTTCTCAGGGTTTTTTTTGCCTCTACATACAAACTGTCGTCTTTTAAAAGTTTACCAAGGGTGCCTTTACCTTGTTTTAGTTCCTTAGAAACCTCCTCTAAGTTATTAGCTACGGTAATCAGCTTGTTGTAAAGGGTTTTATCACGAATGAGCTTTGCAAGAGTTCCATTTCCACTTTTAAGTTCTTCACTTACCTCTTTGAGATTAAGCACTACATCCTGAAGTTCGTTGTAAAGTTGATCACTTTTTATTAACTTTCCAAGGGTTCCATTTCCGGCTTTTAGTGCACTCGTTATGTCCTCTAAGTTCTTTGCAATGTTATTAAGGTGTTCAAAAAACTTTTCTTTTCTTATAAATCTTGATAAAACTTTCTGACTCTCGTCAATGTCTTTTGAAATCTTTTCCATAGTTTGAACCGTAGATTTAAGTTCGTCGTACAATTCTTCGCTCATTAAAATTTTTCCAAGGGTTCCTTTTCCTTTTCTCACATACTCAGTTATGTATCTAACGCTTTCAGAAGCCTTTTCTAAATTAGTTATAAAGTTTTTTAAAGTGTTTTTCCCTTGCTCTGTTCCAAATATTTCGTTAAGTCCTTTAATCGTTGGTTGAATCTGAGCTAATATGTCCTCCAGACTTACTGTTCCGTGAGTAATTGCTATGTATTCTCCAGGTTTTAAATATCTTTTAGAAGGATAGGGCTTTAATTCTATGTACTTATCTCCGAGTACTCCGTAGGTTTTAATAAACGCTTGGGTTTTTGCAGGAATTTTATACTTTTCAAAAATGTTTAAAACTACTTTTGCTCTACCGTCAGGTGTTAGAGAAATGTTTCCTACTTTTCCTATTAACACACCAGCCATCTCTATTTTGGCACCAGGTGAAAGCCCAGAGACATTTTTAAAAATTGCATACAAAGGATAAGTTTTTTGAGAAGTAAACGCTTCTTCACCAAGCCTAAAACTTAAATAAAGAAGAGCCACGATTCCTATAAAAACGAATATACCGACTTTTATTTCGGTAGAGCCCCTCATAATAGCTCCTCCTTTCTTTTAAAATTTATATTACAAATGCACTTTTCAAAAATTCTTTTACAAATGGATGCTCTGAATTCATTATTTCTTTTACGCTTCCTTTTTCTACGATTTCACCTTTGTAAAGAAATGCAACCCAATCTGCAAACTTGAGTGATAAAGCTACATCGTGACTAACTACGATGCAAGTAAGTCCTAACTTTTCTTTGAGGTTTTTTATAAGTTCCATTATGGAAACCTGAAGAATAGGATCAAGACCTGTGGTAGGTTCGTCAAAAAGCACTATCTCCGGACTTAAAGCAAGAGTCCTTGCAAGAGCTGCTCTCTTCCTCATCCCTCCTGAAAGCTCAGAAGGAAACTTGTTCATAGCCTCTTTTAAACCCACTGCCTCAAGAAGTTCCTCTGCCTTTTCTTCCATCTCAGACCTTTTCATTTTAAAGTGTTCTTTTAAAGGAAACATCACATTTTCCTTAACCGTCATAGAGTCAAACAAAGCTCCTTCCTGAAATAGGTAACCAATTCTTTTTCTTACATCCTGAAGCTCTCTTTCTGACAGCTTAGTAATGTCTTTTCCGTCAAACCAGATTTCCCCTTGGTCAGGCTTTAACAATCCTACGATGTGTTTTAAAAGTACGCTTTTTCCTGTCCCGCTTTGTCCCATTATAAAAGTTAAACTTCTTTCCTCTATTTCTAAGTTAACCCCTCTTAAAACCTCAAACTTACCAAACCTCTTTTTTAAGTTTTTTATACGAATAATTTCAGCCATTTTTAAAAAAACATCGTAGTAAGAATATAGTCTGAAATAAGTATTCCCACCGTAGAAATTACCACTGCTTCTGTAGTAGCTTTTCCAACCCCTTCTGCTCCACCTCTTGCGTAATATCCTTTGTAACTACAAACGCTAACGAGAAAAATTCCAAAAAATATAGACTTAAAAATACCGCTCATTATGTCTTTTAAGGTTACCATTTGAACCATTCTCGCAGTTAAAACCCCTGGATCTATGTGTAAAAGAAATGTCCCAACTACATATCCTCCTCCAATTCCTACGAAGTCAGATATCGCAGTAAGTAAAGGAAGGGCAATAATACCAGCCCATAAACGAGGGCTTACGAGGTATTGGATGGGATTAACAGCCATCATTTTTAATGCGTCTATTTGTTCGGTTATCCTCATACTACCAAGCTCTGCACACATTGCAGAACCTGCTCTTGCAACGACTACTACCGCAGTAAGAACAGGAGCAAGCTCTCTCGTAAGGGTTAATGCAACGACTCCTCCAAGTACACTATTTGAACCTATTCTTGAAAGAGGAATGTTTACTTGATAAGCAGTAACCATTCCTGAAAAAAGAGAGGTTAAAAAAACTACTAAAAAAGACTTTACTCCTATAAACTCTATGTGTTTAAACAAAAGTCTTAGTCTAAAGGGAGGGGTGAAAAAGTAAAAAAGACTTTTTAAGAAAAATAAAAACACCCCTCCACATTCTTCTAAAAATCCTAAAAAGCCTCTACCTAAGCATTCAAAAACCCGCGTCATTATTCTATAACAGCTCCTTTAGCACCAGAACTCACGAGCATTTGATACTTCTTAAGCACACCTGTTAGCTTTTTCCTCTTTGGCTTCCACTTCTTTCTTCTCTTTTCAAGCTCTTCCTGAGAGACCTTAAGCTCAAGCTTTCTTGCTGGTATGTCTATTTCTATTATATCTCCGTCTTTTACAAGAGCAATCGGACCTCCTTCTTGTGCCTCAGGAGACACATGTCCGATACACGCTCCCTGAGTACCCCCACTAAATCTTCCGTCAGTAATAAGTGCTACAGAAGAACCAAGTCCCATTCCTATAATCGCAGATGTTGGAGAAAGCATTTCTCTCATTCCAGGACCACCCTTGGGTCCTTCGTACCTTATAACTACCACATCTCCTTTTTTAATCTTTCCTCCAAGTATAGCTTCGTAAGCCTCTTCTTCTGAATCAAAAACCTTTGCAGGTCCAGTATGTCTCATCATTTCAGGAACCACTGCACTCGTTTTAACTACTGCACCTTCAGGAGCAAGATTTCCGTAAAGAATAGCTATTCCTCCTTCTTTAAAGTATGGCTCTTCTACACTTCTGATTACTTCTCTATCAAGAACTTCTACACTTTTAAGTATTTCTTTTACGCTTTTTCCAAGAACGGTTTTTGCGTCAAGATGGATAATTCCAAGTTTAGAAAGTTCCTTCATTACTGCAGGAATTCCACCAGCAAAGTGGAGGTCAACCACGCTGTGTTCTCCTGCAGGTATGAGTTTTGCCAAAACAGGAGTTTTTCTTGAAATTTCGTCAAAAGTATCAAGAGTAATGTCAATACCTGCTTCGTGAGCAATAGCAAGCAAGTGTAAGACCGTATTCGTAGAGCATCCTAAAGCCATATCTACTGCTATGGCATTTTCAAAGTTTTTCTTGGTTATTAGTTTTTTCGGAGTAAGCTTTTTTTTCACGAGTTCCATTACCTTTTTTCCAGCGAATTTGGCAAGTCTTATTCTATCTGCGAATACTGCAGGAATTGTTCCGTTTCCAGGAAGAGCCAAGCCTATTGCCTCAGAAAGACAGTTCATTGAATTCGCAGTAAACATTCCTGCACAGGATCCACAAGTAGGACAGGCAATTGATTCAAGCTCGCACAATTCTTCTTCACTCATTTCTCCAGCTTTAACTTTACCAACTGCTTCAAAAACGGATATTAGGTTAACTTTTTTTCCTTTATAAACTCCAGTAAGCATGGGTCCACCTGCAACTATTATGGAAGGTATGTTAACTCTAAATGCTGCCATAAGCATTCCAGGAGTAATTTTGTCACAGCTCGTAACCAGGACCATTCCGTCAAAAGCATGAGCCTGAGCCATTATTTCTACGGAGTCTGCTATAATTTCTCTACTCGGTAAAGAATACTTCATACCTTCGTGATTCATCGCAATTCCGTCACAAACTCCGATAACTCCAAATTCTACTGGCACTCCTCCAGCCTCTCTGATCCCGGCTTTTACTGCATCCACTATTTGTCTAAGATGAACATGTCCAGGAACGATTTCATTAAAGGGATTTGCAACACCTATAAGTGGACGCTTAAGTTCGTCGTCGCTAAATCCAGCAGCCTTAAAAAGTGACCTGTGTGGGGCTCTTTCAATTCCTTTTTTTGACCTATCACTTCTCATGACAAACCTCCTTAAAACGAAGTATTTTTCTGTCCTGAAAGTCCAATGTTTTATTTTAAGAAAATTAACACTTGCTGTCAAGAAAAAATGTATTAAATTTATGTGAGATTTCAGTCTAAAAAATTAAAGGGGGTTATTGTATGCTTAAAGAGGCAGTTGAAAAAGCACTTGCAAAGGTAAGACCAATGCTCCAGGCAGACGGAGGAGATGTGGAGCTCGTGGATGTTACAGAAGACGGAGTCGTCAAAGTTAGACTTAAAGGAGCTTGTGGATCTTGTCCAATGGCAATGGTTACTCTTAAGATGGGGATTGAGCGTTACTTAAAAAGAGAGGTTCCAGAGGTTTCTGAGGTCGTAGCAGTACAATAAACACTTAAAGGAGGCGGAAGTATGGCACGCCTTACAGTAGAAGATTGTCTTAAAAAAGTGCCAAGTCGTTTTAGACTCATTCACCTTGCAATTGAAAGAGTAAAACAACTCAGAAATGGAGCACCACCACTTATAGAGTGTGACAATAGAGAAATAGTTCTTGCGCTTAGAGAAATTGCTGCAGGACTCGTAACTCCGGAAAACATAAAAGAGCTTGACAAAAAGGAAAAAGTAGTATCTCCTTACGAGATCTCTGAGGTACTTAAACAAAAAAGCGGAGCAGAAAAGTAACAATCTGACATGGCGTATAAAGATTATTATGCAATTTTAGGAGTTCCCAGAAACGCCTCTCAAGAAGAAATTAAAAGGGCTTACAGGCGCCTTGCCCTTAAGTATCACCCTGACAAAAATCCAGGAAACAGAGAGGCTGAAGAAAAGTTTAAAGAAATATCTGAGGCTTACGAAGTTCTCTCTGATCCAGAGAAAAGAGCAATTTACGACAATTACGGATATTCAGGACTCAAGTCTTCAGGATACAAAGGCTTTGAAGACATAGGAGACATCTTTAAGACATTTTCTGACATTTTTGAGGAATTTTTTGGATTTACTTTTGATAGGGGATCTGAGCCTCATCCAATTGACGGAGCAGACCTTTCCTACGAACTCGTGCTTGACTTAAAAGATGTGTTTAAAGACAAAGATGTAACTATTGAAATCCAAAAGCTTGACCTGTGTGATAATTGTCATGGTTTGGGTTACGACCCTCAAAAAGGCGTAAAGACCTGTCCGTCTTGTAAAGGGAGTGGAAAAATTACCTATACTGAGGGTTTTTTTAGAATAAGGTATGTGTGTCCTGATTGTGGAGGAAGAGGGGTCGTTTATGTAGAAAGGTGTAAAGAGTGTCAAGGAGCTGGTAGAGTTCCAAAGAAAAAAAAGTTAACCATTACCGTGCCTGCAGGGGTTGAAGACGGAACCATTCTTAGAATACCTGGTGAAGGAGAGGCTGGACTTTACGGTGGAAGACCAGGTGATTTGTTTATTAGAATAAAAATAAAACCTCATCCGTTTTTTTACAGAGATAGGGGAAATCTTAGGGCGTCTCTTAAAATAAACTTTCTTTCTGCGATTCTTGGAGACAGAGTAAAAATTCCTTACTTTGACGAAGAGATAGAAATAGACATTCCTCCAGGAACTCAGCCAGGAGAAGAAATAGTGGTAAAAGGCAAGGGCGTACCCACTAAGTCTGGGGCAAGAGGTGACCTAATTTTAAGGGTGGATGTGGAGTTACCTAAGAAAGTTTCTGAAAGAGGAAAAGAATTACTTGAAGAATTTGCAAAAGTTGAAAAAATTTCAAAGGGAAAGTCAAGTCTTGGTTCACCTGACAAAAAGAAAAAGAAGGAAGGATTCTGGAGAAAAATATTTGGAAGGTAGTAGATGAATCAAGAAAAGGACTTTTCTCACATTAACTCTCGTGGTGAGCTTCACATGGTGGACATTTCTCACAAGTCTGCTTCAGAGAGGATAGCTATTGCAAAAGCAGAGGTTGTTTTTCCAGAAGAGGTTTTTGAAAAGGTGCAGAGTGGGAGGGTGCCTAAGGGAGAATTTCTTGCTTGTGCAAAGGTTGCTGGAATTATGGCTGCAAAGCGTTGTTGGGAGCTTATTCCTTTGTGCCATCCTATTGGCATAACCAAGGTGGATGTAGAATTTGAATTTTTAAAAGATACCCGCTCTCTTGAGATAAAAGCAACGGTAAAAACTACGGAAAAAACAGGGGTTGAAATGGAGGCTCTTACTGCTGTTAGTGTTTCAGCTCTTACGGTTTATGACATGTGTAAGGCATTGAGCAAAGAAATTAAAATTTCTAACATAAGACTTATTTACAAAAAAGGTGGAAAAAGCGGAGAACTAAAACTTGAAGAGGTTTAAATAAAAACCAGGAGGTTTTCCTATGGACAAGGAGAAGCTGGAATACTTTAAACAGCTTCTGCTAAAGAAAAAAGAGGCAATTTTAAAAGATGTCATGGAAACGAAAAAAGAGCTTGAAACTGATTCAGAAAATTTACCAGATCCGATTGATCAGGCTTCAAGAGAGAGCAATCTTGCTTTTGAGCTTCGTTTAAGAGATAGAGAACAAAAGCTTCTTAAAAAGATAGATAAGGCTTTAAAGAAGATAGAGGACGGAACATACGGAATATGTGAGGCGTGCGGAGGAGAAATAGACGAAAAAAGACTCATGGCAAGACCAGAGGCGACTCTTTGTATTGACTGCAAAAGGGCTCAGGAAAAGCTGGAGAAAATTCGTGGAGACTAATGTCTGGCGAGGTGGAATTTGGCAAACATCTCAAGGTTTTAGAGGCAAGACAAAACAACTTAAAAGGTTTTAACTTAGAACTACCTTTTTACAACTTAATAGTAGTTACTGGAGTTTCAGGAGCTGGAAAGTCAAGTCTGGTTTTTGATACTCTTTACGCTGAGGGTCAGAGACGCTACATAGAAACATTTTCTTCGTATCTAAGGCAATACTTTGAGAGATTACCAAGACCCAGAGTAAAAGACATCCTAAACATACCTGCAGCTCTTTCTTTTCCTCAGGGAAATTACATAAAGACCTCCAGATCTACGGTTGCAACTCTTACTGAAATCAGTCACTTCACTAAGATGCTTTTTTATCAAGCTGGGATACCGAAGTGCCCAAATTGCGGGGTCTATGTAAAGTATTTTTCTGCAAGAGAAATTGCAAAGGAAATCGTTAAGAAGTTTGAAAACATTCCTTGCTACATTATAGCTCCTTTAGAGGTTAAAGAAAGTTTTGATCACCTTAAGGCTGGACTTCTTTCAGCAGGATTTTTTAGGGTATTTTATCAGGGAAAAGTGTGTGAAATAGACGAGCTTGAGTCTGCTGAAAAAGAGCTTGAAGTGGTAGTTTATAGGTGCAAGCCTAAGGATTCAGACCTACAGGCAATTATAGAAGCAGTTGAACAGGCTATAAAAATGTCTTCCCAGGTAGTGGTAAGGACTCTTTACGGAGAGGAAGTCAGGTTTTTTGCAGAGGCAAAGTGCCCTTATTGTGGGTTTGTGCCTCCAAAAAAGATCCCCAATATGTTTTCTTTTAACACCTCTCAGGGTGCGTGTCCAAGGTGCAATGGTTTTGGAAATCTTCTCGTGGTGGACTTTGAGTCTTTGGTTAAGTATCCTTTTAAGTCAATAAAAAGAGGAGCAATACCCCTTCTTGAATATCCATTTATGTTTGATGTAAAGCTTGATTTGATAGAATTTTTAGACAAAAAAGGAATAAGCTCAGACACGCCGTTTGAAAAAATTCCAGATCTAATAAAAGAAAAGATTTTTTACGGAGAAGGTTCTTGGTACGGGCTTAAAGAGGTAATTGATTGGTTAGAATCTAAGAGGTACAAACAACACATAAGAATACTGCTTACTAAGTTAAGGCGCGAAATTATTTGTCCTGATTGTAAAGGCACGAGGTTTAATCAAAAGTCCCTTTTGTTTTATGTAAACGACTTAAACATCGGAGAATTTTATTCTTTTGACATAGAAACCGCTTTAAGTTTTACGAAAGAAGTTAAGAAGAATTATCAAAACAAACCGGCTATTTATAGAATAGTAAAAGAAATAGAAAGAAGACTGAATTATTTGAAACAGGTAGGGCTTGGTTATTTAACTCTCAATAGAACGAGTAGAACTCTTTCAGGAGGGGAGGCAAGTAGGTGCCTTTTGACCAGAGCTCTTTCTTCAAATCTGGTTGAGACTCTGTACTTAATAGACGAACCAACTACAGGTCTTCATCCAAAGGATACTGCGCGAGTGCTTGAGTTTATGCAAAACCTCGTGTCCCAAAGAAATACCGTCGTCGTAGTAGAACACGATCCAGAAATAATCGTAAATGCAGATCACCTCGTTGAACTCGGTCCAGAAGGAGGAGAAAAAGGAGGATACCTTCTTTTTAACGGAGAACCTAAAAAAATTTTTGACTTGGACACACCAACCTCTTCTCAACTAAAGAGAATTTCTCAAAAAAGAGAAATTTCTAAAGACGAAAAAGAATATAAAAGCTTTTTGTGTTTTAAAAAAGCAAAAAAGTACAACTTAAAAAGCATAGATATTAGGCTTCCTATAGGAGGAATAACTTGTATAGTAGGGTGTTCTGGATCTGGTAAGTCAACTCTTCTTGAGGAGGTAATTTACAAAGACTTTGAAAACCTGAGATCAGATAGACCTTTTACTTCTTGTGAAGGCATTGAGGGTGCAGAAAAGATTGCAAGTGCGGTATTTTTAAGTCAGGAACCTCTTGCAAAGTCTCCAAGAGCAGTAGTTGCGACTTACCTTGGGATTTTTACCTACATAAGAAAACTTCTTGCAAGTACGGATACTGCAAAGGCATTTGGTTACGAAGACTCGTTTTTTTCGTTTAATTCTCCGGTGGCTCAGTGTCCTGAGTGTAAAGGACTGGGGGTTGAGATTGTGGAAATGCAATTTCTTTCAGACCTCGTTATTCCCTGTGAGATATGTAAAGGCACGAGATTTAGACCAGAGGTACTTAAAGTTAAGTGGAGAGGAAAAAACATAGCAGAGATTCTTGAGTTAACCGTGGATCAGGCACTGGATTTTTTTGGGAATCATCCACTAATTCGCAGACCACTTGAGCTTATGCAAAGGCTTGGACTTGGTTATTTAAAATTGGGACAACCTTTGTCAACCCTTTCAGGAGGGGAAGCACAAAGGTTAAAAATAGTAGAAACTTTATCAAAGCTAAAAGGTGTAAAAGGACTTATTTTGTTGGACGAACCCACGGTAGGACTACACTTAAAAGATGTAGAAAAACTCGTAAATGCTTTAAGACACCTTAGTTCCTTAGGACACACCGTTGTAGTTGTTGAGCACAATCCAGAAGTGATTCTCGGTTCAGACTGGGTAATAGAGCTTGGACCAGAGGGAGGGGAAAGGGGAGGTTATTTACTTTTTCAAGGTAAAATAAAAGAGTTTTTAAAGACAAACACTCCTACTGCAAAGTACTTAAAGGAATACTTATCAGGACTTAGTTTAAAAACGCCAACCAGAAGAAAAAAAGAAGAGAGAACTTACGAAGAGCCAAAGATAAAGTTAAGGGGGATTAGGCATCACAATCTAAAAAACATAGATGTTGACATACCCAGAGAAAAACTCGTGGTGGTAACAGGGGTATCCGGTTCTGGAAAGTCAACCCTTGCCTTTGATGTAATTTTTAACGAGGGACAGAGAAGATTTCTTGAAACTTTACCAGCTTACTTAAGACAGTTTTTTAAACTTCACGAAGAAATAGACTTTGACCTTATTTCAGGAATTCCTCCAACCGTTGCTCTTGAACAAAAGTCAGGTGAAATTTCAAGTAGGTCAGTAGTGGGAACTCTTACTGACATTTTTCCTTACTTGAGGCTTCTTTTTGCAAGGGTATCAAAAGGATATTGCCCTTTGTGTGAAATAGAGCTTAGCTGTAAAACTGACGAGGAATTAAAGGAATTATTTTTTAAAAAAATTAAAGAATTAGACGCAGAAGAATTAACTTTCGTTGCTCCTATCATAAAGTCAAGAAAGGGATCTCACAGAGAAGTCTTTTTAAGGTACTTAAAACAGGGTTATCATTCTTTTATAGTAAACGGACGCCTTAGAAAGGTGCCACCTGTACCTTCTTTACCCAGCAGAAATATTCACGATATAGACTTAGTAGTGGGAAAGGCTAAAAAGAACTCCAAAATAGAAGTGCTTGAAGATTTGTTTTTTAAAGCAATTTCTGAAGGTGGTGGAGAGTGTAGAGTTTTTGTTGGGGATAAGCGCTTAATATTCAGCAGAAAAATGGTGTGTCCTGAGTGTGGGATGTCCTTAGAAGAGCCAGATCCTTTGCTTTTTGCGTTTAATACGAAGCAAGGAAGGTGCCCGGTTTGTAAAGGACTTGGAAAAGTTTATGGAGACGAATGTTATCTTTGTAAAGGCACGAGGTACAAAAAGGAGGTAAGTTATTATAGAGTTGGAGGAAAGACGATAATTGAGCTTCTTGAAATGGACTTGGTGAGTCTAAAAGACTTTTTAAATGGTCTTGAGTTTAAAGGCAAAGAGGAGGTTATTGCAAAAGAACTGATTTCTGAGATTACGAAGAGGATAGACTGCCTCATAGATCTTGGAGTTGGATACTTAACTCTTGGAAGGTCTGCAGATACCCTTTCTTCTGGAGAGGCAAAAAGGGTAAGAATTGCAGGAGAAGTAGGAAGCAACTTAACAGGTGTGGCTTATATACTTGATGAGCCTACAATAGGACTTCATCCAAGAGATACAGAAAAGCTCATAAGCGTACTTAAGAAATTAAGAGATAAAGGCAACACTGTAATAGTAGTTGAGCACGACGAAGACACCATAAAGTCTGCAGATTTTATAATTGACATGGGACCAGGTGGTGGCAAAAACGGAGGGGAAGTGGTTTTTGCAGGCACTTATAAACAGCTTATCAGGTCCAAAAATTCAATCACTGCAAAGGTTTTAAGGTCCCGTAGCAGGAAAAGGATAAAAAGTAAAAAAAGAAAGGCTGAAGAATTTTTAATTTTGGAAAAAGTCAGTTTTAGAAACTTAAAAGGAATAAGCGTGAAGATTCCCTTGGGGTGCTTGACTGTAGTTGTAGGGGTTTCTGGATCTGGCAAGTCAACCCTCGTGTGTGATGTCTTGTGTAAGATTAAATCGTCTTTTATTAGAGATAAGGTGAAAAAAGTAAAAAATGCTGAAAAATTAACTGGAATATACATGGTTGATCATTCCCCAATAGGAAACACTCCGAGATCTACCCCAGCTACTTATGTAGGAGTTTTTACGGAAATAAGGAAGGCTTTTACTAATACTAAACTTGCTAAGGAAAGAGGGTATAAAGAAGGATACTTTTCTTTTAACACCACTGCAGGGGCTTGTCCACATTGCAAAGGGCAAGGCTACATAAAGTTAGAGCTAAAGTTTTTACCAGAGGTTTATCAGATGTGTGAGTATTGTAAAGGAAAAAGGTACAAAGACGAAGTTCTTGAGGTAAAGCTCAGGGGAAAAAGCATTGCTGATGTTTTAGAGATGGACTTTGCAGAAGCAGCAGAGTTTTTTAAAAATCACGCAGGAATTTATCGTAAGTTAGAAGCGGTTTGTAGGATAGGGCTTGATTATCTTTCTCTTGGGCAACCGAGTCCGAGTCTTTCAGGAGGAGAAGCCCAAAGGCTGAAGCTGGCTAAGGAATTTTCTAAGATGTTAAAAGGAAAGGTGCTTTATGTGCTTGACGAGCCTACTACGGGTTTACACATAAGCGATGTAGAAAAACTTGTTGATGTGATTCAGGGGCTTGTGGATGCTGGGCATACTGTAGTCGTTATAGAGCATAATCCAGAGTTTATAAAACATGCGGACTGGGTAATAGAGCTTGGACCAGAGGGAGGGGAAAGGGGAGGTTATTTACTTTTTCAAGGTAAAATAGAAGAATTTTTAAAAGCAGACACCCCCACTTCAAAAGTTTTAAAGGAGTATGTTGGAATTATGTAAAAGTGTTAAAACAAACATTATAAAAAAAGTGTAAAATTATTGAAGGTAGTACGCTGTCATACTTTTCTCTAAAGTATCCAAAAACGAGTCCAGGAAAAAAGGTAAGAACCGCAAACCAAAAAGGATGATAAAAAGCATGGCACATTGCAAATGCAATAGAAGCAACTAAGTTTGCAAAACTCAACTTTCCCCAATTTTTCTTAAACTTATTAAGTAAAATCTCCATTAAAATTCCTCTAAAAGCTACTTCTTCAGGTACTGCGACTAAAAAGAATTGAATCAAGTAAAATTTAAGACTTAAAGAAAGAGAAAATTTTATCGTAGAAGAAGTTAGGATTCCAAAACAAAGACTTACTAAGGGTCCAAGAATTAAGGCTATTAAAAATTCTGGATCTTTTAACAGCTTTTTCAAGGGTACTTTAGTAAGATTAAAATTCCCTCTGGAAGGTAAGCATTTTATAAAGACCGGTTTTTAAAAGTTTATAAATGTCCTTTTCGCTAAGATTGAGGAAAGACAAAAGATCTTCTGGAAGCCTGTAATAAAATGCGTCAACTCCCATGCCTATTCCTAAGTAGTTAGTAAGAGCATTTGCAAGAGCAACGATTCCTGCTACTTCGCTTTGAATCATTAAGTCAGGATCGTGATGAGCTCTTATTGCAAAACTTATTGACTTTGGAAAGTGCCACTTTTCAAGAAGATACGCTCCTACCAAACCGTGATCAACCCCTAAGACCAGCCATTCAATTTGAATGAAGTCCCAATCAGGGTGCTCTTTCATGGCTGAATAAAATTCTTCTATTTCTAAGTCCATGTACAAATCCAAAACGATTTTTCCTATGTCGTGCAAAATAGAAGCTATGTAAACGGCTTCAATTTTAGCTGGGTTTAATCCAAGTTTAAAAGCTATTTCTTCTGCTATGAATCCACAGGTGATAGAGTGAAGCCACATACCTTCGGCATCAATACCGTAACCTTTAAGAGGTCTGTCAAAGTAATTTTTGGCTACAGAAGCTATAATAATAAACTTAATTTGATTAACTCCAAGAAACATAAAAGCCTTAAAAAGAGAATCAATTTTCTGCGGAAGCCCAAAAGCAGGAGAATTAACCAGTTTTAAAAAGTTAGCTACTATTCCTGGATCGCTTTTTATTATTTTTTCAAGGCGTTTGAAGTCAATGTTTTCGTCTCTTAAAAGTTCTAATGCCTGTTGAGCTACCTTAGGAAAAGTAGGTATAGTTTCAACTTTGTCAAAAATTTTTTCAAGAATTTGTTCTTCTTTCACAGCTCTTCTTCCTTTTCTCCAATAATTACTTTAAATTTTCCCTTTGCCAAGTCAACTTTTAACTTTATTTTAGTGTTGTATCCTGTTTTGTAAGTTATATTTTCTTCTGGTATCAAGTATTTCTTTATAAGACCTCTAATTAACTTTTCGTTTACATTATTAATGTTTAATCCCTTAGGAAAGGCTCTAAAATTCCCTGCTCCAGCAATTACATACCGAGCTTTGTCAACATTTATATTATTATTTTTAAGTTCTTCAAAAAAAATAGGAATTAAACTTTCTCCAGACAGTATAACTTCGCCTGTGTCAAGCTCTATGTCGTGTTCTTTGTAAGGTAATACGAAAACGCAAATACCTCCTGAATTTTTTTCCTCGTCAATCACACCTAAAGCAATACCAGCACCCAAATCTTCAGTAATTAATTCAACAGCTTTGTTTTTAACGATTTGATAATATCCTTTGTTTACTTTTAGTTGCATAGTTACAAAATCCTTAATTTTATAGGTTTATCTGTTACTACATCAAGTTTTTCTATTTCTTTAAAAGCAAGCTTTACATTTTTTTCTTTTGTTTCATGAGTAAGCATAACGATTGGTACTGATTCTCCTGGTTTTTGTCTGCCTATTTGTACTACAGAAGCTATACTAATTTGATGCTCTCCAAGTACACCTGAGATTTTAGAAAGTACGCCAGGTCTATCAATAGCAGAAAAGCGAAAATAATATTTAGATTCTACTTCATCCATAGGCTTAATTTTATAAAAATTGTCTTTTTTAGTCAAGGGGTATTTTATAAAAGAAGTCTTTTTAAAAAGTCTGTGTTCTACAGCATCTATAATGTCTCCAACAACTGCACTTGCAGTTGGCTCTTTTCCTGCTCCAAGTCCGTAAAGAAGTACTTCTCCTACGAAGTTTCCAGTTATATAAAGTGCATTGTAATTAAGCCTTATAGATGCAAGTACATGATTTTCAGGAATAAGGGTAGGGTGCACCCTTACTTCTACTTCGTTTTCGCCTTTTATTGCAAATGCAAGAAGTTTTATTATGTATCCAAAGTCTTTTGCGAACATTAAGTCAAGAACGCTTACATTTTCAATTCCTTCAACATAAACTTTTTCCACGGGAATAAAAAATCCAAATGCAAGAGAAGCAAGTATTGCGATTTTGTGTGCAGAATCCATACCGTTTATGTCAAGTGTTGGATCAGCTTCTGCGTAACCTTTTTCCTTTGCCTCGTTAAGAGCCTTTTCAAAACTTAGATTTTCTTCAAGCATTCTCGTAAGTATGTAATTCGTCGTTCCATTTATTATACCAATTATAGAGGTTATGTCGTTTCCTATTAAAGCTTCTTTTAAAGTTTTTATAATTGGGATTCCTCCACCGACAGAGGCTTCAAATCCAAGAAATCGTCCAAGTTTATCTGCGGTTCCCCATACTTCGTCTCCCCATTTTGCAAGCACTGCTTTATTTGCAGTAATAACTTCTTTTCCTAATTCTAAAGCTTTAAGAATGTATTCTTTAGCAGGATGTTCTCCCCCTATAAGTTCGCAAACGATGTTTATTTCAGGATCTTTAAAAACTTCGTCAGGTTCTGTAGTAAACAATTCTTCAGGATAGCCTTTGTGTTTTTGAGGATCTCTTACGAGGGCTTTTTTTATAGAAAGCTTAATTCCTGTTCTTTTTTGAATGAGGTCTTGATTTTTTTTGATTAATTCATAGACACCTTTTCCAACAGTTCCAAAACCAAGCAGACCTATTTTAACCTCTTCCATGCATTGATCCTCCTGTGTTTTAGCCTGAGGAGCTCAAATTTTAAAAGTTTTTAAAAAGTACTTAGCAAAATATACTACAAAACAGAAAAAAATCTACTTAAAGTAAAAACCGAAGTAGAGATTACTTGTAAAAATTTATAAAGATGTTATTATTTAAAAAAAGCGTAAAAAGTGATTTAAGGGTGCGCCCGTAGCTCAATCGGATAGAGCATTGGACTACGAATCCAAAGGTTGCAGGTTCGAGTCCTGCCGGGCGCGCCAGCTTTTCAAGAAATAATCAGCATTTTCAAAAATTCCTTTCACGGAA
>JAADEG010000025.1 GCA_013153525.1 Thermodesulfobacteriota bacterium
AGAAACGAAAGATGATTCAGTATTTGATGTTAAATTTACTAAAAAATTTAAAAAGAACTATTCAATTTCTATAGAAGGTAACAATATTTTTAATTCTGATTACGGTGATCCAGATAAAGAGTGGTGGGGTGCCATGTGGTTTGTAAAATTTAAAATGGATTTTTAAAAAAGGGGGGGGCGAGTTATGACTAAAAATTTAAAAACAAAGCTTAGTTTAATAACAGTTTTGATAGGTACTTTATTTTTGACTTCTTTAAGCTATGCACATTTCTTATGGTTAAATGTAAGTGATTATACTCCTCAAATAGGAGAAGAGGTTTACATTTCTCTTGGATGGGGGCACAATTTTCCTAAAACTCCAAAACCCCCAAGAAAAGCTTTGGTAGAAAAAATCAGATTGTTTGTAATAGAACCAAACGGTAAAATAAAATGCTTAAAAATAAAGTTTTCAAAAAACAAACCCGAACCAGTGAAACTTCGAATAGCTAGAAAAGGAATTTATTTAGTTATAGCACTTTCTAAAAGATTTGTTTCAAAGACTACGGAGGGATATTTTTATAAACCAAAAAATGAACTTAAAGATAAAGAAGTTTTATATTCTAAATGGGCTGAAACTACAGCAATAGCCTTGATAAGTGTAGGGAATTATAAAAAATTAAATACTTTTTCAATTCCTGGATCTAATTTTTATCTTCTGCCTTTAATCAATCCTTCTATATTAAAACAAGGTGATTTATTAAAAGTAAAAGTAACTTTTAAGAATAAGCCAGTGAGTAGTTGGATTTTTGCTACTTATGCAGGTTTTAGTAACTTTAAAGATACTTATGCATGGACTACTAGGTCTAATGCTAAAGGTATAGCTTATATAAAGATTTTAAAAAGAGGACCAGAGTGGTTGCTAAGAGCTGAAAAGATTACATTTTATCCAAATCCTACAAAAGCTGATAAGGCAGTATATAGATGTACATTTACTTTTGGCTTTTAATACAATTTTTACTAATTTTTTATCCACCTTTGTCCTCCGCCCACGGGGTGGAAGGAAAGGTAGAATATCAGGGAAAATGTGTAGTTATTATTGCTCAATACGATACAGGAGATCCTATGAGTTATGCTAAAGTAGATATTTATGCTCCAGATAGCAAAATTAGATTCCAATTAGGAAGAACCGATAGAAACGGCTGTTTTGCTTTTTTACCTGATATTCCTGGAATTTGGAGAGTTAAGGTTTATGATGGGTTAGGGCACTTGTTAAGGCTTTCTATAAAAGTTGACTTTAAAAATAAGAAGTTGAAATTGTATAATAACAAATCGAGAATCTTTGAAAATTACTTAGTAAGAGCAATTTTAGGAATTTTAATTATTTGGGGAATATTGGGCTGGTTTAAAGCCTTTTATAAAATATTTTTCCGTTTTAAAAGCAATTTCTAATTAGTGTTTGTCTAATAACAGAAGTTTTTAAATACGATATCAAGACTTACACCTTGATAGAGAGTTGTATTAATAAATTTTTTAAGTTTTTTTCAAGTTTTCAAAAAAGAAAAAGTCACCAAACTCAGGGGGACATTTCTTTTTCACCACCTCTTGACATTGATAAAAAGTTTTTAATAATTTATACCCATTAATAAAAGTTATTGAATTTTTAAATAATTGTTGATTTATTAATAATAATTATTATTTTAGACGATAAATAGGATGAATTAATATTATAGGAGGGGGCGGTAATGGGATACAAATTAGGGGTTAAAGGAGGACTTGGGCTTATAGCCCTGAGCTACGGAGCAAGTTTGGGGATTCTTGCGTGGTTTACTTTTCAGGTTTTTGAAAAGGCTGGGGTGTCTCAAGCCTCAGATTTAAGTAAACAGCTTGTAATGTTGAAACTTCTATGGATAGGAGCTGCTTTGTTAGGGCTAGTGGTTATTCTAGGAGTAGGGATTCTCTTTTCTAAGTGTATGGAAGATGTAGTTTCCAAATTAAGGGGTATTTCTCAAGAAATTCAAAAGGGAAACTTTGAGGTTGAGTTTCCAACCGAGGCTTCAGAGGAATTAAAGGAAGTTTTAAAGGTAGTAAGAGAAATTATGGAATACTTTAAGTCTAAGTGCAACCAGATTCAGGATGTTTCTGATAAACTCCTTACTAGCGTAACAGAGCTTAGTATAACTACTAGAAAGTTTAGTGACAACCTAAACACCCAGGCTGAAAAGACTAATGTTATAGCATCTTCAGCAGAGGAAATGAGCGTTACCATTGCTGACATAGCAAAAAACACGAGTACTATTTTTGAAACGAGCCAATTGACCTCAGAGATCTCTCGTAAAGGTAAAGAAATGACGGAGAAGACCTCAGAAGAAATAAAAGCTATAGACGCTGTAAGTAAGTCCTTAAGAGACATAATGGGTATTTTAGACGAGAGAGCAAACGAGATAGAAAGGGTGGTAACTATTATAAGAGACATAGCAGAACAAACTAATCTCCTTGCTCTTAACGCAACCATTGAGGCAGCAAGGGCAGGTGAGCACGGAAAGAGTTTTGCAGTAGTTGCAGGAGAGATTCGTAAGCTTGCAGAAAAGACAAATCAGTCTACCGAAGAGATAGGAGGCATGATTAAGCAGATTCAAAGTGCAGTTAGTGAGACGAAAAGGGCTGTTGACGAGATAAACGAAAGGGTAGAATCTGGAGTTAACTTGTCCGTAGAAACTACGGAGCTTTTAAAAGAGATTAGTGAAAAGTCTGGCGAGCTTGAGGAAAAGATCCATCAGGTGGCAACTGCTACTGAGGAAATGGCAAAAGTGGCAGAGCAGATGTCAATAGACATAAACACCATTGCTCAGGCTTCAAACGAAATGACAGAAGGACTAGACAAGATTATTCGTACGAGTGAGGTTATGTCAAAGGTTAGTTCTGAATTGAAAGAGATTTTGGGCTTTTTAAGTAAAGAAGAAGAGCCCTGCCCCAATATAGAAAGGTGTCCATTTTTTAAAGATGTTTTGCCTCACATGCCAGGAACTGCAGATGTCTTAAAAAGAGAATACTGTCTCGGAAAGGGCAAGCACTATACTCAGTGTGCTAGATTTATGGTTGCAAAAACCCTTGGGAGAGAGTTCGTTCCCAAGGATCTTTTTCCAAACCAGCACGATAGGGCAAGAGAGATAATTGCCTCTAAAAAGGGAAGCTAAAATTTGCTGCAAAAAACTAGTGTTTAAGGGATTGACAAAAAAGTATTTGGTAGAAATATATAGTTTTTGAGGTTTTAAAATACACAGAATAAGGGGTGGGGCAGGCAATAAATGGACGAAGTTCCGAAGATAAAACCAGCTTTTAGGACTTACAATGTAGAATACGCAATAAGAGACATAGTTGAAGCCTCAAAGGAGGCAAAAAAGGCAGGAAAAGAGCTTATTTATCTTAACATAGGAGATCCTGTACAATATGGGTTTAGGCCTCCTGAGAGTATATTAAAGGCAGTTTGTGACGCTCTTTATAATAACTACAATTCTTACTCTGACTCAGTTGGTATTCCTGAGGCAGTTGAGTCGATTAGAAATTATGCTCTGAAAAAGGGTATAAAACCAGTCGACATCTATGTTACTCAGGGGGCTTCAGAGGCTATAGAGTTTGCAATTTCTGCACTGGTCAATCCAGGAGAAAACATTCTTCTCCCCTGTCCGTGTTATCCCCTTTATCAGGCAATAGTTGCAAAGTTTGAAATTCAGCCAAGGTACTACTATTTAAACGAAGAGAATAACTGGG
>JAADEG010000088.1 GCA_013153525.1 Thermodesulfobacteriota bacterium
CTCCGCCAGTAAATGCCGGCGTAGCTCAACCGGCAGAGCATGGGATTTGTAATCCCAGGGTTAGGGGTTCAAGTCCCCTCGCCGGCTCTTTGGGTCCAAAAAATGTTTGGGATTCTCTAAAATTGGTTCTTCAAATATCTTCAAAATTTCAACTTCAAAAATTTGAAATTCCTTTTTTAAATTTGAAAAATTTTGAAAAGAAAGATAACAGGAGGAAGTAATAATGAAGTCTGTAATACTTGCAGGAGGAAGTGGAACGAGACTCTTTCCTTTATCAAGAAAAGGGCTTCCTAAACAATTTTTGAAAATCGGAGAAGATAAGTCGTTGTTTCAAAAAACCATAGAGAGAAACCTCCTTGCAGTTAGACCTGAAGACTTGATTATTATTACTAATAAAGATTACAGATTTCACATAGAAAAACAGCTTGAAGAGCTGTTTAAAAACTTAAATTCTCATTGGCACATAGTTTTTGAACCAGTTGGTAGAAATACCGCTCCTGCAATAGCTCTTGCAGTAAAGTTCGTTTTAGAAAAAACAGATGCTGACGAAAACGAAGTTTTGTTTGTTTGTCCTTCGGATCACATAATTTCTCCAAGTGAAAAGTTTGCAGAATACATGAAAGAAGCTGAAAAAATAGCAAAAGAAGGTTACATAGTAACCTTTGGAGTTAAACCTAACAAACCAGAAACTGGTTACGGCTACATTGAAGGAGACTTAAAAAAGTCTTTAGGTATAAAAGGTATTAAGTCTGCTTACAAAGTGAAAAAGTTTCACGAAAAACCAAGCTTAGAAGTAGCTGAGGAATACATTGCAAGTGGAAATTACTATTGGAATAGTGGTATGTTTGCTTTTACTATAAAAACGATTTTAGAAGAATTTGAGAAGTGTGCTCCGGAAATTTACGAAAAAATAAGTGAAAAAAGCTTTGAAGAAGTTTTAGCAGAGTTTGAAGGTATGCCTGATATTTCTATAGACTACGCAGTAATGGAAAAAACTACTAAAGCAGTGGTCTTACCACTTGAAATAGAGTGGTCAGATGTTGGATCTTGGGACGCAGTTTATGAAGTAATGGAAAAGGATCAAAGTGGAAATGTTAAAGTAGGAAGTATCATAGACATAGATACTCGCAATTGTTTAATACTTGGAAATAAAAGGGTAATTTCAACTGTTGGAGTAGAAGACTTAATAATAGTAGAAACAGACGATGTAATATTGATAGCCAAAAAAGGAGACGGACAAAAAGTTAGAGATGTGGTTAAAAAATTAAAAGAAAGTAAAGAATTTAAACCACTTACTGAATATCACACTACGGTATATCGTCCTTGGGGAAGTTTTACTGAGTTTGAAAAAGGAGAAAGGTATAAAATTAAAAGAATCACGGTTAAACCCGGAGAGGTGTTAAGTCTTCAACTACACTATCACAGAAGTGAACATTGGGTAGTAGTTAAGGGAACTGCTAAGGTGATACTTGAGGACGAAAAAGGAGAACTTAAAGAGTACTTCGTCCACGAAAACGAAAGTATTTATGTTCCAAAAACCAGAAAACACAGGATTATGAATCCTGGAAAAATTCCTCTTGAGATTATAGAAGTTCAAGTAGGTGAGTATGTAGAAGAAGACGACATAGTAAGGTTTGACGACAAGTATAATAGGTAAGGTCTTTGAATCTCTTGACAATAAGTGAAATTGAATTACTCTTAAAATAAGTAAGTGATTACTTACGGATTAAAAATGGATTTAAAAAGGTATAGTATTATCTTAATTTTAATAATACTTTTTTTACCGATAAAACTTTACGGAAAAACCGTTTTTTCTTTAAGAGACGCTATTATTTTTGCCTTAAAAAATAATCCTGAATTAAATCTTTATAAACTCAAAGTAAAAGAGGCAGAACTTAGCAAAAAACAGGCTTTTTCTCAGTTTTTACCCAGTTTGTCCATTACTTACAACTATCAAAGAAGTGATCAGGGTAAAGGACTTCCTACAACAAACTTTTCAAGTATCGGTCCAGAGCTTAGCTGGAACATCTTTAACGGACTTCAAGACTGGTACAATTACAAAGAACTCTCAATGCTATTAAAAGCTCAAAAACAAGAAGAAAAAAACAAAACTATAGAACTTGCTTTTCAAATAGTTCAGGCATACTTGGATTACTTGAAACAAAAGGCATTTTATCAATCAGCTCTTAAAAGTCTTGAAGACGCTCAAACCATTCTGTCCCTCGTAAAACAAAAGTACAAACAAGGACTTTGCTCTTATGCTGATCTTTTAGATGCAGAGGCAAAGGTTAAAAAAGCTAAGTTTGAAGTAACCAAGTACTTATACACTGCTGAGATTGCAAAAGCAGAGTTATTAACCCTTTTAAACTTGGACATCTCTAAAATCTCAGATGTAGAATTTTTACCCTTGGACACAAAAAACTTAAAAGTTCAGCCTTTAAGTACCTGCGTACAAGTCGCTCTTAAGAATAACCCACAATTAAAAGAAGTTAATTATACGATTTACGCTCAGCAAGCAAGAGTAAATTCCGTAAAAGGGGAATTTTTACCGTCTATAGATCTTTATCTTCAGTATTACAAAACTTCTCCAACTTTTAGTTTAATTCCTGAAAAAGACGAAGAATTTACAGCAGGTGTAAGAATAACTATTCCTATTTTCTGGGGAGGAAAGAGGTTTTTTGAGCTGGAAAAACAAGAGACTATTTTAGAAGAGAAAAAACTCCAGAAACGCAGTCTTAAACTAAGTGTCGTAAAAGAGGTTTTTAGTTCTTACAAAAGTTTGGAGAGTGCTAAGCAAAAGTACCTTGCGTCTCAGGAATGGTTAAGAAAAATAAAAGAAGACTACGAAGTAGTTAAAGAAAAGTACGAGCAGGGGATTGCAAGCATTGTTGACCTTACTACTGTTTTTGCAAGGCTTGCCTCTGCAAGGGCAGAATTAATAAGTGCAAAGTACAATTTAATAGAAAAATATTACGAATTACAAAAAACCATGGGGATTATACCGGGGCTTAAGCCATGAAAAAGGGTTTAACTTTGTTAATCGTATTTTTTGTTTTTATTTTAAGTAGCTGTAATAAAAAGGAAAAACACAAGTTCGTGCCACACGGTGTAGCCAAGGTTAAAAAAGGAACGGTTTATCTCGTGGTTTCAGCTACAGGAGCTGTAAAACCACAAGTTGGAGCTCAAGTAAAAGTTGGAGCAAGGATTTCTGGAAAAGTGGAGAAACTCTTCGTTACCAGGGGAGACAAGGTTAGGGCAGGTGAACTTATTGCAATTATAGAACACAAAGACCTTGAGGCACAGGTAAAAAAGGCAGAAGCTATTTACAAACAAGCAATAGAAAAGCTTGAGGAGATAAAACACACATATCCCTTAAAAATAAAAGCACAAGAAGACAAAGTTTCAGCTCTAAAAATAGAACTTGAAGAGGCAAAAAAAGAGTATCAAAAAAATTTGAAATTATTTGAAAAAAAGCTTATTTCTGAAATCGCACTTGACAGATTAAAAAGAGATTACTTAGTAAAACTAAAAGAATACGAAGCAGCAGAAAAGGAGCTTGAAGAACTTAAAACAGAGTTTGGAGATAGGCTTGCACAGGCAGCGTTTCAGGTTAAAGCTGCAAAAAACGACTTAGAGCTTGCAAAACAAGAACTAAGCTATGCTTACATATACGCACCTATTTCAGGCGTGGTTTCTGATGTTACTACTCAACAGGGAGAAACCGTTGTTGCAGGTTTAAATGCACCTACATTTATTACAGTTATAGATTTATCCAAACTTCAAGTTGACTGTTATGTAGATGAAACAGACATAGGTAAAATAAAACCAGGAGACAAAGCAGTTTTTACTGTTGACGCTTATCCAGACAAAAAGTTTAGAGCAATCGTTAAAACCATTTATCCAGGAGCAATCATTAAAAACAATGTAGTTTTTTACGATGTAGTTTTGAAGATACTTGACCCTTACGAAAACTACTTAAGACCAGAGATGACTGCTCAGGTTAAGATATTTGCTGGTAAGAGAACAGGAGTGCTCGTAGTTCCCTCAAGGGCTGTAAAAATAGACGCAGAAGGTAATTATTATGTAATGGTTAAAAGAGGAAATAAGTGGGTAAAAAGAATAGTTAAAGTTGGATGGGAGTCTCAGGGTAAAACTCAGATAATTTCAGGATTAAAACTGGGTGAGGAAGTGGGTTTGTGGTAAAACCAATCGTAGTTCTTGAAGACATAACCAAGTCTTACAAAATTGGAAAGGTTACCTACGAAGTACTTAAAGGAATAAATCTTGAAGTTTATCCAGGGGAATTCGTTGCTATTATGGGTCCATCAGGTGGTGGAAAGTCAACGCTATTAAACATTATAGGGCTTCTGGACAAACCTACTTCTGGTAAGTACTTTCTTGAAGGCGTAGAAGTAAGCGATCTTAGTAAAAAAGAGCTTGCAAGACTGAGAAATCAGAAAATAGGTTTTATATTTCAGGCTTTTCACTTAATACCCTGGGCAACTGCTATGGAAAATGTTTTAATGCCTCTACTTTACAGAAAAGAAGGAATTAAAAAAGAAGATGTAAAAAGGGCTGAGGAGCTTTTAACCAGACTTGGACTTGGAGACAGACTTGACGCAAGACCTGCAGAACTTTCTGGAGGACAACAGCAAAGAGTTGCCATTGCAAGAGCATTAATAAATCAACCAAAACTTTTACTTGCAGACGAGCCTACTGGAAATCTTGACACGAAAAGTAGTGAAGAGGTCTTAAAGATATTTGAAGAACTTAATCAAACGGGTTTAACCATTATAATGGTTACTCACGATCCAGAGGTTGCTCAAAGGGCTCAAAGAATTAAGACCATAAGAGACGGTAAGTTTATAGAATGAGCTTTTTTAAAGGCTTGCTAAAAGAAACTTTTAAGGAATTACTTTCAAGCAAAGTAAACCTCGTTTTTATGCTTCTTGCAATGATTATAAGTTTAACTGCTTTAAATACTATATATTCTCTTGGAATGTCTGCTAAGCACCAAATAATAAAAATTTTAGAAAGCGTACAATTTGGTAAAGACGCAATGGTTATCGTTGCAGGAGGAGGTAGAATCATAGGTCTTACTACTACGCGGAGTGATACCCTAAAAATGGGTGATGTAAAAGCTTTGGAAAAACTTGACTTCGTAAAACTCGCCTCTCCGATCTCTCTTGGTTACATGGATGTTGGTTACAAAGGAACAGTAGAAAAAATGCGAATAGAAGGGGTTTATCCTAATTATACCGTAGCTACTAACTGGTATCCCCAAATTGGAAGGTTTATTACTAAAAAGGACTTAAAGTCTATGGCAAAGGTATGCGTAATAGGTTCTGCAGTTCCTAAAAAATTTCACATGAAAAAAGTACTTGGAACCTACATAAAATTAGCAGGGCAGTACTTTGAAATAGTGGGAGTTCTTGAGCCAAAGACATTTTTTGGACACTTTAGTAGAAACGAAAGAATTTTAATTCCTCTTACGACCGCTCAGAAAAGGGTTTTTCATGTTAACTACTTAAGTGCAGTGAAACTTTTGTTTAGACCAGGAACAGACATGAAACTTGCAAAAAAGGTAATAAGAAAAATTTTAAGAAAAAGACACCACTTATTTGGAATAGCTCCGGACGACTTTAGAATGATCACTCCAGAGCTTGCTCTTTCGGTATTTAGTAAAGCCATAACCACTATTAACATGTTTCTTCTTAGTATTTCTATAATAAGCCTAACGATAAGTGGAGTTATTATAATGAACCTGATGTACGCAAACATTGAAGAAAAAGCTCCTGTAATTGCCCTTAGAATAGCTATAGGAGCAAGTAGTTTTGACATAATATTACACTACCTTATAATGTCTTTGTGGATAGCTTTAATAAGTGGATTCTTGGGATGGTTGTTTAGCGTTGGAATTTTAAAATTGATAAGTATGGTAAGTCCTTTAAAGCCAGAATTTTCTGTAAGCTCGTTTGTATTAAGCTTTTGCTTTGCAGGAAGCACTTGTGTATTGTTTACTCTTATACCAGCTATTAGAGCTTCAAGGGTTGAGCCATCACTTCTTCTAAAGAGTTTGTAATATGAGGATAAAAAAACACAGATTGCTTTGGGGAGGACTTTTTTACAAGAAGTTAAGACTATTTTTGTCTCTTCTCGGAATTATAATAGGAGTTGCAGCACTTATCGTAATGAATTCTTTTGGAGAATCAGCACAAGTAAAAACTTTAAAAGAGATATCTACTTTTGGTCCGGATGTCCTTCTCGTGGTAGCAGGAAGTGTTCAAGTACACGGTGGAAGACCAATTCAAACTGAATTAGCTACCACGCTTAAGCCTTCAGATGCAAAAGCTCTCAGAGCTATAGACGGTATAAAGTACATTTCACCGGTTTTTAATGGTCTCGGAATAGTAAGAAACGGAAAAAATACTTATGTAACTACTATTACAGGAGTTAATCCTGAATACTTAAAGATAAGAAGGTTTCCTCTTGAAGAAGGTAGAAACTTTTTGAAATCTGAGATTCAAAGTTACGAAAAGGTAGCAATTTTAGGATACAAAGTAAAAAAAGAACTTTTTGGAGACGAGGATCCCATTGGAAAACATATTTATGTTAACAAACTACCGTTTAAAGTTATAGGAGTTCTTGGACCAATTGGTATAGACGCAAGTGGAGAAGATCAGGACGACCAGGTTTTAGTCCCTTATACAGTAGCAATGGCAGCTCTTTACAATGTGGATTACATAAAAAGTATTTACATAAGAGTTAGTGATGTAAGCTTGATTCCTTTAATAGTCAAACGAATAGATCAAATTTTATTAAAAAGGCATCATGTTACAGAAAGAGATAAAGACTTTACTATAGTAAAGGCAGAAGACATACTTGAGGCAAAGACCAGAACTACTAAGATTTTTGCTTCTTTAGTAGGAAGTATATCAGTGCTCTGTCTTTTGGTTGGAGCACTTGGAGTTACAGCTATAATGACTCTTGCAGTAAACGAAAGAAAAAAAGAAATAGGAATAAGGAAAGCACTCGGAGCACGGGAAAAGGATCTGGTTTATCAGTTTTTAATGGAGAGCGTGTTTATAACTGTAGTAGGTGGAATAATAGGAATAATTTTAGGTCTTGGTATAAGCATAATCCTTCTACCAATTCTTCACTATCCAATAGTTATGCCCTGGCTTCCAATAGGTATTTCTGTTGGTTTAACTATAATATTTGGATTAATTGCTGGTATTTATCCAGCTTATAAAGCTGCCAAGATAGATCCTATAATTTTATTAAGACAGGGATTTTAAGTTTTTAATGAGTACCATATATAATAATAGCTTTATCTTTTAATTCTTTTTCAAGCATTTCTTTTATTTGATCAAGGTGCGGGCATTGGTAGTACTTATCTCCGGGTTTTTTGCCTACGATACAGGAGGAAAGAGCAATTACTTCTGCTCCTTTTTCAATCATTTTTAAAGCTCTTGGTAAAATTTGCTTACCAGGGCATCCTCCACATGTAAGATGAGCAACTATTTCAACTGGTCCTACCTCTGAAAACATACCTTTACCTTCTCTTGCTACTTTAAAGCATCCTGTAGCTGGGCACATTGGTTCTGTATTCATGCACCTTATAATCCCTGCCTTTTTCATTTGAAAAAACCTCCTTTCAATAGAATTTTAAACTGATTTTCAGTATAATTTGAAATGAAGTTATGTCAAGGGTTACGAGGATTAAAAGTAAAGTATTATTTATTGAAATAATAAGAATATTGTTTTAAAACTTATTTAAATTTTAAATAAAAAATCCTCTTGACCTTAAGTTTGACTTCCGTATAATTTTAGATAATAAGCATATGAAATTGGAAATAAATTTCAAAAAGGGGGGATAAAATGAAGTTACTTTTTTTAACACTTTTAATGAGTTTAGTAGTAATAGGGTTGAGAGTAAGTGAAGGACATTCTCAGCCCCCGGTTTTAGGTAGTGTTCCTACTTCACCGAGTCTTAATACTGCACAAAAGGCAGTAGATACAGCTAAAGCCCTCGTTCCTTACTTAAAGCCTGGAGAAGTGTGGATAATGCGTGCTCCAAGAGGAGAAGTAGAGGTTAAAGGTGCAATTTTGTATCAAGGAGAAGTAGTAGGAGTAGTTCACTTTGATCCTCAGACAGGTGCTCCTATACCCTTAGGTTATCATCCAAGAGTATTTGAAGTAAGGGTTCCTTTAGAAACTGTTAAAGCTGAACTTTTGAAGGTAATAAAAGGTTTAAAGATTCTTGAAGGAGCAGAGTATAGAGAACCTGAAGCGTGTTGGGCAATTCCTTTTGCTTATCAAGGAATGCTATTAGGACACATTAGAATATATTACGACGGTACGCGGGTAGTTCCAGACTATAGAGCAAAAGAAGAAATGGAAGCATTTTCAGGAAGAAGGATAGGACCTCCAGGACCACCACCAGGACCACCTGGACCACCGCCTCCACCTCCAGGACCAGCTGGTGGACCACCCGGACCTCCAGGACCTCCTCCACCCCCACCAAGACCTTAAAAACCTTAAAATAAGGGGGATTTCCTCCCCCCTTATTTACTTTTCATTAGATTATTGAGGATAAAAGTATTCGTACTTTGGAAAGTTGTTTTGTTGAGGAAATACATAAACCCAAAATAGTTGCTCAAACTCCAAAGGATAAACCTGATTAGCATAACTTCTTTTTCCAGCCTTTACTTTTACGGAAATTACCCACCACCCTGGAGATTCAAAAGATACTATAAAAAATCCGTTTTTACTAAGTTTAGTTACCTTTTTTAAGTAAGGATAATTTATTTGCCCGTAAGAATCCTTAGGAAGTTCCTGTTTAGTAAGAAAGTAGGGACTAAACTTTTCTACTGTTACCTCTCCGTTTTCCAAGGGTATTCCTCTGTACCAGACTTGTCCCCAAAAGACTCCATGAGTAATAAAACCGTAAGGTCTGGTGTAAGGCTTTATCTCAAGAGGAAAACCACACATGTTGTCCCAACCTTTTTCTACTTCTACATGAAAAGGAGTTTTTACGAAAAACTTCATTAAAGTGCCATTACTCAATAGTACATAATCACTCTCAACACACAAGTTGTAATCACCCTTTTGTTTAGGTAAAATAGAAGTTTTATAACCAGTTCTTTGCATGTTAAATGCTTGATCAAGAAATTGAGTTTTTAAAAGATAGGTTCTCTTAGTAGTACCGTTTGGAAAAATTACAAACGCACTTAAAGGGGGTTTTAGATCGTAAATTATGCCAAAAGCTGGTTCTCCAGCTCCTATGTAAAAAGTCTTAGGAGTATTTATTTTCCCGTAGTTATCAGGCAGACAAATAGAAAAAACCTTATAACAAAACCCTTCATTAAGGTGAATTAAAAAAAGCGAAAAAAGTAAAAAAAGAAAAGTTCTTATGTAAATCTGTTTAGAATCCATGAAATTATAGCACTTTTAAGCTGTAATTCCTGCTCTGCAGTAAGGCTTGACAACCAGTACTTTATCCACTTTTGAAGTCTCGTAAGGTGCATTTTAGGAATTTTTTCTCCATAGACGAGCTCAAGAGCCCTTAAGTACCACACGAATATTGCTTGAAGAGGCATGAATCTGTACTCTAAGGTGATTGGATAAAGAGCTTCGTAAAAGGCTCTGGTAGCAAACTTTTTTTCTGGCTCGTTAGTAAACCTTCTTATAGTAAGCCTGGAAATACCCTTTACTTCCTCTTCACCCTCTTTTACTTCTACTTTTTCAGCCTCAAGAGCCTCAACCTCTCTAAGATAATCCAAATTTTTCTCAAGTTCTGCAAGCTTCTTCTGATTTAAACGAATAATCTCATCCTGTAGCGCAAGAAGTGCAAGTGGGTTTTCCCTTTCTCTGTAATACTTAGCAAGCTTTTGCTTTAAAATTGACTTTCTTGAACGCCCTCCCATTTTCCTCCCCTTAAGTTTTAAATACCTAAATAAAATCACATTTTCTTTATTTTTCAAGTATTTCTCTAAAAATTATAACAGATAAAAGAAAAAATACCCATGATCACTATGCTTGCAGTCTCAGCCTTTAATATGTACCTTCCCAAAGAAACTTTAATTGGGTTAAGCTCGTCTATAAGTGATTCTTCCTCTTTACTAAACCCTCCTTCAGGACCAGTTAAAAGATAAACCTTTTCGTGCTTTTTTAAGCTTAAAAGTTCTTCAAAACCCTTGATCTTACCCTCTGGAACCCCAACTACGAGCTTTCCGTCAATACTCCCTCTTAGAAATTCTTCTAATTTTTTAATTTCTTTTATCTCTGGTAAGATCAATCTTCCTGATTGTTTTAACGCCTCAGCACTTTTTTTCTTAAGTCTCTCAACGAACCTCTCGTCTTTTTTAGCAACTGTGTGTTGGCTAATAAACGGAATAAAACAACTTACACCGAGCTCAGTACCTTTTTCTACTATTAACTCCGTATTTTCTTTTTTCAAAAGAGGTATAAGTGCTATTAAATAAGGTTTTATAGATTTTTCCGTTCTTAAAAGAGAAATTATTCTTGCTTTTACTTCTGGGGTTCTCTTTTTGTAGTTGATTTCAATTATTTCTCCCTCAAACTCTTTTCCTTTTCCGTCAATTAACAAAATCTTGTCACCGACTTTTTTTCTCAGCACCTTTACTGCGTGATGTGCGTCTTGTGGCAATAAAACAGCCAAGTCTTTTTGATATTCAAAAAAGAACCTACCACCTGCTTGCATGTTTTTTAAGTTTGAGCTAAAATCTTATTCTTGATTATGTCAGTAATTATATACAACGCAAGTGCTGGAAGTGGAAAAACCTACACTCTCTCACTTCAGTACTTAAACATTTTAAAAGAAATTTTTGATACCTCAACACCTTCTTTAAAAAGCATCCTTGCAATCACCTTTACTAACAAAGCTGCTTTTGAAATGAAAGAAAGGATAGTACAATTTTTAAAAGAAATAGCCTTGGAAACTCCTAAGGGTAACGAACTAAAAGACAAACTTAACCTTTCTTCAAAACAGGCTGAGGAGCTCCTAAACCACATATTTTTAAACTACGACGAGTTCCAAATAAAAACCATAGACAGCTTTTTGTTAAATGTTTATAGAGCAGTAGCTTACGAATTAGGGCTTCTTTCAGACTTCACGGTTAAGAATTATCTTGAAGATTCACTCATAGAAAAAGCTCTTGAAGCTATTTTTGAAAAGGCTGACGAGGATAAAAAACTGATTGAGTTTTTTGATGAATTCGTGGAAATGCTGTTTTCAACTGAAAAGAGTCTAAAAATAGACATAAAGTCAAAGTTCGTCAGGTTTTCAAACGAGTTAATAAAAGCCCTTACTTACAAAAAAGAGCTGGTTGAGCTTTTAAATAACTACGACGGATTTCGTCAAGACAAAATTCTCTCTAATTACCTTTTTCTTTACACTTCTTTAAAAGAAGAACTTGAAAAGCTTCTATTTAAAGAAAAAACCCTTTTGATAGGATTGTGGAAGGAAAAGTTATCGCAGGTACTTACAGACGAGGGTTTTATTCCTTGGATTTATGTTAAACTTGGAATTTTGTATGCTCTTATAATTGACGAGTTTCAGGATACAGACAGACTTCAGTGGGAAGCTATTTCTCCAATAGTAAGAGAATTAGTTAGTAGAAAAGGTATGCTCGTTTGTGCTGGAGATGTTAAACAGTCCATATTTCAGTGGAGAGGAGCTGCTCCTGAATTGCTAACAGAGGTTTCTCAAACTCTAATCACTGCTCACGAAGAAAAAGAACCACTTTTAACGAATTACAGAAGTACGAAAGAGGTGGTTGAATTCAATAATAAGTTTTTTAGCTCTCTCGTAACGAGAGAAGACCTTACTGAAGAGCTATTAAAAGAGCTTATTTTCCCGACATCGCTATACAAGACAGAAAAAGAGATCCAAAAAGAGGTTATAAAAAAAGTATTTCCCAAGCTAAAAGAGACCTTTTCAACCACTGTACAGCAGGCTTTAAAAAACGGAAAAGGAAGTGTAAGAATCAAGGTTTGCAACATAAAAGAATTGCAAGAATCTTCGCAAAAAAAAGAGGCAAAGAGAAGACTTAAAGAAGAGCTCTTTAACGAAATAAAAGAGATACTAACTAACCTTAGTGCTTCAGAAGAATTAAAAGATGTTGCAATTTTGATGAGAAACAACGACGACATATCAGAGTTAACCTCTTTTCTTCTGTCAAACGGATTTAAGGTTATAGGAAGTGCCTCGCTTGGTCTTCACGAGTCACCAGTAGTTGACAGCCTGGTTTGTTTTTTAAAACTATTGATAAATCCAGAAGATCAGATTTCCCTTATGGGATTTTTAAGCTCAGGTTTTACTTCAGAAGGAAAAGAAGTACTAAAAGACTACGAAAATTACAGAAAAAAAGTAGGAGGAGAGGTAAAACTTACTGAGTTCGTTAAGCTGGAATATCCTCACCTGTGGGAAAACTACATAAACCGATTCTCAAGTTTAAGAAGTAGATTAAACTTTTACGAAGTACTTAGAGAAGCAGTAGAAACCTTTGAATTAGTAAAAAAGTTTCCAGAGCAAAGTCCTTACATTTACGAATTTTTAACTTTAGTACTTAATTTATTTTCGCAGGGATACGATCTGGAAGAATTCGTGGAATATTGGGAGAACTATTCTGAAGAAGGTTTAGAGCTTCCTAAGGAAGAAGATTCCATCAAAATTTTGAGTATTCACTTAGCAAAAGGGCTTGAATTTGATACGGTTATAGTGCCTTTGTTCTGGGAAGAAAAAAGCTCTTCTGTAGAGTTAGGGTTGTACTTTTACGAAGATAAGGTTTTTAAAGGGAGAAAGGAGGATTTTGTAAAAGACTTAGATGCACTTTTAGCCTGGTACTTGGAAAAGTCCCGTGCGAAACTTGAGCTTTTAAACCTAATGTATGTTGCTTTTACGAGAGCTATAAGAAATCTCGTTATAATAACCCCTGAACCTGCTAAAGGAAAGAACTTTGACTTTAAGTGTGCTGGAATTTTTAACAAAATTTTTTCACTAATTAAGAATGACTTAGAAATACATCTTCTATGAGTTTTTTAAGCTCTTTGTAAGAATTTACAGTAAAGTCAGCTTTTAAGTTGGGATTTTTAAATGCTACCAGTTTTACTCCAAAGTGCTTAGCAAGGTTGAGGTCAACTTCAGAGTCTCCAATGTAAAGAACTTCTTCAGGTTTAACTTTAAAGAATTCAAGTATTTCTCCCAAAGCCCTTGGATCACTTTTTGGAACTTTGGTAGCATCCATCACAAAGTCAAAGTAAGGCTTCAGATTAAAGTGATTTAAAAGTGGTTCTGTAGAATTACTCCTGTTAGTGCATAGAGCTATTTTAAACCTTGGCTTTGCCCATTTTAAAAAGTCGTACAGACCGTCTTCTATCACCAAGTAGTCAAAAAACATAGAGTAAGGAGTTTGTTGATATACTTCCCAGAGTTCCTTAAACTTGTGAGGGCAGTCTCTTACCAAGTATTCAAGGCACTCTTTTACTGAGTGCATGTGAATAAATTCTACTTCTTCTTTGGAGAGAGGCTCTCTTCCTATTTTTTTCACAAGATAATTGTAAAAAGCCTCGTTTGCTTCTTTTGAGGACACGAGTACTCCGTCACAATCAAACACGAGGAGTTTAAGAGACATGGCTTACTTGTTTCTTTCAAGAATGTAATCAGTAATAAAGTTAAGGGCAGACTTGTAAGGGCTGTCTTTAAGGCAGTTAAGATCCTTTTTAGCTGAAAAAATGTATTCTTCAGCCTTTTTCTTGGTTTTTTCAAAGCCTTTGTACTTATCAATCAGGTCTTTTGCTTCCATAAAGTGGCTTTCGTCAGGATTTTTAATTTTAAACAACTCAAGCAGTCGTTTTCTGTCGTTTTCTTTTGCCTCTTCAAGTGCGTATATCACAGGCAGAGTGATTTTTCCTTCTTTAAAATCTTTACCGAGGTCTTTCCCAGTTTCAGTGCTTAAGTAGTCAAGTAGGTCGTCAACTATTTGAAAAGCCATTCCAATGGATGTTCCAAAGTTTTTTAAAGCCTTACAAGTTTCTAAGTCTGCTTCTGCAAGAAGTGCTCCTACTTCGCAACAGGCAGATATAAGTACTGCGGTTTTTCTGTAAATTACATCTTTGTATTCTTTTTCAGTAAGGGCAGGATTATCAAGGTTTATGAGCTGAAGGACTTCTCCTTCACTCATAAGAAGTGTGGTATGAGTTATTACTTCCATTATTTCTGGATTTCTTAATCTGCTTGCGAGTTTTAAGGACTTTGCGTACAGGTAGTCTCCCACGAGAATGGTTGCTTGATTACCCCACAGGTTTCTTGCTGCTTTTCTACCTCTTCTGAATTCAGCCTGATCAACGACATCGTCGTGTAACAAGGTTGCAGCGTGTAAGTATTCAAACAGTATAGAAGTGGGGTATAGCACTTCGTCTTTTACTCCGTTTAATGCTTTTGCACATAATACGCACAAAAGGGGTCTTATTCTTTTTCCACCGGAGAAGACGATGTAATGGCTAACTTCGTTTATGAAAGGATGTTGAGATTGTAATTCTTTTCTCAACCAGTTTTCTACGGTTTCAAGTTCTGCTTTAATGAGGCTAAGAGGTGGGAGCATAACATCACCTTTATTTAAATTTTTTGGTTTACCTAATTATAATGTAAAATTAGAGCTTGTAAATTCTTTAGGTTAAAATAAAAGAAAAACGAAAAATTTTTGAGATAAAATTAGAAATAAAGGGATAGAAAGTTTATATTCGCTTATAATTCAGGTTAATTTATGTTTATGGGTTTTGACTTTAAAGATTAATTTTTTAATAATTTGGAAATAAATAAACAATGCTTGAGGATTTGTAGGATAAAACAAAAAAATATGTGAAAGGAGGTTTCCTATGTCTGAGCTTTACTTTAAAAGGCCGATGCCTCATGGTGGCCGTTTAGTTGAGCGTGTATTAAAAGATAAGAAGGCTGCCAAGAAGATTGCTGATGCTTGTGAGAAGGCAGGTGCAGTTTACGAGATTAAGCCCACCCTTCATTACAAGAGGGGGGTGCCTGTTAGGAATGTGTATCGTGAGATAATGTCTGTTTGTTATGGATTTTTTAGCCCTGTAGAGGGGTCAATGACCTCTGAGGAGCTTGAGTCTGTACTTACTAAGAGAAAGCTTTTGAGTGGATGGATTTTCCCTTATCCAATTCTTTTTGACATTTCTAAAGAGGACTATCAGAAGCTTGGTGTAGGACCTGGAGACAGGCTTCTTATTAAACTTAAGGGTAAGCCTTTTGCTATTCTTGACATTGAAGAGGTTTATGAGATTGATCCAGCAGAGCTTGCAGACAGAACTTTCGGAACGCCTGAGACTAATCCAGAGGTCGTAAGAGAGAGGTTTGACGACAAGCATCCTGGTTGGGTGATTTACAGGAGTCATCAGCCTATTATTCTTGCTGGAAAGTACACCATTATTAACGAACCTAAGTTTAAGCCACCATTTGACAGGTTCTGGGTACCACCAAGAAAGTGTAGAGAGATTTTTGATCAGAAGGGTTGGAGAACTGCAATTGCTCACCAGACAAGAAATGTTCCTCATGTTGGACACGAAATGCTTATGAAGTGTGCAGCATATACTGGAGATGTTGAGCCTTGTCATGGAATTCTCGTAAATGCAATTATTGGAGTTAAGAGAAGGGGAGACTATCCTGACGAGGCAATTTTAGAGGCTCACGAGATGGTAAACAAGGCAGGATACATCAAGCCTGAGCGTCATTTCGTAACATTTACTCTTTGGGACATGAGATATGGTAACCCACTTGAGAGCTTGCTTCATGGAATTATCAGACAGAACATGGGATGTACTCACCACATGTTTGGTCGTGACCATGCAGCAGTAGGTGAGTATTACGATAAGTTTGCAACTCAGATTCTCTGGCTTAAGGGAATTCCAAGCTACGGATTTGACAAGCCTCCAACAGAGATTGAAGGAGGACTTCAGATCAGGCCTCAGAACATGAGAGAGTTCTGGTATTGTCCACACTGTAAAGAGATGGCATACAGTGAGAGCTGTGGACACGACAAAGAGAAGCAGAAGCTTAGTGGAAGCTTGATCAGAGGACTCGTTGCAGAGGGTGTTCAGCCACCAGCAATTATTATGAGACCTGAGATCTTTAAAGTAATCGTTAAGTGGTGGAAGAAGTTTAATTATCCATTCGTAAATGAGAAGTATGTTGAGTACAAAGAGAAAGAACTTGAAGTAGAAATGCCAGACTTAGACTAATAAATTTTTAAAAATGTAGGGGGTGATAAGATGGAATACATTTTAGAGGTCTTTTTAGATGAAAACAGACTTAGCAAGATAAAGGGGACTCCTGTAGAGGAGAAGATTGAGGCAGTGTTTGGTGGAGAGCTTAAGGTATTAAGGGTAAAGATTGGGGAGGAGCTTAAGGACGAGCTTCTCAAGGCATTTGAGACAGCTCGTATTGACTCTCGTTCTTGTATTACTGACACTCCAGTAGCCTTTAAGAGGGCACTTTTTGACGCTATCGTTGAGAAGAAGTCCCTTG
>JAADEG010000083.1 GCA_013153525.1 Thermodesulfobacteriota bacterium
TTATAAACTCGTTCACTCCATAATAAGAATAAATCTTCATTATGTGCCAAAGTATCGGCTTACCCCCTATCTCCACCATCGGCTTGGGCTTTACGACGGTTTCTTCCATGAGCCTCGTGCCTTTTCCTCCTGCAAGTATAACAGCCTTCATTTTAACACTTCTCCTTTAAAGCCTTTTCCTGCCCAGCCTGCCTCAAAAATTGGAGTCCCAAGCTCGTCTATAACTGAGGCAAGCTGGTTAAAAACTTCTTTTCTTTTTTCCTCAAGGGCTTCGTCTTTTTCTTTTTCAAGCTTTTCTTTAATGGTTTGGTAAAGTTCACAAGCGCTTCTTGCTGTAAAAACAGATGTTCTTATAAGTCTTGAAGTAGTTGGATCGTCTATGAGTTTGGCAATCATAAGAATTATGTCCCATCCTTCGTCTGGGCGAGGATTCATAAAATATCTTCCGATCCTCGCTGCTATCATTTCTCTTAAAAATCTATCCCATAAATTATGGTTAAGATACTTAAAAAATGTTGGTTTTAATTTTTCCCTGAGAAGCCCTTCGTCAAACATTTGTTTAAGTACTTTAACAAATAGAAAGTACCTCCAGCCAATGTTTTCTTTTTCCCACCTTTCAATGTGTTCTTTTGTTTCCTTAGTTTCCATTGGAGTAACTATCGGATAGTCAAGTACCACTGCTTGGGTATCTGCAAAAAAGTGTAAAGCCATAAGGACATGAGGAAAGGCAGTTGTTTGATAAAGAGGTTGTCTTTTTTTGTAAAACTCCTCCATATAATCTTCTCCCCAATCCTCAAAAAGAATCTTTCTGGTTACTTTTATGTGCTGAATCTGGGAAGCAGCCCATCCTATAAACTGATTAAATCCCATTAAATTCATAAATTCTAAAACGGTTCCTTTGTAAATCTTGTAGCTGTGCGGTTGAAGTTGAGCATTTGCTACATGAATTATGGTAGTGTCTTCAAGATGCTCAGTGTTTAGAAACTTCCACACAATTGCAAATGCGTCTTTTATTATTATGTCATCATCTCCAAGACTCCATGCAAATTCCGCATCAATCTCACTTAAAACTTCCTTAGGAAGTGGTGGCTGTTTTCCCATAGGATACCACTCAGGATTTCTATAAACCTTTAAAAATGAATACTTTTTTTGTAAAGACTTCAGCAATTGGGGGGTTGCGTCACTTGAATGATTGTCAATCACGAAAATTATACAGTCTTCCTGAGCATTTACCTTTTCAATCTCTTCAATAATTCTTTCTAAACAAACTTTTAGTTTTTCAGCCCTATTCCAGGTTCTTATTTGAAATCTCAGCTTTTTCATTAATCTTTACCCCAGGTGTAATCTATTGCAACGAGACTTATAATCCTTGAAATTAACTTCTCCCAATCAAAATTCAGATTACCTTTTATTCCTATTCCACAACAATAAGCTCCGAGTTCCTTAGAATTTAAAGGTAAAAACTTAAGGGTATCCACTACTATTGCAGTAACTCCTGAGACATCTATCATCGTTACGGGTTTACCTTGATATTGAACTTCCACTTTTCTTACGGATAAGTTTTCACCAATATCAACTGTTGAAACTGGTGAAGTAAAAACTTTTACTTGAGAAAATCCAGCTCTTTTTAAAGCAAAAAACAAGGTAGTTGGCTTCCACCTTACGAGTCCTCTTGGAGGATAACAAGGCTTCCACCACAAGTACTTTTTAAACCCCTTTACTTGATAAGGAAAAGCAGAATAGGACAAAGTAGTTGTTAAGAGTATCCCGCTATCTTCAAGCTTTGAGTAAAAGATTTTTAATACTTCCAACGGCTCTTCAGTAGAATCAAGGGTGTTTAAGTTAACGATAAGCTCAAATTTTTCCTCAGAATCAGTAAACTCTTCCAGAGAAACTTTTTTAATACCACTTAAAGTGTTTGCCAATTCTTCAGAAAATCCGTCATCAGGACAAACCAAAACCTCCTTTTCTTTGTTAAAAAATTTTACGAGTTTTGCCAAGGTTTGAATTATAGGGCTTTTATCAGGATCTATTACTAAGGAACTTAAATTTTCGTTAATTTTTGAGTCTTTTGCTTTTGTGAAGAACTCAAGCCCGCAGGAATTACACCTTACCAATAAGTGGGAATTCATAACTTCAAGTTTTTCGTAGCTGGTTTTGTTTTCGCAAATAGGACAGGATTTGGTTTCAAAAGAGTTTCTAACCAGGAGCTCAGCGTCTTTTAGCGCTTGATAAACGACTATAGGAGGTATGCTTTCTAAGCAAGGGGCGTAAAACTGCTTTTTTTCAAGTGCTTCATTGCACGGATTTGGCAAAGCGTGAATCATGCAGGGGCTTACGCAGGTTTTTCCTCGGTAGTTCGGTCTCACGGGGATTACGGTTGGATATGTTGAGCATCTTAATTCTGGATCAATTGCTCCTGAAATGAGAACCGTTGGTTTTTCAAGAGCTGCTGCGATGTGGACTGTTGCAGTATCTGCAGTTATTACTGCATCTGAAAGACTTACAGCAGCAATTAAGTATCTTAAGTCCTTCATAAAAGAGGAAAGATTAGCTGCTCTTATACCGTAAACATCAAGAGCAACTTCAACTGTAATGTCTTCTTCAGGAAGACTACAGATAACAGGTGCATACTCGTCCCAAATAAGGTCTTCAATACTTTTTAAAAACTTGGGTGGCAAAGTTCTGTGAATAGAAGAGGATAAGTAGTGGAACAAAAGAATTTTTTTGTCCTTTGCTACTTCTCTTATTTTAGCAAAAACTTCTTCAAGCTCTTTTTTAACTTCTTCATCAACCACGACATCCGGAGTTTCTTTTTCTGCAAAGTCAAGGTGAAACTTCCAAAGAAAGTATTGTATCATGTTTTGATAATTAAATTGAGGTTTTCCTACCATTTCAACAGCTTTTACTATGTAGTCAACTTTGTTAACTTCTTTCAGAGGAGTAGGATGAGGAAGAAGTTTGTCTATGTAAGGTAATCCTTCAAGTACAGGACGAGCTTTTCCAGATATTGCAACCCAGACTTGAGAGTCTGGATAGCGTCTTTTTACCTCTCTTAGTGCTGGAGTCATGCAAATTGCGTCACCTATTGCTGCTTGAGCAAACAAAAGAACTGTTTTTCCGTTTAAGTCTTCTCCATTGTAAAACGGAGGAAGTACGCTGTGAGCTTTTTCAAACTGAGACTGAATGTTCTTAGGAAGTAGTGCAAAAACATCGTCTGCAAAGAGGAGTTTTTCCTTTCTTTTTAACTTAAATTCGTATCCATTAAAAGAAAATCTAAGAGGAGCTGTAGCTTTGGCTACGAGCATTCAAGCCTCCTTTTTAAAATTTAACTAATTATTTTAGTTTTTTGAAAAAAGAAGTCAAGGCGAAATCTTTTTCGCAGGTTTAATTTTCTCTTTTTTTTAATTTTTTTAAAATCTTACTGAATCAATTAGCAAGGGGCTTTTTAATGTACTTTTTTAAACCGTTTTTACATAAAAGTGCAATTTTTACCAAAAACGGTTATACTTATCAATAAAAAGCAAAAATTTTAGGAGGCTGCCTCATGCAACAAATTAAAGACATACCAGAGTTCGTAAACAGGGAAAAAGAAATAAAGCAACTTCAGGCTGTGCTCTCTGGAAGACCTAATCTTG
>JAADEG010000072.1 GCA_013153525.1 Thermodesulfobacteriota bacterium
GATACTTTAATGCTAAATTAGCCATCAGCTTTTCTCCTATCTTTAAATTAACTCTTTAAATTTAAAATAACACACCAATTTACAAAGACAACTTTTTGATATTCCAGCTAATACAATAAAGTGCCCCACCTCTCCGTAAAATAAAGAGTAATAACATCATTGACAGTAGAAAAATTTTTGAGAAAAATTAAAAAATGTCACTTAAGAAGGTTTTACAAAAGATTTAATGCTTTTTATAAAAAACTTTTTTACTTCGTCCCAATGTTTATCAATGTCTTCTATTTGTTGATTATCGGCATTTTCGAAGAAGGTAAGAGCTTTTAAAACAGTAAACAAGTTTTTTATAAAGGATAAGGATGGATTTTAGGAAGCTCCTTTTCTTCAAAATTACTTTTGCATTTTGCTAATTCTTCTTCAGAAATGTCTAAAATTACTTTCCAGAAACTCTTTTCTTTTTCAGAAAATCTAAAATAATTTTTCAAAAAAACTTCTTTAAGCTCGTCTTTTGAATGTTCTGCAACTGTTTTCCTTGGATCCTGAAACTTCATTTTACGAATTAAAAGTTCTACTTTGCTTTTTTCTTTATCCCATGAAAAATTATTAAGCAAAGCTTTCCTCCTTTAGTTAAAGAGTACCTTTTTAAAAATTTTTGTCAAGCAAATTTTTATTATTCCAAAAGCTCCTCGGGAGTCCAAAGCCTTTTAGGATCTCCTTTCTTTTTGATTTTAACCTCTATTTCAAGACCTAAAGCATCAAGTACTTTAAAAACATCATGAGTGATACTTTTCTCTTTTCCATTTTAAGAAATGGTTTTATCTGATAATTCCAGCTTTTAGTAAGCGCTTCTTGAGTTAGATTTCTTAATACAGGTTTTACTGAATAGAGGTTGACTTCGTAGTGAACTTAAAGTTTAATAAAGATAAAAGCAGAAGATTTTGTGCTTTTTAAAGTCATTACGAACTTTGAGTAGAAAGTACTTCTTCTACCCACTTTGGGACTTCTTTACTCGCAGGACCATACCTGTGTTCGTGAAAAAGATGTGCATTCTCTGCAGGTTTTAAGTTTATTTCCACGCACTTTGCACCTTGTTTTCTTGCTAATTCAACGAATCCAGCAGCAGGATATACAGTTCCTGAAGTTCCAATAGCTACAAATAGGTCGCACTCCTCCAATTCTTTTAAAATTTTATCCAAAAAGAACGGCACTTCTCCAAACCATACTACATGTGGTCTTAAGCTCCCTTTTCTTTTACAAGAAGGACAAGGAGTTGAAGTAAATACATCACCGGTTTCTCTAAAAACTTTCCCACAAAACATACACCTTACTTTTAAAAGCTCTCCGTGCATGTGGATTACATTCCTACAACCAGCTCTTTCGTGAAGGTCATCTACATTTTGAGTAACTATTACCACTTCTCCAGGAAATTCTCTTTCCAACTTCGCAAGAGCATAATGTGCAGGATTAGGTTTGACCTTAAGAAGTTCTTTCCTTCTTTTATTGTAAAATTCGTGAACAAGGTCTGGATCTTCTTGAAAACCTTCAGGTGTTGCTACTTTGTTAAGATCAACTCTTTGCCAAAGTCCTCCAGCGTCTCTAAAAGTAGGTATTCCTGATTCTGCAGAAATTCCAGCACCAGTTAAAATAAAAATCTTTTTTATCATTTTTTATTCGTTATTTTTTGCTTGTTAAAAAAAGATTATAGCTTAAACTTTCCTTTGTCAAGTTCTTTAGCTTTAATCAATTAAAAATCAATTTAGATATGTAATTTGAGTTTTTAAGGCTTGACTTTTGGTTAAAAGGCTTTTATGCTTTTTCATAAAAACTTTACAGGAGGATTTAAATGCCTGATATTAATAAGCTTACCATTGAAAAAGAACCCGTGGTTATAAGAGGGAAAAAAATCGTCGTGGTAAAACCTGCTAAACTTGAAGAAATCTTTCAGGGTGATCCATTCCTAAATGTAGAAGGCTTCCCTTTTTGGTTTAAAATCTGGGAAGCAGGTATAGTGCTTGCAGACTATGTTGCAAGCGTTCCTCCTGTAAAAAAAATCCTTGAAATAGGAGCAGGACTTGGTGTCCCAAGTCTGGTTGCTGCAGCATTTGGACACGATGTACTTGCCACAGAGTATCAAGAGCTTCCACTTGAATTTATAAAACGCTCTGCAGAAGAAAATAACCTTAAGTTAAGAACTGCTATACTTGACTGGACTAATCCCCAAATTGACGAAAAGTTTGACCTCATAATAGGAGCTGAAGTAGTTTTTAAAAAGAGTCTTTTTATGCCTCTTATTGAACTATTTAAAAAACTTCTCAAAGACGACGGAGAAGTTATCATTGCTCATAATACTGAAAGAAAAAGGGTCCTCGTGCCGTTTCTTTACTATGCTCAGCAGGAATTTGACATAATGAGCAGTGTAAGAAAGATCCACGGAGACGGAGAAACCGTAGAAGTGGTGTTAAACAAACTCGTATTTAAAAAGAACTAATGAGGGTAAAAGATGCAATCCTTTATACACGAGAAAAACTATCTCAGATATTAAAAAAAGACCAGGCTGAATGGGAAACCCTTCTTATCATTTCTCACTTGTTAAAAATAAAACCTCTTGATGTATATCTCTTTTACGAAAAAGAGGTTGACGAATCCAAGCTTAACGCAATAATAAACAAAAGACTTAAAAAAGCTCCCCTTGCTTACATTCTAAAAGAAGCCTACTTCTGGGGAAGAAAGTTTTTCGTTGAAGAAGGGGTATTAATCCCTCGGCAGGAAACCGAGCTTATAATTGAGGTGGCAAAGGCGAGAATAAAGAAAAAAAACTTAAAGATTCTTGAGCTTGGAATTGGTTCTGGAGTAATTGGAATAACTTTGTTATTAGAGCTTAACACTAAGATTTTATTTGGTATAGACATAAGTGAAAAAGCCATAGAAATAAGTAAAAAAAACGCTCGTTTTTATAAAGTAGAAAGTAGGTGTTACTTCGTGAAGGGAGATTGGTTTAAACCTCTTGCAGAAAAAAAGGTGTTTGACCTCGTAGTAACTAATCCTCCTTACATTCCACTTGAAGAATGGAAGTACCTTGAGGAAGAGGTAAGGTGTTTTGAACCAAAAGAGGCACTTGTTGGAGGTGAAGACGGGCTTTATTTTCACAAAATTACTATTAAAAATGCATGGAAATTTTTAAAAAAAGACGGTTTTTTAATTTTTGAAATGGGATATAATCAAGCTAAAAGCGTAAAAGAACTTTTAAAAGTCAATAATTGGCAATTTGAGGTTTTTAAAGATTTATTAGGATACGAAAGGGTGGTGATAGCTTGGCAAAAAAGTATGTAATTCAGGGACAAAAGATTTTAAAAGGTGAAATAGAAATAAATGGAGCAAAGAACGCAGCTCTTCCTGCTATTTGTGCAACACTTCTTGCACCTGGAGAACACAAGCTAAAACGGGTTCCCCGGGTCAGAGATGTATTTTGCATGCTTAAAATAATGAAGCACCTTGGAGCTGAGGTAATTTTTGAAAATAGCACCTTAAAAATAGACACTTCAAAAATAAACAAATACACGGTACCTTACGAACTTGCAAGTCAGATAAGGGCATCTGTATTATTCTTAGGTGCACTCGTCGGAATTACCAAAGAAGCAGAGGTCCCGCAACCTGGTGGATGTTCAATTGGTAAAAGACCTATTGATCTTCACATAAAAGGTCTGGAATTGCTTGGAAGTGAAATAACCCTGGTTCATGGAAATCTTATAGTTAAAAATTCCGGATTAAGGGGTTGTGAAATAGTGCTTGACTTTCCTTCTGTAACTGCTACGGAAAACTTAATGATGGCAGCAGCTCTTGCTGAAGGAGAGACAATTATAAGAAACTGTGCTAAGGAACCAGAGGTATTTTTTCTTGGAGAGATGCTAAAAAAAATGGGAGTAAAAATAAAAGGACACGGCACGGATACCATAGTTATAAAAGGGAAGAAAAAACTACACCCAGTTGAAATTGAGGTTATTCCAGATAGAATTGAGGCTGGTACATACATGGTGATTTCTGCACTTTTTGAGGAAAACGAGGTAGTATTAAAAAACTTTTGCGTAGAATACCTTGAAACCCCTATTTTAAAGCTAAAAGAAATAGGGGCAGAGTTTGAGAAAGTTGGTAAAAAAAGCTTTATAGTAAAGAAAAAACCACCTTTAAAAAACACGAAAATCGTTACTGCACCTTATCCAGGATTCCCCACTGACCTTCAACCTATTTTTGCAGTGCTTTTAACTCAGGCTAATGGAGTTTCAATAATAACCGAGAACCTTTTTGAAAATAGGTTTCTTTATGTATATGAATTAAACAGAATGGGAGCAAAAATAGATGTAGAAAATAGAACAGCAGTTATTACAGGACCAACGAAGCTCGTAGGTTCTCCTGTTAAAGCTACTGACTTAAGGGCTGGAGCTGCCCTTGTTATAGCAGGACTTCTTGCAGAAAATACTACGACTGTTTACGAAGTAGAGCTTATTGAAAGGGGATACGAAAGCATCGTTGAAAAACTTAAAAAAGTAGGAGCAGAGATAGAGGTCGTAGAAGGTGGAATTGAAGACTCTTAACGAGATTAAGTATCAAAAACCTGCTATAAATCTGCTTAAGCTTGCCCTTGAAAAGGATAGACTCTCTCACGCTTATCTTTTTACAGGAATAAAAGGCGTAGGAAAAGAAACAACAGCAAGAGCTTTTATCTTGCACCTCTTCTGCGAAAAAAGTAAGGAAAATCCGTGTAAAGAATGCAAAAGCTGTAAAAAGGTTTTTAAAAAGGTTCATCCAGACATACTTGAGTTGTTTCCAGAAAAAAGAGAAATTACGATAAAACAGGTTAGAGAGGTTATTAACTTTTTAAAGTACGCTCCTGTTGAAGCAAGTTACAAAGTAGTTTTAATAAGAGATGCAGAAAAGCTCAATCCAGAAGCAGGAAACGCCCTTTTAAAGTCCTTAGAAGAGCCTCCAAGCTACGCACTCTTTATATTAATTACTGAAAACTTTACTCAACTTTTACCAACCATCGTGTCCCGCACCCAGGTAGTGAGATTTAGGAGTCTTCCAGAAAGCTTTATAGCTGAAGAGCTTAAAAAAAAGTACTGGCTTGAGGAAGAAATAGCTTTAACCCTTGCAAGGGTTGCTCAAGGAAGTCTTGGACTTGCTATAGAGATAGCAGAAAAGGGAGTTATAGAAGAGCTTCACGCCTTCGTAAAGGCTGGTGTTAGTGAAAGCGAGCTGGCAAAGTTTAAAGTCGTTGAAAGACTTGCCTCTCTTTCTAAAGAGCAGATTGAAATCTTTTTCTACATACTAAGCATGTGGGTATGGATTTCGTATCTTGCAAGAAAATCAGTTAGCACCTATCCTAAGGCTTTTCCAGAAGAGACTTACAAAGGGGATCCTTTTAAAGCAATTGAACTCATTAAAGAGGTACAATTTGCTATTGAAAGGTATGCTCATCAAGAGCTTGCCTTTTTTAGACTGATGTTAAACCTTTTTAGCAATACTCAAGAATACACCACTTAGTGACTCTTCCAAGACCTCTTACAGAATTACCAATGTAAAAAGCTTCTGCTTTTGTAAGTTCGTCTATGGTAAGAACTTTTTCTAATACCTGTTTGTTTTTTAACATCCACTCTCTTAAAACTCCCCTTAAAATTCCAAGATTTACAGGAGGTGTGTAAAGTTTTCCGTTAAGTTTTAAAAATACCGTAGAAATCGTGCCCTCAAGAAGTTCTCCTTTGTCATTAAAAAACACCACCTCGTCAAAGCCAAGTTCTTCTGCTTTTTTACGCCAAAAGTTTAAAGGTTCTCTATTCGTGGTCTTGTGAAAGAAAAACATGTTCATGTCAAACTTCCTCTTAACGAGTGCTACTTTTAGTTCTTCCTTCCAAGGCTCAAACCTTTCAACTTTAAGCTCAAGCTCTCCCTCAGGAGACAAAAAAATTCTTACTCTGTAATGTCCTGGATTTAAGTGTTTTAAGTGTTTCTTTAAGTAACCTTCAAAAGATTGAAAAGTTGAGAGCTCAGAAGGTATTTTAAACCTGAAAAACTTAGCAGAGTCTCTCATGCGTTGATAATGAAGTTTTAACAAGTAATTGCTCTTTCCAGGTGAAAAGTAAATGCTTTCTATAAGTTTAAAGTAAGGGATTGCCCTTACGAAAAATCTGGACTTGAGTAAACACTCAGAATACTCTTCTTCTGGAGAGCTATCCCAAACTACTCCACTTCCAATTCCAGCTTCTCCTTTGTAGTGTTCGTTTTCTTTCCAAAACACGAGTGTTCTTATTCCAACATTAAACACATAGTCTCCTTTTGGAGTAAAAACTCCTATAGCTCCTGTATAAACACCTCTTGGCTCCTTTTCAAGTTCTCTTATTATTTCCATTGCTCTTATCTTGGGTGCTCCTGTAACAGAACCACACGGAAATAAAGACTTCAAAACTTCTAAAAAGTCCTTAGCCTTGAGCGTACCTGTAACAGTTGAAATCATTTGATGAAGCGTGGGATAACTTTCCACTTTAAACAATTCTTTTACCCAAACACTACCCTCTTCACAACACCTTCCAAGATCGTTTCTTATAAGATCAACAATCATCACATTCTCTGCTCTGTTTTTTTCGTCCTGGAAAAGCATGGACTTTATCATGTTGTCGTGTTTCAAAGAAATACCTCTTTTGGATGTACCTTTCATAGGAGAGCTTAAAACCTGAGCTCCTCGTTTTTTTAAAAACAATTCAGGTGATAGTGATAAAACGAAAAAGTCTCCTCCGTCCAAGTAAGCTCCGTATCTACACCTCTGAGAAAAAATGAGTTTCCAGAAAAGCCTCAGAGGATCTCCATTAAAGTTAAACTTTACTTTAAAAGTGTAATTTATTTGATAAACATCTCCGTTTGCAATGTATTCTTTTATCTTTTTTATAGCTTGAGTATATTCTGTTTTAGAAACTCCGTACTTTACATCAAAAAACTTATCGTCCTGAAAGTTTTCTTCTTTTTTAAATACGCTCTTTCTTTTTACTCTTTTAAAGACTTTAAAGTAGGCTAAAGGTACTCCTTTTGGTTCAACAAATAGCTTATTCAGTCTTTTTTCAAGCAGGTATCCAAGTTCATAAGAAAAAAAACCAAACGCGTAGTGTCCTTCTTTTATGTAATTTTTAAGTTTTGAAAAAAATTCCTTAGGATCCTCTAAATAACTGAGTCTTAACTCGTCAACAGGTTCCTCAAACTCTATAATTCTATAGGGTATAAAATAGCCATTTACCCACATAATAGTTTATATTTTTTATTTTATTCATAATTTTTAAAATAAGCAATAATAAGACACACGAAAAGAGACAAAAAAGAAAAAAGAATAAACATTGGAAAGTTTAAAAAGTTTGAAAGACTTCCCAAAGGTCCTAAAAAAGAAAGCACATACACTGCAACGAGAAAGGTTTCCATAAGAGAAAAGTTTTTAAGAAAATCCGCAAGCCTTCTTCTAAAAATCCATTTTTTATTAAGTTCCCCTTGTAATTTCTTAAGTTTTTCTATTTTCTTTTTAGCAGTTTCAAGGTCTGAAAACATAGTATTTAATACACTTGCAACATCTTTTCTATTCAATTTTTTAACGACTTTTTCTATTAATCCTGCTATATTTTTTAACTCTTTACCAAAAACGAGGTCTTCTCCTTTGTAAGGATACCTCTTCCAAAAAGTTGCAAGTACTTCGTAATCTCTTTTTACATCTTCCAATTCGTTTCTTATAGCCTTAAGCTTGTTATAAACATAAGCTTGAAGCTCCAAGGATAAGTCAAGTGCCTTGTCTGATGCCTTTTCTATGGTTGCTATACCACCGGAGTATATAGAATTTCTAATACTCTTGAGCTTGTTTTCAAACTCTTCTTTTTCACTTTTTGACATTATAGACTTAAGTCTGTGATACAAATCTTCAGCCTCTTTTAATCTTTGAGTGGCTGTTTCTTTTTTTTCTGCTATTTTCTTTTCAAGAAATTCTTCAATGAACTTTTGATCTTTTATAAAAACTGGTTCAAGATAACACCAATAAAGTAAGTAAGGATGATTAAAGTAGCTAATGGTTCTCTCTATAATTTCCTCTTCTCTTGCGTATTTAAGAACACTTAACCTGTAAAAGGCTGGAAGACAGGTTTTGTCTATCTCAAAAGCCCTCTTATAAAGATCCATTGCACCAACTTCGTCTCCGTTTATCTCACTAATGTATCCTTTTAGAAAAATTAAGTAGGTTTTAACGAACGAACTCTCTGCTTTAGATAAAGCACTTTCAATAAAGTACAAAGCCCTGTTCCAATCTTCTTTTAACACATTTACAAAAGCTAAACCTATAAGAGACTTGTAATCCCCTTCTATTTCCTCAAATCTCTTTTCAGCTACTGAAATTTCTCCTTTTATAAGGGAATCAAGCCCTATTCCAAGGCTTCCTCCTCCAACTGGAACTTCCGTAGAAAGGTCTATCTGCGTCCAGTTTTCAATAGCTCTGGACTTAAAAAACAAAATTTTTAAAAATTGTGGAAAAAGAAAAAAGTAACGAGTGTAAAAGTACTTAAGTCTGTCGTAGGAAAAGTTTTCTCTTGCTATTCCGTCCCAAAGGGTTTGAGAAAGTTCTAAAAAGTTCATTTCTAAAGTCTTTGCAAAAACTTTACACGGCTCCATTTCCTTTAAAGCTGGGCACTTAGAAGTCGTATGCCAATTAGTATTGCAAAAAAAACAAGGTTTTTTTTCTCTGCCTGCAAAAAATATGTCTTTGTAAAACAGATCAAGTTTTTCGTCTGCTGTTGAAGGCAAAACGAGTTCATATACATCGTACCAAGGATCTACCCTATGAAATAATTTAACATTTTTGAATGCGTCTATTATTTCGTCTTTTAAACTTTTTTCAAAGTAAACTTTACCTGGTCTTAGTAAAGTAGAAGGAATTTTTTCTGGATCTTGAGAAACATAAAAAGTAAAAGGTGGAGGAGCAACCCCTATAAAGTGTAAAAAGTGTTCTTTAAATGTATATAGAATCTGGTTTAAGTCTGGAAGCTTTTTAAGCTCTATTTGATAAACACCTTTTTTTATTTTTTGAAAAACTTCCTGAAGGTAATCCTCAAGATATATTTCTGCCTCTGAAGTTCTCGTTTTAAAAATAAGAGAACCTAATCTAAAGTGAGGAATTAGCTTTAAAAACACTTTTTACCTCTTAAATAGCTAATTATAAGCATTAAAAATCCAATAGTAACCCCTGCATCAGCCACATTAAAAGCTGGCCAATGATAAGCACCAAGGTGAAAGTCCAAAAAGTCCGTTACTTTTCCATACACGACTCTATCAAATAAGTTTGAAACCCCCCCTCCCAAAATAAAACCAAAACCAATGGTTTCAAAAGTACATTGAGGTCTCTTAGAAATTTTTAATGCCTCTTTTCCTATTACTAATAAAATAATAAATATTAATCCGTTAAAAATAAGTTTACCTGCAATCCCTTGAAAAAGACCAAAGGCTATTCCTCTATTTTCACCTCTAACCAGGTTAAAAAAAGGTAAAATCTTTATTACTGCTCCGTAACTTAAGGTTTTAGAAATAATCCACTTACTAACCCTATCAAGAAAAAACACAAAAAACACCGAGAAAAAAAGCTTTTTCATCTTGAGCTTACAACCTCGTAACAGCGCTTACACAACTCTGGATTGGGAAGAGTTCCAACCTCTGGTTTTCTCTGCCAGCACCTCTCACACTTCTTATATTCGGTTGGTTTTATCCTTACTTTAAACCCTTTTATGTCTTCAGACTCGTAAAACACCCTGCCCTCTTCTGGCTTAAGCCCTTCTTTTAACTCAAACTTTGCAATTATTAAAAAGTATTCCCAAAAGCCTGCGTCTTTAAAAAATTCTTTTAGCTCTTCAGGAGCCTCTACCTCTACCTCAGCCTCCATAAAAGTGCTTATTATCTTGTAGTCCCTTCTTGCTATTTCAAGAGGTTTTAAAATTTCCTCTCTAAGCTCTAAAATCTTTTCCCACTTGGAAACTTCCTCTTCAGAAAGCTTAAACTCGTAATTTGGAAACTCGGTTAAAAATACAGACTCTTCTTCCTTTGGATAAGGAAGATTCATCCAGATGTCCTCAGCAGTAAAAGAAAGTATCGGAGCCATTAGTTTAACCAAGCTGTCTATAGCGTAGTAAAACACCGTCTGGGTTGCTCTTCTCTTAAAACTATCAGGAGCCTCACAGTAAAGATAATCTCTGTTTATGTCTATTATAAGTGCAGAAAGCTCTATTACGCAAAATTTGTGTATTTCGTGATAAACGATGTGGAAGTCAAAGTCTTCGTAAGCCCTTTTAACCCTCTTAATAAGTCTATCCAATCTGTGAAGAATGTACTTTTCAAAAGGAGGTAACTTCTCAAACTCTATAATGTCTTTTTTAGGATCAAAGTCATACAAATTACCGAGTAAGAACTTACAGGTGTTTCTTATTTTTCTGTAAGCCTCTACGAGCCTTGAAAGGATTTCGTTAGAGATTTTTATGTCGTCTCTGTAGTCCTCAGCAGACACCCAAAGTCTAATTATCTCTGCTCCGTACTTTTTAATGAGGTCCTGCGGATGAATTACATTTCCAAGGCTCTTTGACATCTTTCTTCCTTTACCGTCAACTACGAATCCGTGAGTAAGAATTCCTTTGTAAGGAGGAACTCCTCTCGTACCTACAGAACAGAGAAGAGAGCTGTGAAACCATCCTCTGTGCTGGTCTGAACCTTCAAGATATAGATCTGCTGGAAACCTAAGCTCCTCTCTTTTTTCAAGCACTCCTGCAAAAGAAACTCCTGAATCAAACCACACATCCAAGATGTCCTTTTCCTTTTCAAATTCAGTAGCTCCACACTTAGGGCACTTCGTTCCTTCTGGAACGAGTTTTTCTGCTGGTTCCTCAAACCAAAAGTCACATCCCTCTTTTTCAAATCTCTTTATTACTTTTTCGTAATACTCGTAGTCTTTTAAAACTTCTCCACAACTTTTACACTTAAAAACAGTTATAGGTACTCCCCAAACCCTTTGTCTTGAAATACACCAGTCAGGTCTTTTTTCAAGCATGGATGTAAGTCTGTTTCTTCCCCATTCAGGAATAAACTTTACATCCTTAAGACTTTCAAGAGCCTTTTTTCTAAGTCCTTTTGCGTCCATAGAAATAAACCACTGATCCTCAGCCCTAAAAATTACTGGCTTTTTACACCTCCAGCAATGGGGGTAACTGTGTTCTATACTACTGCTAAAAAGAAGGTTGCCGTTTTTCTCTAAGGTTTCAAGAATAACCTTGTTTGCGTCGTAAATGTTCATTCCACCAACAATAGGTACATCTTCGTAAAATCTTCCTTCTTGATCTACGGGAACATATACCTCAAGCTCGTACTTAAGCCCGACCTCGTAGTCCTCTTCTCCGTGTCCAGGAGCAATGTGAACTATCCCTGTTCCAGTATCTAAAGTAACGAAGTCAGCAATTACTATAAGGCTCTCCCTATCGTAAAAGGGATGTTTTGCCTTTTTTCCTTCAAGAGCCTGAGCAGTTACTCTACCTACGATCTCTGGAAGATCTCTGTCAAGCTCTGCACAGAGTGCTGACAGCCTTCCTTCTGCAACGAGAAAAACTTCGTCTTCCCACTTAGCCAATACATAAGTGTAATCTGGATGCATAGCAAGTGCAAGGTTTGCAGGAAGCGTCCAAGGAGTAGTCGTCCATATCAAAACATAAGCCTTTTCACTAATTTCCTTTCCTATTTCTTTTTCTACAACGGTTTTTAGCTCTGGAGTAAACGGAAATTTTACATAGATAGAAGGTGAACGATGGGGAGAATACTCAACTTCTGCCTCTGCAAGTGCAGTTACGCAATTAGGACACCAAAAAACCGGTTTTTTTCTCCTGTAAACCTGCCCACTTTCCAAAAATCTCAAGAATTCTCTTGCAATAGTAGCTTCGTATTCAGGCGTCATCGTAAGGTATGGCTTTTCCCAAATAGCAAACACCCCAAGCCTTTTAAATTCGTCCATTTGTATCTTTATAAACCTTTCTGCGTACTTCCTACACGCTGAACGAATCTGTCTTGGAGGAAGCTCTCCCCTTTTTACACCAAGCTCCTGCTCTGTCTTAAGCTCTATAGGAAGTCCGTGACAATCCCATCCAGGAACATAAGGAACTTTATAACCTGCCATCGTTTTACTTTTAACTATTATGTCTTTAAGAATCTTATTAAGAGCTGTTCCCATGTGAATGTGTCCGTTTGCATAGGGTGGTCCGTCGTGTAAAATGTACAAAGGTGCATCCTTTCTTTTTTCAAGCATTTTTTTGTATATGTGATTTTTTTCCCAAAAAGAAAGAAATTCCGGCTCTCTTTGGACGAGTTTTGCCTTCATCTGAAAAGTGGTCTTCGGTAAGTTCAGGGTATCCTTCCAATCCATAGACTTTTCCTCCTTTGATAAATATTGGTTTTTAATTTTACCATAAGATTAGCAAAGAGGGTAGTAAAACCCAGAGCAAGTTTTATAATATTAAGTGCCATGGAGTACTTGGTGCTGGAAAGAAGAATCAAGAGAATGGAAGAGGTACTTAAAAAACGCCAAAAGGACCTCGTACTTTTTATTGAAAGGGTGAGAAATCAACACAACTTTTCTGCACTAATAAGAACCGCAGAGGCTGTTGGAATAATGGACATATACTACAGTTACGAGGAAGGAAAAAAGGCTTCAATAAACGAGGCTATTACTATTGGAGCCCATCAATGGGTATTTATTCACGAGGTTTCAGATCCAGTAAAGGTTTTAAAAGAATTTAGGGATAAGGGATTTCAGATAGTGGTTACATGGCTTGGAGTAGATACTCTTGACTTTAGAGAGGTTGACTATACGAAGCCCACGGTGATAGTAGTTGGAAATGAAGTTGAAGGGGTTTCAAAAGAACTTTTACCATTTGCAACCCATAAGATAAAAATACCCATGGTTGGTATGGTGCAAAGTCTCAATGTTTCTGTTGCTACAGGAGTGATTTTGTACGAGGCTTATCGTCAGAGAGAAAAAGCAGGACTTTACGAAGAACCTCAGCTTACCAGGCAGGAAATTAAAGAAATTCTGTACAAGTGGGGATACGAAAATGTGCTGAAGTCAAAAGCAAGGTCAAGGGCTAAAATTTAAAATCCTATTTTTTTACCTTTATACTCAACCTGAGGTTTAGAAAAGACGAGTTCTGCTATGGTTACTTCTTCACTTTGAGCCTTGTCTTTCCACTTTTCAGGAAGGTCTTTTCTTTTTATTGGTTTAAGGTGCACAACATCAAATACCCTACCAGGTCTTAACAAAGCTGGATCTATTTCCTCTACCAGTTGATTCGTGGTAAAAATGAGCTTGTTCCTCGTTGGCACTACTCCGTCTGAGGCACTAAGTATAAGAGAAACGAAGTCTGCGATTTCTTCTCTATTTTTTCTTATAAGCTCTGAGGAAAAGTCAAGGTCGTCAAATACGAATACGCTGGTTCTGTTAGGATTAAAAAGGGCTACGGGATGTCTGCACAAGGAACGCATAGTTTCAAGTGACTTCACGAGGAAAACTTCCACATCCTCTGGTCCGTACTTTCCAAGAATGTAAGCAACGAGCTTGGACTTACCAACCCCAGGTGCACCAAAAACGAATAAAATGCTCTCTTTTGACTCAAAGTATGTTGAAAGCCTTTTAAGATTTGCTCCTGCAAGCTCAAATAGCTCTGGATCAAGGTCTGCAACGAGCTTTTCTCTTGAAATGTAAAAACTCGCTTCTTCAAACATTATAGCTGGAGAGTCTTCTGTGTGTAAGATCGTGTATTTTATTTCTCCTGCTGCTGTTGCAAGATTAGTAAATCTTTTTATAAACTTTATGGTTTCTTCGTCAAGCAGTTTGTTAGTAATGAGCTTAAGTCTCGTGCTTGACTTGTTTATTATAATCATTATTCTTCCGTTTTTTTCTAAAACTGCATAATTCCAAGTTTCTTTGTTTTCCATGAGACTAATTGAAGACCCTTTTAAGTTCCAATTCTCTTCTACGAGGGCTTGAGCAAGCTTTTTAAGGTCGCACTCTTCTATAAGGTTAAATTCGTAATTAAAGTAACTTTGAGAACTTAAGTAAGCTGAGGCTATGGTGAATTCGTCATGAGTATCTGCGGTTATTCCTACTACTGCTGAGTTTGCTTTGGAAAAGAAGTGAGGCTCCATCTGAAACTTGAAGTCTTTTTGACGAAGAAACTTTAAAAACGCCTCTTCAAAGGCAGTTTGTTCTTTAAGGTCTTCCATGTTATCTTTTGCCTCCTATTTATTTTTAGTCCTACCAAATTTAACTCCACCTTAAAAGATTTCAAGGCAAAAGTGTTTTAATTTAAATTTATAATATTTTGTTACTTTTAGGTTGATTTTACGAAATTAGGGCTTAACTTTTTCTTAAAGAATATTCTTAAAAAGGAGGACTTATGGAAAAAGTAGAAAAAAAGGACAGTGTAGGGTTTGGATACGGAGAACCTGACTTAAAGTCAATTTATACGGGTAGTGAAGCGTTAAAAAAAGCTCCAAAAGTATATGGAGTGCCTACTGGAATAAAAGGTCTTGACGAGCTGTTTTTCGTAGTGGAAAAGGAAGGAGACAAACTCGTAAAAAAACCTCTTAATGGAATTCCCGCGTATAGCGTGTTTAACCTTACTGGAGTTTCTGATACGGGAAAGTCCCTTATGGTTGAGCAGTTTGCAGTTGCTCAGGCATCAAAAGGAGAAAAAGTCGCATTCATAACGGTTGAAACTCCTGCAAACTTCGTAGTCTCCTCTCTTAGGCTAAGAGCACACGCAATGGGAATAGAGTTTGACGAAATTCAGGACAACATAATTTTAATTGACGCAGCCTCTTCAACGAGATTAAGAGAAAACTTACCAGACCTTCTTGCAACCCTTGCCTATGTAATACAAAACTACAAGGTTAAGTTTACGGTAATAGACTCCGTAACAGGACTTTTTGAAACCAAGGAAATGCTTGCAAGAAGCATCGTTAGAAGAATTTTTAACTTTATGAAAAAGTGGTATCAAACAGCGCTTTTCGTATCACAAAAGAGGAGTGGACACGAAGAGCTAACTGCAGAGGCTGCTGGTGGATACGCAATAGGTCACATAGTGGATGGTACCATGGTACTTGCCAAAGAGCTAATAGATTCTTCTTATAAAGCTAAGATTTACAAAAAGCCTATAGGAGAAGTGGTAAGGCTTTTTAGAATTGACGGATGTAGAATGTGCGGACACGACACCAGCGTAAGGTTTCTGGAAATAACTGAAGAAGGGCTGGTTGAAATTAAAGAACCTATTTTTGCTAAAAAATAAACGAAAGGAGGTGATGAAAATGGTAGTAGAAATCACAAAACCAGTAACTTCTGAGGCAGAAATGGATCACCTTGTAAACAGGGTATTTTTTAGGTCTATAGATTTGCTTGGAGGGCTTCACAAGCTTGCGGAGTTTAGAACTCTTACCTGGCTTCCTTCACTTGCAAGAGCAGCTTTCGTAATAGTTTTAAAAGAAGAATACATGAAAACCGACGAAGAAATAGCTTACAAAGTAGGACTTACTAAAAACACCGTAAGAAACATCTTAAGAGCTGATCCAGAGCTTGCTTTAAAAAAGATAAAGGCTATGGAAGAGCTCGTAAGTGAGGAAGCAAGAGAGTTAAAAGTACATACAGCAGGAGGAATTGCTAAACTTGCTTACAAAGATGTAAAAGAAGGAAAAGACGCAAAAACTTTGGTTCACTACTGTTCTCTCGTTGCTGAGGACATCGTTAAGACCCTTGACATACCCTGGGCTTATCTCGTTCTAAGAAAGACGAAAGGTATAAAGTATCCTATAACAGAGCCTGAGGAATTAAAAGAAAGACTTGGAGGAATTAACATAAAAGGTGTTAAAGCAGAGGAAGTTATAGATAACCTTCAGTATCCTATTAAAACTCCTGCGATGCTCCTTCACGAAATCAAAAACTACTTAACTCTTAAAAAAGGAGAAGAAAAGTAATCTTTCATTAATCAGAGGAGACCTCAAAAAGGTCTCCTCTTTTTTAATTCGTAATTCTTAACGATTTTCTAATTCGTTTTCTTAACTAATCCCTTCTTCAAATTTACTTCGTGGTTTATTGAAATTTTTAATTAATTCGTAATAAAAAAATAAAAAATGTATTCGTTTATCTTGACATTTTATAAAATTTATGCTAATTATTTGCACTAACTTATAATTCATAAAATTTGTTTTGATTTTTTAAATATAAGTGTTTAAAAATAACAAAAAGTAGAAAGGAGTAGAAAAATGGTAAAAGAAAAATTGATCGGTTTAGGTGCAATTTTTTCTTTAATAATAAGCACTTCTTTTATGCACGCTACTCCGGTACGAGCACAGCTTGGGAACGAAACAAGTGAGTCTTTAAATCTAAACGAAATAGTAGTTACTGCTACCAAAACGAAACACTTGTTAAAAGATGTTCCTGTGGAAACAGAAGTTATAACTAAAAAAGAAATAGAAGAATCTAATGCTTTAACTGTTGCTGACATTCTTCGTTATGTACCGGGGATTTTCGTAAGAGGTGAAAATGTTCCAGGTATTACGAATTGGCGAGCTTCTATTCGTGGGTTAACTTTTAACGACGGGTACGGTTTAATTCTCATAGACGGTCAGCGAGTAATGGGTGGTGGAATGGGTGAATACGGATTTGGACTCAACCAAATTCCTCCACAAATGATAGAACGGATAGAAGTAGTAAAAGGTCCGAATTCGGTTCTTTACGGTAGTGACGCTATTGCTGGCGTCGTAAACATTATTACTAAACCTGCTCCTGATAAAACTATTTACGGTTTTGAAACGGATTACGGTTCTCACTACACTAATGTGGAATACCTTTACTGGGGAACTAAAAAGAACAAGTTAGGGATGTTATTCCAAGCAGGTCGTGAAGAATCAAAAATGGGAGCCTACGGAGTAAAAAGTACGCGAGACGAACACTTTAAAAGAACTACGCTTATCAGTAAGTTTGCTTACCCATTGAGTAAAAGCTTAGAATTTGACTTAAAACTTTCTGCACAGGAGGAAAATAGAGAAAGAACGGATTTTCAAAAGGGTTATACCCGTATTAGCAGAGATTTAAAGTACAGAATTGCACCCAAGCTAAAAATCAACTTAAGTAGCAAAGGGAAAATTTTCATTTCGTCGTATTGGTATGCCTGGAACTTCAAAACTCACGAATACAACGGCTCTTCAGGATACACTCCAAGAAATGGAAACATGTATTACACAGATGTAGAAACCCGCTATGTGAGACCTTTACTTAATTCCCACCTCATTACTCTTGGAGCAGAATACTTACAACAGAAATTAGACTATAATTTAGCGCACAAGACTCTTAACTTAACGAGTGTTTATGCCCAAGACGAAATGAAAATACACTTAGGAGTACCTGCTCAGGTGGTACTTGGAGCAAGACTTGATCATCACTCTAAGTATGGAACAGAGCTATGCCCCAAGGTGAGTACTATGATGTTAATTACTAAAAGCACAAAAGTTAGAGCTTCTGTAGGAAGGGGTTTTAAGTCTCCTACCATTCGTCAAGCCTATTACGACGAACCCTTTCAACACAGCAGTTATTGGTACAAGTCTAATCCAAATTTAAAAGCTGAAACCTCTTGGGGATATTCCTTAGGTATAGAACAAATTTTAAGTTCCCGAATTTTAGGAAGTATTACTTTTTTCAGAAACGATATAACTAACATGATAGTTAAAGTAGAAACCAACGAAACTATAAGTGGTCTTCCCGTATATACTTACGAAAATGTAGAAAAGGCTTACACTCAAGGAGTTGAAACCAACATAAAATGCGTTTTAGTGAAAAACTATGTTTTATTACACTTGGGCTACACTTATACAGACACCAAAAACAAAAGTACTGGCAAAGAACTTCCCTATGTTCCTCATCACGATTTAGTCGGAAACTTAATTTTTAATTACGAACCCTGGGATGTTTTCTTTAGTATTGGAGGACAGTATGTAAGCAAAATGTATAAAGACATTCAAAATACGAAAAAAACGAGAGATTATTCAATAATTGATGTGAAGTTTGCTAAAAGATTTAAAAAACACTACTCAATTTCTATAGAAGGTAACAACATATTTAACTCTAATTACGGAGATCCAGACAAAGAGTGGTGGGGAGCAATTTGGTTAGTAAAGTTTAAAATGGACTTTTAAAAAACGGAGGTGAAGCATGAAAAACGCAGGGTTAAAAGTTTGGATAACCACAATAATAGCGTGGTGTTTCTTTTTGATTTCTAAAGGTTATGCACACTTTTTGTGGCTAAATGTAAGTGATTACACACCTCGTATAGGTGAAAAAGTAGTTATTACTTTTGGATGGGGGCACAAATTTCCAGAAACTCCTAAACCTCCGAGAAAGGCGTTAATAGAAAAAGTTAAGCTTTTCGTAATAGAACCAGATGGAACGAGGAAAAACTTGCGAGTGTTTTATAAACACGGCAAACCCCAGCCTATAAAATTGGTTGTTACTAAAAAAGGAGTATATGCAGTGATAGCTCTTGTCAAACGCTATGTCTCTAAAACGACCGAAGGCTATTTTTACAAACCCAGGGACGAGTTAAAGGATAAAGAAGTAATATACTCTAAGTGGGCTGAAACTACTGCAATTGCGTGGATCAGCGTAGGGAATTCTAAAAAAGTTAAAATTTCCTCCATTCCAATGTCCAATTTTTACTTATTGCCTTTAACCAATCCTTCTGTTTTGAATAAAGGAGAGGTTTTTAAAGTAAAAGTAGTGTTTAAAAACAAACCAGTTAGTGCGTGGATTTACGCTACTTACGCAGGATTTAGTAAGTTTAAAGATACTTATGCCTGGACTACGAGATCTCGTAACAGAGGGATAGCCTACATAAAAATCTTGAAGAAAGGAGTTCCCTGGTTGTTAAGAGCTGAGAAAACAGAGCCTTATCCAAATCCTAATAAAGCTGATAAGGCGGTTTATAGATGTACGCTTACTTTTGGATTTTAGTTTTGGCGTTTTTACGCCTGTTACTACATCCATTTCCTGGACTTGCACATGGTGTTGTGGGAAAAATTGAATATCAGGGAAAGTGCGTAATCGTAATAGCCCAGTACGATACCGGAGAACCAATGAGTTATGCTAAGGTGGATGTCTATGCTCCTGACAGCAAGATAAGATTCCAATTAGGAAGAACCGATAGAAACGGTTGTTTTGCCTTCGTACCAGATGTTCCCGGAATTTGGAAAGTAAGAGTCTATGACGGAATGGGGCACCTTCTTAGCCTCTCTATAAAAGTTTCTAAAAAAAGTTTAACATCTTTTAATAAAGCTTGTACATACACTACTTCTACTTATAAACATCGTTGGATAAAAGCTATTTTAGGAATTTTTATCATTTTAGGTATATTTGGATGGATCAAAACACTCTTCAGATTCAAAAAAGCAGTCTCTTAAAAGCTTTCACTAAAAACTCACGAAACGGGATGATAAAATAAAAAGTTGTGATAGAATTTTTTTAATTAAAAATTCCAGGAGTTGCAAAATGATAGACTTAAAAGAATTAACTATAACCAAGGCTTTGGAAGCTCTTGAACAAGGGAAAGTTAGTAGCAAAGAGCTCGTTGAAGAGGTTTTTAATTACATCAAAAAGTACGATCCTCAGGTAAAGGCGTTTTTACACATAAACGAAGAACAAGCAATAGAATCTGCAAAACAGGCTGACGAACTGAGAAAACAGGGAGTAAAAAAGAAACTCCTCGGCATTCCACTTTCTATAAAAGACAACATTTGTATAAAAGGGCTTCCTACGACCTGTGCTTCAAAAATTCTTGAAAACTTTATAGCTCCTTACGATGCAACGGTTATAGAAAGATTAAAAGAAGCTGGTGCTGTTTTCGTTGGAAAAACTAACTTAGACGAGTTTGCAATGGGATCCTCTACGGAAAATTCTGCATTTTTTCCTACTAAAAATCCGTGGGATTTAGAGAGGGTTCCAGGAGGTTCTTCAGGAGGTTCTGCTGCTGCAGTGGCAACCAGAATGGGGCTTGGTTCCCTTGGTTCAGACACTGGAGGATCTATTCGTCAACCTGCGTGTTTTTGCGGGGTAGTTGGATTAAAACCAACCTACGGAAGAGTCTCAAGATTTGGGCTCGTAGCATTTGCTTCTTCTCTTGATCAAATAGGACCTATTACTCTTAATGTTGAAGACTCTGCTCTTCTTCTTGAAGTAATTGCAGGACACGACCCAAAAGACTCAACCTCATGTCCAGAAGAAGTACCTAAGTATTCTTCTATTATAAAAGAAAAAAGCAAAGAAAAGTTTACCCTTGGTTTACCCAAGGAGTTTTTTGAAGGAAAAATGGACTCTCAGGTAGAAAAAGTTTTGTCTGAGGCTATAGACCTCATTAAAAAGGAATACGAAGTAAAAGAGGTTAGTTTGCCTCACACAGAATACGCAGTAGCTACTTACTACATAATCGCACCTGCTGAAGCATCTTCAAACCTTGCAAGATACGACGGAGTTAAGTACGGATTTAGAGCAGAAGCAGGTGGTTTAATTGACATGTACAAAAAGACAAGGGCTAAAGGTTTTGGTAAAGAAGTAAAAAGAAGAATTATGCTTGGAACCTATGCCCTTTCTGCTGGATATTACGATGCTTTTTACTTAAAAGCATCCAAGGTAAGAACCCTTATACTAAAAGACTTCTTAAACGCCTTAAACGAAGTTGATCTTATTTTGTCTCCTGTAAGCCCAACTCCAGCGTTTAAACTCGGAGAAAAGATTAACGATCCACTACAGATGTATCTTTCTGACATTTTTACCATTCCTATTAATCTCGCTGGTGTTCCAGCAATAAGTATTCCTGCTGGACTTACTGATAACGGATTACCAGTAGGCATTCAGATAATTGGAAAACACTTTAAAGACGAGGATGTTCTTGCATTTGCTTATAAACTTGAAAAAATGCTTGACTTAAATCTCGTTCCACCAATTCTCCAAGGCTAAAAACTATGGGAAAAAAAAGGGCACTTGGAAGAGGACTTTCAGAGCTAATTCCGGAGTTTGAAGAAGTAGAGTCAGGTTCTGTTGAAGAAGGAATTAAGTATGTCCCTATAGACAAAATCGTCTTTTCTTCTTTGCAACCAAGGAAATTTTTTAAAGAAGACGAAGAATTTGAAAAACTCGTTGAGTCTATTAAACAGCAAGGAATTTTACAACCGGTTCTTTTGAGAGAAACCGAGCCTGGTATTTACGAGTGCGTTGCAGGGGAAAGAAGGGTTAGAGCAGCAAAAAAAGCAGGGCTTAAAGAAGTTCCAGCTATCGTAAAAGAGCTTGACGACGAAACCGTGCTAATTATTGCTCTTATAGAAAACTTACAAAGACGAGACTTAAATCCTATAGAAGAGGCACTTGGATACAAAACTCTTATAGAAAAGTTTGGTTATACTCACGAAGAAGTTGCTCAGAAAGTAGGAAAAGATAGAGCAACTGTATCTAATCTTTTGCGACTTCTTAAGCTTCCAAAGGAAATTCAGGAGGACTTAATTGAAGGCAGACTCAGCGTAGGACACGCTAAAGCAATTCTTTCTCTTAATTCAGAGGAGCTTCAATTAAAAGTAAGAGATGTAGTAGTTAAAAAAGGACTTTCTGTAAGAGAAACCGAAAAACTCGTTGCTAAAATTCAAACACCTGTTAAAAAAGAAAAAGAACCTGATCCGGATCTTATTTACCTTGCAGAAGAACTTAGTAAAGTCGTTGGAAGCAAGGTAGAGGTTAAAACAAGAGGAAAAAAAACCAGGTTTGTATTTGAGTTTGACTCTTTGGACAGGGCTGAAGAGTTTATTGAAAGGCTTAAAAAGGGTTTTCTTAGTTAAAACTTCTCTTAAGGTGACCTTTTATGAAAAGGCTTGAATTTTTAAAAGAGCTTAACCCTGCACAATTTGAGGCAGTAAGAACTATTGAAGGACCTGTTTTGGTCATTGCAGGGGCAGGTTCTGGCAAAACCAGAACCATTACTTGCAGAATGGCTTATCTCGTGGCTCAAGGAGTTCCCCCAGAAAAGATACTCCTTCTTACTTTTACGAGAAGAGCGTCTAAGGAAATGATAGACAGGGCTGGAGCACTTCTTAAAATTGATTGTCAAAAGATAATGGGGGGAACCTTTCATTCTGTATCCCAGTACATGCTCAGATTTTACTGTCACCTGCTGGGATACCATCCAAACTTTACGATTCTTGATAGAGCTGATGCAGAAGACTTAATAAATCTTTTGAGAAACAGCCTTGGACTTTCTGGAAAAAAACGCAGGTTTCCAAGAAAAGAAACTCTTGCTGCTATATACAGCAAAATGATCAATCAGGGAAAAACTCTTGAAGAGGTTTTGCAAGGTGAATACTCCAAGTTTATAGAGTTTTATTCAGACATAGAAAGACTTTTTGCAGAGTATGTAAATTACAAAAGGGAACATCATCTGATGGACTACGACGATCTTCTTTTAAACTGGTTAAAAATACTAAAAGACTTTCCACAAGTAAGAGAAGAAGTAGGAAAAAGGTTTGAATTTATAATGGTTGACGAGTATCAGGACACCAATGTTTTGCAAGGAGAAATAATAAAATACATGGCAGAGGCTCACAGAAATGTAATGGTAGTTGGAGACGACTCTCAAAGTATTTACGGATTTAGAGGAGCTAATTACAGAAACATTTTTGAGTTTCCAAAGCTCTTTCCAGATACCAAAATCATTAAACTTGAACAAAACTATAGAAGCACTCAACCCATTCTTGACCTTGCAAATGCTATAATAACTAAGTCAAAAATAAAATACACGAAAACACTATTTACGGAAAAAAAGGCAGGAAAAAAACCCGTTATTTTTTACGCAAAAGACGAGGCAGAGTCAAGTAAGTTCGTTGCAGACAGAATTCTTGAGCTTACGGAAAAAGGTATAAAACTTTCGCAAATAGCGGTTCTTTTTAGGTCTGCGTTTCACTCTTTTGACTTAGAAGTTGAGCTTACGAAAAGAGGAATTCCCTTTGTAAAGTTTGGAGGATTAAAACTTTTAGAGTCAGCTCATGTTAAGGACTTTCTCGCATTTTTAAAAGTTTTGAGTAATCCCAGAGACTTTTTATCCTGGAACAGACTACTTTTACTAATGGAAGGCATTGGTCCAAGAACAGCAGAAAAAATAATAAACTACTTAAGACAGAGCAGTTTTGACTTAATAACCTCTCTTAAGCACATAAGCACTCGGTATTCTTTTCCTGAATTTATAAACTTCGTCAAGGTTATGGCTGAACTTTACAAAGAAAGAAAAGACTTGTCTCACATTATGTATGAGATTTGGGAATTTTATCAACCTATTTTTGAAAGGATTTATTACGAGGACGCAAGTAAAAGAATAAAGGACATTGAGGGACTGCTTGCACTCTCTGAAAAGTACGAAAACCTTGAGGAATTTCTCGCAGATCTTTCTCTTGAACCTATTGAAAATTTTGAAAAGGAAGACCTATCTCCTGGACAAGAGGACTTTTTGGTGTTATCAACCGTGCACTCTGCAAAGGGACTTGAGTGGCACACGGTATTTATTCTGTCTTTAATAGACGGAAGGTTTCCTTCTGCCTACAGTCTTAAAAACGAAGAAGAGCTTGAAGAGGAAAGAAGGTTGTTTTATGTAGCTGTTACAAGGGCAAGAGAGGAGCTTTATCTTGTAGTCCCTACCACGGTTTATGTACCAGGAGAAGGAAAAACCATTGCAAAGGTTTCTCAATTCGTAAGAGAAGTTCCTTCAGAGCTTCTTGAGGTGTATAAAGAAAAGAAAGAACCTGAGTTTTCAGAGTCGGTAGATCTTGGAGGAAACGGTTTTATGGTAGGGGACATCGTTAAGCACCCTCACTTTGGAATCGGAGAAGTTATAGAGGTTATTGGTAAGCAAAAAATAAAGGTATTTTTTAAGGGTAAGGGTCCTACCCTACTTCACTTAAAATATACCCATCTTGAAAAGATTATCTAAGATTTAACTTCAATATTGTATATTTTTCATTAATTTTTGCGATTTTCTTCTGTTTTCGGTGTTTATTTTTCTTGACGGGTTTTTCGTTTTAATATAGAATAATTTTATCAAAAATTTTCAAGGAGTTTAAAAAATGAAAAAAATTTTTTATACACTAATTTTTTGTCTTGTGTTTTTTATCTTTACTGGAATTAACAATGCTAAAGGCGAAGACATAAGTAACATGCAACCCTGGTTAATTTTTAAAAATGCAGTTATTCAGTACAAACAAGAGAACTTTGAAGAGGCTTTACAACTCTTTAAACAACTTGAAAAAATAAAGCCTTCAACAGTGGTTTATTATTACTTAGGATTGTGTTACAAAGAAACCGGAGATTACGAAAAGGCTAAGGAATACTTCCTCAAAGCTGTTGAAAACAAACCACCGGTTTTTGACGCGTATGTTGAGTTAATAAGCACTTATTATCAACTTGGAGAGCTAAAAGAAGCTGAAAAGTGGCTTAAAAAAGCCGAAGAATTAAAAATTTTTCCTGATAAAATAGCTTTTTTAAAAGGACTTATACTTAAAAAAGAAGGAAAGTTTAAAGAGGCAATAAAAGCCTTTAAAGAGGCTGAAAAGCTAAATCCAAAAATTAAGTCTGCTGCAGAGTTCCAAATAGCCCTTGTATATTTAAGTCAAAAAAACCTTCCTCAAGCAAAAAGTATTCTTTTAAACATAGCTAAAACCTCTCCTGCTTCTACAATAAAAACCTTTGTAAAAGATTACTTAGCTCTTATAGAACACATAGAAAAAACTTACAAGGTATTTAAAGGCAGAATAGCGTGGGGATTAGGATACGACAGTAATGTGGTTTTAAAACCATCAGAAGAAATTGGTCTTTCTACGGTGGATCAAATATCTCATAAAAGTGACTGGTCACAACAAATTATTTTAGAAGTGTCTTATTCTCCTTGGTTAAAAGTGCCTTATTACTTTAATGCAAAAGTTGATTTATCTGGAAGGGATTACTTTTACAGAAATACTTACAGTTACATTGCTCAGCACTTACAACTTTCTCCAGGATTTTTCTTTAAAAAAGGATTAGTGTACTTTCCTTTAGATGTATTTTACACTTTCGTTTATCACAATGCTTATAGTTTCGTAATTTCTTTATCTCCTACGATAAACCTCGTACACGCTCCTAACTTAGTCCAATTTGGAATTTCTTACAAAAAAAGAGACATACTTCATTACCCTGCAGGGATGGATCCTGCTGAAGATAGAGACGCAAACATATACGGTTTGTTTTTTGGTTTTAATAGAGCAATCAAAAACAACTCTGGTTTGATTTTCACTCGTTTAAGTTACACTAAGGATGACACTGAAGGGGACAATTGGAAGTCTCATTCTTACGAATTTGGATGTGGAATTATACTTCCTATAACGAAAAAATTAAAACTGACTGGAACTTTTAATTACTCACGAGTTGAATTTGAGAAAAATAATGTAATAACAGTAGAAAATGCAAATAGGTTAACCTCTGGACTTGCAGTTATTCCTGGATTTCCTACTTCTCCGACGAAAAGAAAGGATAATGTATATTCTATAAATGCCGGGATTAGTTATTCTAAACTTTGGTGGAATACCAGTTTAAATGTTAATTTTGGTTATACTAAGGACGATAGTAACTTTAAAATTTACACATACGACAAATATACGGTACTTGTTGAGTTTGAGAAGTTTTTTTAAATGAAAAACTTAGGGGGCAAAAAATGAAAAAAAGTTTTTTCATTTTTACTATAACTTTAATTTTAATGTTAATAACTCAAGCCTTTGCTTTCGTTAAAGTAGGAGTAGTAAAAAAGGTATTAGGAAGAGCTAATGTTCTAAGGCAAGGAAAGTTTCCTGCGGTTAGGTTAAAACCTGGAGATCCTGTTTTTAAAGGAGATATTTTAAGAACGAAATCAAGATCTAAGTTAGAAATTCAACTAATTGACGGAAGCGTTATAAAGATTGGACCGAGGTCAAGAGTAGATATTACACAATACATAAAACAGGCAGGAAAGTACAAGGCAATTTTTGAGTTAAGAAGAGGGACGATGGGTGCGTTTGTTTCTGAGAAAGAAGTAAAAGAAATCCAGTCAAATCCCAAAGCTAATAAGTTTGAAGTTCATACTCCTATAGCAATTGCAGGAGTTAGAGGAACGGACTTCGTAGTGAGTCAGCTTGGAGAATTGAGTAGTATTACTGTATTAAAAGGTAAAGTCTATGTTTTTAACAAAAACTTCCCTCAAAAGATAGTTGAATTAAAGTCAAACCAGTTTACCATAGTTAAACCTTTTATTCCTCCTCTTCCTCCCAAGCCAGTATTACCTTCACAAAAAAAGAAGTTAGAAAAAGTAATTACCATATCCAAGGAAGAAGTTTCCATAGAAAAATTAGGTAAAGAAGCAGCTGAAAAAGTAGGAGAAACTAACATTAAAAAACTTGAGTCAAAAACTTTTTCTCTTTTTTCTAACGAATTTACTAACTTAGAAAATATAAGTTATCAATTAACTAAAAAACCTACTGTCAACTTTTTAAAAACTGGTATAAGCATGACAGCTCAGTCTTTTGAAGAAGCTTTAAGTCAAATTACTAAAATTCCTATTACGGAAACCTCTAATGTTGCAGAAAGTATAAGCCAAGAAATTGAAGAAACTATACCTCATTTTACAGGAATTGCTTTTAACATATTTCCTAAGCTTTCTTCTGCGTACGCATTAAGAACATTGCTCGCCCTTCCAACTTTGCCTTCGTTTAATTCAAGTCTCCAAACTACGGTCTTTACTGACATTCCTTCTGAAGTTACTTTAACCATAGGAAATGTTACTTATACGGATCAAGAACCCGTTACTGAACATAGTTTTGAATTTGAATTTCCACAAACTATCACCACACTAAACGCAACTCTTGCTATAAAAGGAAAAGAGGACACTAATTCAACCTCTTTTCCATTAAATGTTTCCATTTCTTACACAAATGGAACTCTTATTGACGGAATAAATCAATTGTCATTATCAACCCAAAGTGTAGTATTAGGGATAAACACCTCGGCTGTTCCTTTGGAAGTTAAAGAAAATACGGGAAGTTTCCTAATTGCGGTAAATCAAACGGTTTCTACGGGATCTTTTATTAAAAGTGCTGGAATAGCAGTAAATGGATCATCTGCATATATCTTTTTTGATTCTAATAGTTCTGATTCAATAGCTGATAAGTTCGTTGCTGTAACTCCTGATGTATTACTTAAAGGAGAAAACATCGCGTATAGCATTAATGCTACTCTTCTCGGTAGTTACTTAATTCAAAACAGAACACCTGTAGATGTTTACAATAGAATCTTTTCTTCTTATTCCTCAAGTTATAACTTTTGGCAGAATTCTACCAACACGGTGTTAGCTAAACCTTGGAACTTTATTCTGGCCGAAAAAAATCAAGCTGTATTAATGCTTAGTTTTAATTCCACGCTTTCAGAGAGTGGAGCCGTATTTGGCGAAACAGGTGCTACAGATTATGTATTTGGTGGAAGAATTTTTGGAATAAAGTCACCTTCAGGAAATATTTTTTACAAAGCTAATGCTACGCTGATAGTGATGGAGAACTTTTCCAACAATACCGTAGGTTTTTACTTTGCTAAGTTAGGAAAAGAGTTTAATTCTTCTTACATAGATCAAGACTTACAAATTCTGGAAGCCGAAGGTGAGTGGAAAAAAATCCCTCTTATAGGTTTTTCCCTTAATGAAATTTTCTTGGCTGCTTTTAATTCCAGCGTGATAAGTTCTACAGACGGAGTTTTCGTTTACGATTCTTCTTACAGTTTTTCATTAAAAACTGATTCTAATAACAATCAGATAGGAATCTTTAACTTCCAAGAAGGTGGATACAATGAAACTGCTGTAACTTCTCCGTGGGAGGAATTGTGGCAATTAGACAGTAATATTGCTTTGACAAATGGGCAAATCCTTAATGCAACCTATTACTTATTTGGTGACGCTTGGGGTAATCAGACTATTTCAGAAGGTACTCTTCTTAATTCTATTCACGGAAAAATTTACGGTGCATACCTTGATGTAAATTCTACATCCTATCCTGTTGCAGGTATATTCGTTGGAGAAACTCTCGGAACCTTTGATCCCAATACTTTTACTTTTCAAAGATTTTCTTCAGGAGTAGCAATAAGTGCAAAGTTGCTTATTAGTTTGATTGATCAAGGAAAAGTTGATGAATTAAAAGACTTAGGAATTCCGGTCGTAGAAATCGGTAGGGATACTTTAGAATTTAAAGATACTGCTTGTCCTGGAGGAATTTGTAGTGTAACTATGCAGGATGTGAGATTTTTAAGTACCTCTGCTAATACCCCTCCTACTATTTGGGTAACTGATAAAGTAAGTGGAACTTACGCAGGAACTGTGTTACCTAATACTTCCGTAGTACTTTCTAGTAATGCTATAAGTAACTTAAACTTTAAAATTACTCACTGGGATACCAGTAGAAACGCCTGGGCAGCTGAAATTACATCTGGTACCGGAAGTGTCGGAGGATACATTATTGAAGACATGAGAGGTTATGCAGGAGGTAAAATAGATCCTTCTAATCAACAATTTACTGGTGAGGCAGCAGGAATTGTAAAAAGCCGTTAGTAACACGAATTTTTTATACTTCTACTTTAAATATTTCTACTGCTCTTTCTTTGCCCTTTACCTTTACTTTGCCAAGACTTTCTATTTTTATTCTTCTTAAAATTTCAGCATTTCTTTCTTTTAGCTTGTTTAATGTAAATTCTGAAATAATGATGTTAGTACCGTATTGTTTGTTAAGCCCTTCAAGTCTTGAGGCAAGATTGACATGATCTCCTATAACCGTGTAATCCATCTTTTTTCCTTCTACACCTATGTTTCCTACGAGTACTTCTCCTGTGTTAATTCCTATTCCTATATTTAACTCTGGTTTTCCTTCTTTTTTCCACTTTTCTCTAAGCATTCTAAGTCTTTCTATCATTTCAACCGCACACGAAACTGCTCTTTCAGCGTGATCCTCTTGTGGAAAAGGTGCTCCCCAAAATACCATAATCGCGTCTCCCACGAACTTATCAAGAGTCCCCTCCCACTTAAAAATTACATCCGTCATTTCTTTAAAGTATTCGTTTAACAACTCTACTACTTGCTCAGGATTTGACCTTTCAGAAAGAGTAGTAAACCCTCTAATGTCTGAAAATAAAATACTTAACTCTTTTCTTTCTCCTCCAAGTTTTACCATAGACGGATTCTTAATAAGTTCGTTAACCACCCTCTCTGTAACATAATTTGAAAAAATTCTTTTTATTTCTCGTGACTGTCTTTCAGAATATCCGTACTTATAAGTAATCATTGAAAGAAAAACACCAATTAAAGTTAAAAGTGGATACACGATAGGTAAAAAGTAATTTTTATATTGGAAAATCCAAACATCTAAGACTATTATTAAAAATGCAGTAAGTATAAACCCTATCATACATTCAGTTGCTCTTAGTCTTGCAAATATTAAAGAAGAAAAAACGCCTGTTAAAATCAAACAAACCAAAATTACCCAACTTTTTGCCCAAAAAAGAAATCTTTTTTGAATAAGTGCTTCTATTACATTTGCGTGTTTTTCAACCCCTGGCATTACGGGACTTACGGGTGTTACTCTAAGGTCGTAAATTCCTACTGCAGTTGCACCTATGAGTACTATTTTTCCTTGGATTTCTTTTGGAGATATTCTATCGTAAAGTACATCTGCAGCAGAAATAGTTTTAAATGTACCTGTTTTACCGTAATAAGGAATTAAAAACCTACCATAAGGATCAGTAGGAATAAAGTAATTTTTCCCAAGGTATATCCCTTTTCCTGGATAAACTACAATCATGTCAAAAGGAATACCTAAGTACCATGCAGCAGTTTCAAGAGTCATGGAAGGTAAAAAGTAATTAAAGTATCCTACATACAGACTTTCCCACCTTACGACACCATCTGGATCTGGAAATATGTTAATTACTCCAAGTCCAGCAGAAACATCGCAAAACTTTTTAAGAGGTGCAAGAACAGAATATCCTATTGGAGGAAGGTACTTTACTCCTCCCTTAGGAATGATCACTTTCAAAGCAAAGTCTTTTAAGTAATCACGAGGTTTTTTGTCTTTTTTGTTAAAGTAAACAACCATTGGCAAAAATACATTCCCTGCCTGATCAATAGCATTTGCAAGCTCGTTGTCGTACTTAGCTGGTTCACTTAAAATGATGTCAAAAACTATTGCAACAGGATTGTCTTTTGCGAGATTTAAAACGATTTTAGCCAGTTTATCTCTACTCCAAGGCCATCTACCAATTTCTGCAAGAGACTTGTCATCAATCGCAACTATAACTACATCTTTTGGAGGCTTAGGAAACTTTTTAAAATTGTAAAATAAGTCGTAGTTTTTAAGCTCAAGTAAGTGTAAAAACAAGGGATTTATTTTAAAAATTATAATTACGATAAGGGTCACCAAAAATCCTATAAGATACGGACGATCTAAAAAACCACTAAATATGAATGACTTCACCGTTTTCAAGAACTCTTATGTTATTTACATCGTAATGTTTTTTTAATTTTTCTATCTCTTTTGAAATTTCCTCCTTAAAAGAAGGCTTTAAGTGAAACACATAAATGTTCTTTGGAGGAGGAGAAAGGGTTAACACCTCTTTAAAGAACATAGAAGGAGTGTAATGCATAGAGGCAATTGCTATGTCTTCCATTCTTTCAGGAAAGGAAACCTCTGCAATTAAGGCGTCAAGTTCTATGCCTTTTAAACTGATCCAAGGCTCGCTATTTGGTCCTGTATCTCCTGAATAAAACAGCTTTTTACCGTCTTTACAAAAAAGATAGCCAGTTGAAGGTACTGTGTGCTTTGTAAATATTGGGGTTATTTCGTATCCTTCAAAGTTAAATTTCTTTTTATTATAAACCGGTATAAATTCAAGAATTCCTTCATTTGTGGAAGGTATTTTCGTAAAATCTGGCCATATTATGTCGTTAAAGATGTGCTTTTTTAAGGCTTCTATTACTTCTGGTATTGAAAACACTCTCAACTTCGTACTTTCTCCTGCAAGAAAGTTATCTGCAAGAACAGGAAGGTCTCGTATGTGATCAAAGTGTGAGTGCGTAATAAATACTCCTTTAATCTTAAGTTGTTCAGTTATGCTCAAATGAGAAATGACACTTCCTGCGTCAAGAAGAAGTTCTTCGTTTAGTAAAAAAGCTGAAAGGTGAAAACCAATTGCTCCACCACCGTAAGATCCAAGTACTTGAAGTTTCATTTTTTATTCCTTATTAATTATCTCAGGATGCTTTTCTAACACCCTTAAAAAAGCTTTTACTACTTCAGGATCAAACTGGGTGCCACTACACCTCTTAAGTTCGTTTATAGCTTCTTCTAATGGTAAACCTTTTCTATAAGGTCTATCAGTAGTCATTGCGTCAAAGGTATCCGCAACTGCTATTATTTTCGCAATTAGAGGAATTTCATCTCCTTTTAATCCGTCTGGATAGCCCTTTCCATCAGGTCTTTCGTGATGATACTTAACACCTGGGATGACATCTTTCATCTGCTTTATGTGCTTTAAAATTTCTTCTCCATAAACAGGATGCTTTTTTATAATCTCGTATTCTTCTTTAGTAAGTTTGGTTCGTTTTAAAAGTATTTCGTCCTTTATTCCAATTTTTCCTATGTCGTGCAAAATTGCAGAAAGTTGTAAAAGTTCTAATTGTTTTTTGTCAAGTCCCATTTCTTCTCCTATAGCCATTGAATAAGTCATAACCCTTTTCGTGTGCCCACCTGTATAAGGATCTCTTTTTTCTATAGTATCTGCAAGAGCAAAAACTACATTAAAAAATGTTTCTTTAAGTTCGTTGTAAAGCCTTGCATTTTCAATTGCAACTGCTATTTGATGAGATAAAGCAGTTAAAAGTTCAAGGTCTTCTTCAGTGAATTCTCCATTTTTTTTGTTTATAGCTTGAATAACTCCAACGAGTTTATCTTTAATAAGCACGGGAACGCAAACCATGTTCCTGGTAACAAACCCACTTTTTTTATCTGCGTCTTTAAAAAACCTCGGATCGTTCTGAACATCGTTTATTATTAAAGGCTTTTTATGTTCTGCTACCCATCCAGCTATTCCTTGCCCAAGTTTAAGTCTTATAGTTTTTACTTTGTCTGCTTTTTCTCCAAGAGCAACATCAAAGTAAAGCTCTCTTTTTTCTTCGTCGTAAAAAAGAAGACTCCCAGCTTCACAGTTAAGAAGTTCCATGATCGCTTCTATTGAACGCTTACGAATTTCGTCAAACTCAAGAGAAGAATTAATAAGAGCTGAAAACTTTAAAACCTTTTTAAAGGTATTATTCATGTTTTAATAAGCCCCCCTTTTAACTTTATATTAACTTAAAAGTTTTTTCAAGTATTATTTGTACAAAAGAAGGAAAATTAAACTTGCAAGAAGAATGCGATACACTACAAAACTGTATAAAGAATGTTTTTTAAGAAAAGGAATAAGAATAGCAATTGCTATAAAACTCCAAATTGCAGCAGACAAAAAGCCTACAAAAGCAAGATCATAAGGTATAGTATGATGCTTTACGAGTTTTATTCCTTCGTAAAGCCCAGCTCCTAAAATAAGTGGTGCCCCTGCAATAAAAGAAAACTTTGCTGCTATGTCGCGTTTTAAACCAGTAAGTAATCCTGCTGAAATTGTTATTCCACTTCTTGATGTACCTGGCAAGAGTGCAAGTGCCTGAGCAACTCCAATAAAACCTGCCTCTTTTATACTAAGCTCTTTTATGTCTTTCGTCTTTTTACCGAATTTTTCTCCAAGGATCATGGGAATACTCATTATAAGTAAAAAAAAGGCAACCATTTGAGGTGTCCTCAGGTATGTGTCAACGATGTGCTCTAAAAGTAATCCTGCTATTCCACCAGGAAGAATTGCAACAAACACGAGCCACTTGTATCCCCATATTTCTTTAAGTTCGTTCCAAAAGTAAATTAATATTGCTAAAAAAGAACCAAGATGCATAAAGGCATCAAAAGAAAGTGAAGAAGTTATGTGAAAAAACTTTTCTGCAAGTATAAGGTGTCCCGTACTTGAAATAGGTAAAAACTCCGTTAAACCCTGCACCATCCCAAGAAAAATAATTTTTAACATCTCCATTGTTACCTCCTAAAGATACTTCTTTTTTCTAAAAACTACGAAAAGAGCTACAAGTAAAATTATCGTAAGAATATTCAGTATGTAAAATACATGGGGAGAACCTTTAAATGGTGGAAGATCCACCATTGGAAGAGGTATGTTCATTCCGTACATTCCGTAAATTATGTTTGGAATTGAAAGAATAATAGCCATACTCGCAAGAAACTTCATTATTATGTTAAGATTATTACTAATTATAGATGCATAAGCATCCATAGTATTTGATACTATTTCAAGAAATATTTTGGTCATTTCTATAGCCTGTTGGGTTTCTATTTGAACATCTTCAAGAAGTTCTTTATCTTCTTCAGTTAATCTTAAGTACCTTCCTGTTTGTATTTTAGTAAAAACTACATGGTTTCCTTGAAGAGAAGTGTTAAAGTAAGTAAGGGTTTTTTCAATACTAAGCATTTTAACGATTTCTTCGTTTTCAACGGACTTAAAAATCTCTTCTTCGTATTCGTCAAGGGTTCTGTCTATCTGTCTAAGAAGTTTTATGTAAATACCACTTATAGCAAGCATAAAGTGCAAAATAAAGTGTACCGGATTTCTAAGGTCAAAACCTTTACTTTTGTTAGCTATAGTAATAAATTCTTCAAAAATAGGGTGCTCTTTTAAACATACGGTTATTATGTACTCTTCGGTTAAAATTATACCTATAGGAATGGTTTCGTACTTTACTATTAAACCTTTACTTACTACATCAGGAACTCTAAGAATTATAAAAATTTGATGTTCCTCTTTTTCTATACGAGGGCGCTCTTCTTCATCAAGAGGATACCTCAAAAATTCAGGTAAAATTTGACACTTTCTTTCTACGAATTCAAGTTCTTCTTCTGAAGGATTAAAAAGACATATCCATGTGTGGGCTTCAAAGTCTTCTGAAGGTATGAGGATACCGTGTTGAGTTTTGTAGAATCTTATCATACAATTACATGCCTCCCCCTACCGCCTTACCCAGGTTGAAGATCGGGAGATAAAGCGCTACGAGAATAGCTCCAACAGTTACTCCGAGAATTACTATAAGGATAGGCTCCATAAGAGTTGAAAGAGTGTTTACCCTTCTGTCAACCTCCTCTTCAAAAAAGTCTGCTGCCTTGTTTAACATGTCGTCAAGTCTTCCAGAAAGCTCTCCAATTCTTACCATTTCTACGAGAAGGTAGGGGAAGACACCCGTAAAAAACATAGGCTCTGCAATTGATTGACCAGCAGATACATTTATTCTTATCTCTTCCATTGCCTTTTCAAGTACTTTGTTACCTGCAGTTTCTCCTGCAATTGCAAGTGCCTGAAGCAGTGGCACCCCACCTCCAACAAGATTACCAAGAGTTCTTGCAATCCTCGCAACCCCTGCTTTGTGAAAAATAGGACCTAATAAAGGCAGTTTTAGCAATAACGAATCCGTATCATATTGTCCTTTCTCACTTCTTCGGTACATTTTTATTCCTACTATTATAGCAGTTATTAGAAAAATAAATGCAAAAGAAATCTTTCCAAAATTTTTACTGATTTTTATAAGAATTATCGTTGGAAGAGGAAGACTTTGTCCTGCTGACTTGTAAATTTCCATAAACTTAGGAATAACTACTATCATAATAAGTGCGACAACTCCTATAGTAATACATATTATCGTTGAAGGATAAATCATTGCGTGAAGTACTTTACTTTTTATAGCTGCTATTTTCTCAAGGTAAGTCGCAAGACGATTAAGTACCATGTCTAAGTTTCCGCTGGACTCTCCAGCTTTTATCATGTGGATGTAAAGTTTGTCAAATACATTTGGATATTCTTGAAGAGCTTCACTTAAAGAACTTCCTGTTTCTACTTTGTACTTTATGTCTTTTATAATTTCTCTTAGGTATGGATTTTTTTGTTGCTCCATTAATATGTCTAAGCTTTTAACGATGTTAAGACCAGATTCAAGCATCACTGCAAATTGTCTGGTAAAGTTTGCAAGTTCTGTAGTAGATACATGCTTTAAGAGTTTTGAGAGAGAAAATGTTCTTGCCTTTTTTTCTTTTATTTCAACAGGCGTTATGTTTAAACGCCTTAAATAAACCTCAACGAGTTGAGGATTGGGAGCGTCAAGTACTCCCTTTCTAATAGCTCCTGTTACGGATCTACCTTTCCACTGGTATAATGGCATCTACTTACCCAACCAATAATTTGGTGCTTCTCTTAAAATCGTAACATCATGTACATGACTTTCTCTGTATCCAGCAGGTGTAATTTTTACGAACTTTGCCTTAGTTCTCAACTCCTCAATGTTTTTACAACCACAATATCCCATACCTGACCTTAATCCACCTATAAGTTGATAAATCATATTAGAAACAGGTCCTCTATAAGGAACCTTTCCTTCTATACCCTCTGGAACGAATTTGGAAATGTCTTCAACTTCTTGACTATACCTTTCTCTTCCTCCTCTTTTCTGCATAGCAGAAAGAGAACCCATTCCACGATACATCTTGTATGTTCTTCCTTCGTAAAGGATGGTTTCACCTGGAGCCTCCTCTGTACCTGCAAAGAGATTTCCAATCATCACTGCATGAGCACCAGCTGCAATTGCCTTTACTATGTCTCCAGAAAACCTAATTCCTCCGTCAGCAATAACAGGAATTCCGTACTTATTAGCTATTACTGCACAGTTGTGCACAGCAGTAACCTGTGGAACGCCAACTCCTGCAACTATTCTCGTAGTACATATAGATCCAGGACCTATTCCAACCTTTATCCCATCTGCCCCTGCCTTTATAAGTGCCTCTGCTCCTTCTGCAGTAGCTACATTCCCTGCTACGAGTTGACACTCAGGAAAGTGATACTTTATCTCTATAATAGTCTCTATTACATTTCTTGAGTGCCCGTGTGCAGAATCTATAAACAAAACATCTGCTCCTGCATTAAGAAGCTTCTCAGCCTGCTCAAGCCTGTTTTTACCAACTCCAATAGCTGCTCCAACTCTCAACCTTCCAAGCTCGTCTTTACACGCATTTGGATATTTTTTTATTTTCTCTATGTCTTTTATAGTTATAAGCCCTTTTAACCTGTATTCCTTATCTACTATGAGAAGTTTTTCTATTCTATGCTCGTGTAAAATCTTTATTGCCTCTTCAAGACTTATTCCAGGAGGTGCAGTAATAAGTCCGTCTTTCGTCATAAGATCTTTTACTGGTCTTTCAAAGTTGGTCTCAAACCTTAAGTCTCTATTAGTAATTATTCCTGCAAGTTTTTTGTCTTTTCCTTCAACTACAGGAATTCCAGAAATTTTGTACTCTTGCATCAACTTTAAAACCTCTTTTATAGGCGTATCAGGAGTAACAGTAACAGGATCGTAAATCATTCCACTTTCTGATTTCTTTACTTTTTCAACCTCTTTTACTTGTTCCTCAAGACTCATGTTTCTGTGGATAACACCAAGTCCTCCCTCACGAGCCATACTTATAGCCATTCGGCTTTCTGTAACCGTGTCCATTGCAGCAGAAATAAGAGGTATGTTGAGCTTTATTTTTGGAGTAATATAAGTACTAACATCCACATCCTTTGGAAGAACCTCAGAATAAGATGGAACTAAGAGCAGATCGTCAAAAGTATAAGCCTCGTATAAAATTTCTAACATATATTCCTTCTCCTCTGTTTGGATTTTTATTCTGACATTGTTTCAGGGCTTTACCAAATTATAACCCTTTATTAAAGAAAGTAAAGCACCCTCCAAAATTCCGTATTCACTAATAACTAAAGAATCTTTATTAAAGTGTTCCGTAAGGCAAGAATACACGAGAAGTCCTGGTAATGCTATGTCTTCTCTACCCTTCTCCATTCCTTTTATTTTTTGTATTCTTTCTATGTCGTAACTTCCTAAACGCTTTATCAATTTCTCTATTCTTTCTTTATAAACCCTATGAGAATGTAACTTTTCTGGTATATACTTAGTAAGTTTTAAGTCAAGAGAACCAAGTAAACTTGCAGATCCGCCAGTAATAATTATTTCCTCAAATTCTTCACAAGGAACCTCTTTTAACTTATCTTTTATGTAATCCTTTACGGAATTTAATACCTTAGCGTTTACAGGATACCTAAAGTCAAATAACTCTTTCAAAACCACTGCTCCTATATTTATGCTTTTTACCCACTCTTTTTTTCCGTCTTTTATCGCTATAAACTCCGTAGATCCACCTCCTACATCCACGCACAAGAATTTATTGCACATTAATCCAGACTCTTCAAGTCCAGCCATTATTCCAAGTAAGTCAAGCTCTGCCTCTTCTTCAGGAGAAACGACATCTATTTTAAAACCTATTTCCTCAGCTTTACTTAAAAACTCTTCTGCATTTTTTGCCATTCTAAAAATTGCAGTACCAACTGCTCTATACTCTTGAACATCAAACCTGTCAAATAGCTCCTTAAATCGTTTTAATGCTTCAAGCCCCCTTTGCATTGCTTCTTCACTAATTATTCCCTCACCCCCAAACCCCTCTCCTAATCTAACATTAATTCTGTCTTTAATGAGATACCTAACCTCTCCCTGAGCACACTTACCTAAGCAGACTCTAAAACTTTGAGTCCCAAGATCAAGAGAGGCTAAAAACGGAGTGTTAAGCCTCTCCTTAAACTCCTTTCCTACTTTGAAAAGTACCCTAAACTTCTCTTTTACATAATACTTTTGATTATTCCGAGGATTTTTGAAAATTATTCCTTTACTCTTTTTAACCAAAAAAACACCAAAGTCTCTAAACTCAATCCTATTACCTTTTTTTAACTCTTCTTTAAGAGTTTCAAAAAAATTTGTAACTATAAACTCAAGGTCCTCTTTCTCAAGTTCACAAAACTTGTAACTTAATTTTTCTACTAAGTCTTTTTTTTTCATCGCCTCCTTTCCCTCTCTTTTAAGGAACCGCAAGGTAAAGAGGTTTAAAAACTAAGGCTTTCACCTCCCTTATAAAGTCCTTACTTTTCGTCTCTATTATTTTTTCTAAAAAGTTTTTCTTCCTTGGATATGTTATAAGAGTATAATGCTTTATCCCTGCAAGTTTTGCTGCCTCGTTTACTGCATCCCAAAAGTTTCCTAACTTGTCAATTAGTCCAAGCTTTTTTGCCTCTTCTCCAGTAAAAATTCTACCATCAGCTATCTCTTTAACCTTTTTCAAAGGTAAGTGTCTTTGCTTAACTATCGTAGTTACGAATTGATTTAATATGTTTTCCACTTTTCTCTTTAAATATTCCTTTTCCTTTTCTGTTAAAGGTCTGTAAAATGCTCCTGTATCTTTGTAAGGTCCTGTTTTTATAGCCTCGGTTTGGATTCCGAGTTTGTCCATTAACTTCTTGAAGTTGGGAATCTCAATTATTACGCCTATACTTCCAGTAAGAGTTCCTGGAAGAGCGTAGATCTCTTTTCCTGCAAGAGCTACATAATAGCCCCCTGAAGCTGCTACATTTCCCATTGACACTACGACTGGCTTTTTCTTTCCAAGCCTGAGTAGTTCTTCAAATATCTCCTGTGCAGCTCCTACTGATCCACCTGGAGATTCTATTCTTACGACGACTGCTTTTACATCAGAAGACTTTTCAAGCTCTCTTATGTACTGTAAGTAATTGTCAGCATCTATTATTACTCCCTTTATTTTTAATACTCCTATTGCAGGACCTGAGGTCTTTTTACCACTTTTTAACACAGCAATAAGTGATATTACGAAACCTCCAATTATCACGAAAAGCACCAATCCACCCAAAAACGAAAGTCCATACAAAATCCAGCTTTTTTTCACCTATTATACCTCTCCAAGTTTTTGCTTAAGCAACTCTCCAAGAGTTATAACACCTTTTTTGCTCGTTTTTAAAAATTCTTTTGCAGAGGCTTTCTCTGCTTCTTCTTTATACTTAAGATACGATCCAACGAATCTCCTCTCCTCAGGAGCAAGCTCGGTAATCTTTACCTTTATTTTGTCTCCAAGTTTAAACTTTTCTTCAAGAGTCTCTTTTACTTTTTGAGGAGACCACCTTCTTATACCTTCAATCGCCTCACTTGCAGGAATAAAACAATAAACATCAGGCAAAACTTCTATCCTTATCCCTTTTTCAAAAATTTCAGCTACTTTACCTTCTATCACATCTCCTACTTTGTATTGATTCTCTATTTCCTTCCAAGGATCTGGCTTAAGGTGCTTTAAACTAAGCTCTACTCGTTGCTTTTTAGGATCAAAGTCAAGTACTTTAAAGTTGTATTCTTTTCCTTCTTCAAGCTTTTCCTTTATGTCTTTAACTCTTGACCAAGAAACATTTGAAATGTGAAGAAATCCCTTAACTCCGTAAGAAAGTTCCACAAATGCTCCATAATCCATAAGTTTTACTACTTTACCAGTTACGATGTCTCCTTTTTTGGTTTCTGAAGTAAACCTTTCCCAAGGACTTGGTTCAAGTCTCCTTAAACTAAGAAGCATCTTTCTATCGTGAGGATTGAGCTCAAGAATAAGAGCCTCAACTGCGTCTCCTTCCTTTAAAACTTCTTCTGGTTTAACCCTCTTTCCCCAACATATTTCACTTGCAGGAATAAGTCCTTCTACCCCTGGCTCAATTTCTGCAAAGGCTCCAAAGTTATATACCTGTACTATCTGCCCTTTTACCTTGTCTCCAACTGAATACCTGTACTCTATACCGTCCCAAGGATCAGGAAGCGTTGCTTTTATACTAAGCTTTAATCTTTCTTTACCAGGATCCCAAAAAATAGGCTTTACCTTTACTTTGTCCCCTTCTTTTAAGTACGAAGTAGGCTCTTTTATACGCTCCCAGCTTAACTCAGCATAAGGTAAGTATCCAGTTATTATTCCATCTATATCAACCAAAAATCCACCTTTTACTCCTTTTTTAACCTTTCCAGTAAGAACCTCCCCTCTTTCTATCTTCTCAACAACTTGTTTTTTTAATCTTTCGTGTTCTTTTTCAGCAACTTTTCTATAAGAAACTACAAAATCCCTGTCTTTAAGCTGTATTACTTCTACTTCTAAAAACTTTCCCACGAGATCCTCTGGAGAAGCAGGTCTTTCTCTAAAGTAAGACTGAGAAAAAGGTAAAAATCCCTCTACTGCTCCCATAAACCTGACTTTATATCCACCTTTTATAGCACTAATCACCTTTACTTTTATCGGAGTCCCTTTTTCGTAAGCCTCTTTTATTGCTTTTTGAGCCTCTTGCCTCTTTAACTTTGAATAAGAAAGAACGAAACTTCCAGTATCTCTGTCTCTACCAACTACTGCAACTTTTATCTCGTCTCCCTCGTTAAAAAGAAGCTCTCCGTCTTCTGAAAGTATTTCCTTAGTAGGTAATATAGCCTCTGCCTTAAGTCCTATGTCTATAAAACTAAACTCCTCTCCAATTTTTACTATCGTTCCTTTAACTATGTCTCCTATTTTTACAGAGGCTATTTGCTTATCAAGATATTCTTCAAGAGTCTGAGTTTGATCCTGCATGTCTCCCCTCTCATAAGATTTTAATCTCCCATTTTAATTTATAAATTCTATTATTCAAGCTTATTAAAGCTGAATTAAAGCTGAGAAACATAATTCTTTACCCATTCAAGCTCTTCTTTTTTATCTTTAAGTTCTTTTTTAAACTTTTTTAACTTAATTAGCTTTAAAATCTTTCCTATGAGCCTTCCGTTTTTAACTCCAAGAGACTTTAAAGTATTTCCGTCAATCTCAGGTTTAATGCTTGAACAAGTTAAAAGGTATTCTTCTATAAACTTCCCTTTATTTTTAACTTTTGAAATTAACCCAAACAAAATCCAGTTTTCTGTGTTTTCAAGTAGATCAAAAACCTCTTCTTCAGTGTTTAATTCTTTTAGTCTATTTAGCGCTTTTATAACTTTGTCTATTTCTTTTTTATGAAAGTTTAACCTTTCCAAGCTTTTTACTTCCCCCTCCTTTACGAAAAAAAGAAGAAGTGCTTTGGTCCAGAACTTTGCTTTTATGTTTTCCTTAACTTTTATAAACAACTCTACTCCGTGCTTAACTTTCTCTTTACTTAAATTAAATCCAAGTTCCTTAAAAACTCCGAGCTCACAGGTAGTAATAAACAGCTCGCTTAAAATGTTCATAGGTTCTTTTTTTACGAAAAGCTCAAGCTCATTGTAAATTCTGGTAGGCGTAAGTTTTTTCAAACTTTCTGCTTTAAGTGCCTCTTCAAGAGCTTGGTAAAACTCTTCTGCAAACCTAAAGTTTAACCTCGTTGCATACCTTGTTCCTCTAAAAATCCTGGTGGGATCGTCAACGAAAGACTTAAGGTGAAGAGGCTTTATTATACCTTGTTTTAGGTCTTTTTTTGCCTTAATAAGATCCACGATTACTTCTTCGTAAGGAGGAGTTAGCCCAAGGGCAAGCGTATTTATGGTAAAGTCCCTTCTTAAAATGTCTTCTATAAAACTTCCAGGAGAAACTATTGGTAAAACAGCTACATCAGGATAGGTTTCTTTTCTCGCAGTAATAAAGTCCACGATTAATTCGTGATCCCTTAAACTAAACTTGACTTTAAATGTAAGAAACTGAGACTTAAAAAGCACCTTGCCTTTTATTTGTTTTAATACCTCTTCTAAAAATGCCTCTAAATCCCCTTCAAGCACGATGTCTATGTCTTTTTGTCCTTGAGGTAAGGTTACACTTCCTTGTGTTTTAAAAAGCAGGTAATCTCTTACGACTCCACCTACGAAGTACAAAAATTCTCCCCTTTTTCTGGCAATGTTTCTCAGAGTCTCAACGAATTCTTTAAATTCTTCTAAAGGACTTAGAAAACTTAAAAATTCTTCAAAATTAATTGGTTCAAGCTCTGGGGTGAAACTTTTCATACACTTCCCTTATCTTTTTGTAGTCCAGATGAGTGTAAATTTGGGTGGTTGCAAGGCTACTGTGACCAAGCATAAGCTGAAGAGATCTGAGGTCTATTCCTCCTTGAAGCAGGTGCGTTGCAAAAGAGTGCCTTAGCACATGGGGAGAAACCTTTTTTTCAATTCCACACTTTCTTGCATAAGTTTTTATTATCTGCCAAAATCTCTGTCTCGTAAGGGGCTTCCCTCTTCTGTTTAAAAACACCCATCCTTCGTCCAGTTTTTTTATAAACTGGGGTCTTATTTCAAACACATACTTTTTAAGGTATTCAAGAGCATAATCTCCCATAGGAACCAATCTTTCCTTTGCCCCTTTTCCAAAGACTTTTATAAAACCAAGTTCAAAGTTTACCTGATCCACTTTAAGGGAAACGAGCTCTGAAACCCTTAAACCCGTGGCATACAGAAGTTCCAGCATTGTTTTATCTCTAAATCCCATCGGAGTCCTTGTATCAGGAGCAGAAAGCAAACACTCCACTTCTTCAAGACTCAATACCTTAGGAAGTCTAAAAGGTAACTTAGGGCTTTCAAGAAGTCCTAAAAACTCTATCTGTTGTCCTTTTTCCACCTGTAAAAATTTTAAAAAACTTCTTATACTTGAAAGCCTTCTTGCAATAGTAAATGGATTGTAACCTCTGGTTTTAAGGTTCTGAAGGTATTCACAAACCGTATCGTGGGATAGCTTTCTGTCCTTTAAAAATCTTAAAAAGTCTTCAAGGTCTTTTTGATAAGCTGATACCGTGTTTGGAGAGTAATTTTTGACTCCACCAAGATACACCAAGAATTCTTTAACCTGCTGTTTCATTAAAGTTTATCCTGAAAGTTCTTTTAAAAGCCTCTCAACTCTAAAACCTATGCTCTCGTCCTTAGCACTGAGAGCTATAGTTTTAAGCTTTGAAATTATACCCTGTTTTTCTGAAAAACTTCTTTTTGGAAATTCTTCTTTAATTTTCTCAAGAACTGAAAACACTACATCTTTTTCTTCAAGGTCAAGAAATAGCATCAAGGTGCTCCAATCTTCAGGAATTCCGTACTTCTCTATGTATTCTTTAGCAAGTTTTTTAAAACTCTTTGAACCGTAGCTCTTGTGAAGCTTTTCAAGAAAGTTCTGTTTTTCCAGCTCTTTTTTATCAGTAAAAAGCTTTTCCAATTCCTTTAAGTACCTTTCCTTTGCCCGGGGATCCTCTCTGTAAGAATTTCTGTTTTCTCTTTCAAGCTTTTTCCTTATTCTGGAAAGACCACTTTGATCTTTCAGTCTGTCAATCTCTCTCCAGGAAAGCCTGCGTCTTCCGTCCTGCCCCATACTCTCCTCCTTAACAATTTACTTGAAAAAATTCTCTATCTGGAAGCATTACAGCAGTAAGTTTTCCTCCATAGACGCAACCCGTGTCTATACCTATTCTGTCTTCTTTTACAAACGGTTCTGAAAACGGCGTGTGTCCAAAAACTACGGTTTTTTCAAACCTTCCAGGATAATGGTAAAAACTTCCTCTAATCCAGAGAACATCGTCTTCTGTCTGTTCTTCAAGAGGTTTTTCTGGATTAATTCCACCGTGAACGAAAATGTATTCTTCGGTCTCAATAATTAACTTTAGTTCTTTTAAAAACTTAAGGTGCTCCCCTGGAATTTCAAGCATACCCTTGGTATAATAACATCTCAGCGTTGCAGAGCCACCGTTGTATAAAAATGTACTTATGTCGTACCCCAAGAGAAACCTCTCAAACATCTGCTCGTGGTTTCCCTTTAAAGTGAACACCCTGTCTGGAAACTTGTTTTTGAGCTCTATTACTTTTTCTATAACTTTTCTTGGATTAGGACCCCTGTCTATGTAGTCTCCTAAGAAAATAACGAAGTCTTTACCCCACTTAACAGGTAAAATCGCAAGCAAACTCTCCAAGCTATCTATACAACCGTGTATGTCGCCAATTGCAAATATTTTTGAATCTTTATTAATCTTCAAAAAATCTCGCACGCCACTCATCAAGTCTTTTAAGTCCGTATTTTTTTGCAAGATTAATGGCTCTTTGCCACTCCTCTCTGGTTATACCTCTGTCAAGAGGTGGATACTTCCACGCATCTCCACACGGACGATACTGATCCATAAGGTTAAAGTATGTATTCACTGAAATCTCTTCAGCTACGAACTTTATTACTTCCTCTGTAGTAGAAAGATCTCCTGGTAATACGAGGTGTCTTATTATAAGTCCTCTGCGAGCAACTCCGTCCACGATTTCAAGGTCTCCTACCTGCCGATGCATCTCCTTTACTGCAGAGCGAACAGCAGAACTGTATCCTCTTACTTTTGAAAGCTTTAAAGCTATGTCGTCTTTTAAATACTTTATGTCTGGCATGTAAATGTCAACGATCCCCTCAAGAAGCTTTATAGTCTCTACATTCTCGTATCCACCACAATTATAAACGATTGGAAGTCTTAATCCCTTTTCTGCAGCAATTTTAATCGCCTTTACTATAAAAGGTACTTGATGAGTCGGAGTGACAAGGTTTATGTTGTGACATCCCCATACCTGTAAAATGAGCATTATTTTGGCAAGATCTTCAACGCTTATTTCGTCTCCATCACCCAAGTGACTTATGTCCCAATTTTGACAATACACACACGCCATGTTACAAAAAGTAAAAAATATTGCTCCAGAACCACCTGTCCCTACGAGAGGTTTTTCTTCTCCAAAGTGAGGACCATAACTTGAAACCATGGGTCTGTCTTTAACTTTACAAAATCCAACTTCTCCTTTAAGCCTGTTCACTTTGCAGTTATTAGGACAAAGAGTGCACTCTTCAAGAATTTCAAACAACCTATTAATTCTTTTATCCAGCTCTCCTGTTTCAAGAAGCTTTAAGTAAGAAGGATAATCTGTCATGTTATATAACTTCTAACCAGTGTTTAATTTCTGGTGGATGCTTCGTTAAAAACTTAAAGTTTAAGTAACATCCTGTACAAAAAGTAGCTAAGGTTTCTACTCCTATTAAGTACTTTTGCCACACCCTTTTAAAATTTAATTGAAAACCTTTTAACAGAAGACTTAACTTGGGAGAACCACAACAAAATTCTTTTATACTTAACTTATTTTTAACAAATTTAGTCTCTTCTGTCAAGTGGCATGGAAGGTGAAAAATAAGCCCTTTCCTGTTTATAATCGGCTCTAATTCTGTTTTTTCAAGAAAATTTAGAAAATACGAGACTCCAGAAATTATTCTTTGAGAAAGGCTCTTAAACCTGCTCTCAAATTCCGTACCTTCAAAAATAAGAGGGTAAACTTTTTTTAAAATCCAATAACAAGTAGCACAAAATACTGCAACTTTTCCTTGGAATTTTTCAAGAACTTCAAGATTCTTTAAGGCTTGTTGTTTTAAGGCTGAAACATCTCCAAGATTTAACATGTAAGCTCCACAGCAAACTACTTCTTCAGCAACTCCCCAATCTACTTCTAAGGTGTCAAAAACTTTCTTAAGCTTTTTTAACACCTCTGGATACACGCTCTTTAAACCACACGAAAAAAACACCACCACTTCTGAGTCTGGAAGTGCAGGTCTAATCCAGTCTTTTTGGTAAGTCTTCTTTTTTGGTAAAAGTTCCAGAGGGTTTTGGGAAACTCTTTTTATCAAAAAGTCTTTTACCCTTGAGGTGTCTTCTTTTTCTATTAACTTGATGTAAAAGGAGGGAAAACTAACTTCGTTTGGGCATACGCTTTCGCATCTCCCACACAGAAGGCAGGTGTCAAAGTTTTTAGCCCTTACTTCTTTTTTTGCAAAAAAGACCCTGGCTCTTGGTGAGTGGTATTCACTTTTAAAGAGTTGAAAAGATGGACAATAGGGAACACACTTTCCACACTTGGTGCAGAGATCAAGGAAGAATTTCATACCACCATTCACACCATTCTCTTGAAAGCACTGCTTTCGTTAGTTTCTTACCAAGCTCTGTTACGAGGCGTTTTTTGGCGTATTCTATCCACTTTTTAGCATAGGGATTACCAAGGTCCATCTGTTCTTTTAGTTGAACTATTAAGTCTATCACATCAGCGTCGTGCACTATTTTTGCCTCAAGGGTCTGCATCTCTCTGTATTCTTTCCACAATTCAAAAGCTTCTTCTTCAAGCAAACTTCCTGTAAATGCGTCTTTTAATGCCTTTTCCTCGTCTGTAGAGTTGTAAAGTTTGTTTACTGCATTAAAATCCCCTGTTCTTGCCTCTGTAAAGTCGTGAAGCAAAGCCATTTTTAAAATTTTTTCCTGATCAACCTCTTTTCCTTCTTTTTTAAACATCGTTGACAGGATCCACGCAGTGAAACCAACACCAAAACTGTGAGACGCAATACACTCCTTTCCACTTCCAAGAAAACTATAACCCGTTCTTTCTATTCTTTTTAACATTGCAGACTCAAAAAGAAGGTCTGCGAGTTTTTTATCCTCTTTTTTCATAGAAGCCCTCTTTTTTTAGCTAAGATGTAAGTTCCAAACTTAAAAACGAGTTTACTTGCTATGTATTCTGTAATCGGCTCTCCAATAGATGGCTTTACTTCAACTATGTCTCCTCCAACAGGCTGTGCAACTTTAAATACTAATTTTAAGATGTCAAGCAAGTCCCACCAGTTTAAACCGCCAGGCTCTGGAGTCCCTGTACCAGGTGCTAAACCAGGATCAATAACATCTATGTCAAGACTTACATAGACTTTTGCATCCGAAAAAAATTCAGTAATCTTTTTTAATACTTTTTCTCTTTCTTTAAATACCTGCCACGCCCATATTACAGAATGGTTGGTGTTTTTAATGTATTCAAGCTCCTCTGAAGAAATACTTCTTATTCCAATGCTTAAAATTTCTACGCCGAGTTCTTTTATCCTGCGCATTACTGTAGCGTGATTTATCCTGGTGCCTAAGTACTCATCCCTCAGGTCAAGGTGGGCGTCAAAGTGAAGTAACTTTAACTCTGGATACAGGGTTTTAACGGCTTTAACCCCTGCCAAAGAAACAGTATGTTCACCACCAATTATTATAGGAAAACGACTTTCCTTTAAGGCGTCAAGTACTTTTTTTTCTAAAGTCTTTAGTGCGTCTTCCAGATTAAAAGGGAGTTCTTCACAGGGATAAGTAAAAAAACCAAGTTCCTTAGCAGGTTCAAGAAAAAACTCTTCGTCTAAAAACTCCATATTAGGACTAACTTTTAAAACCTCTATTGGAGCTAAGGAAGTGCCTTTTTGCCAGGATGTGGTGAATTCAAAAGGAGCAGGGATCAGGGCTACCCCTGCTTTTGAATTATTGGGTAGCCCTAAGAAGGTAATTTCCATTTTTAAAAACCTAAAGAATTAGGTTTTTTCTCTCCATGCGAATAAAGTTTTCTACTGCTCTTATGGAGCGGGGAAATTCAAGTCCTCTGTCAAAAAACTTTATTTCGCTCTTTTTGATTTCAAAAATTCTGGTGATGTCAGCGATTGCTTTGTCTGCATTAAAAGGCTTGCAGGAAAATACATCAACGCTTAAATAAAGTTTTTCAGGGAATGTATGAATACTTATGTGACTTTCTGCGATAATTACGAAACCGGAAATACCCCAATCTTCTGGAACAGGTGCGTAATACTTAAAAACATAAGGGGGCATAATTTTTGTCATTTCTATTTCTTCTGGATACTTGCTTAAAAAGTTGTAAATAAAGTCAAGATCCATAAGTTTTTCTCTGTTTGCACCGTAACCGTCAATGATAAGGTGCTGACCAAATCCATACTCAAACTTTTCTGTCTGCTTCATTTTTCTACCCCCTTGAGAGAAGTGATTTTAGGGACGGCTTTAAAAATAGCTCTAAAAAATTTTTTGTCAAGGCTCTTTCTGGAAAATTTTTGAAAATTTTTAAATTATCCAAGATTAACATTTTAAAATCTCGTAAAAACACCTTTTACTAAAAACTTTTTCCGTTTTTTTACTTAATTTCTTTAAATTTTTGCGTATCTTTGAAGAAAAAAAGAATTATGATAAACTTTTTACTTATGAAACTTAAGTTTCCAATTGGAATACAGAGTTTTGAAAAAATAAGAACTGATGGATATTACTATATAGACAAAACTCGTTTTGTAAAAATGCTTGTTGATGAAGGTGGGGGATACTATTTTCTCTCCCGCCCTCGCAGATTCGGTAAAAGCCTCTTTATTGATACCTTAAAACAAGCCTTCCTCGGTAAAAAAGAATTATTTAAAAATCTTTACCTCTACGATAACTGGGACTGGGATGTTACCTACCCTGTTATACACATATCATTCGGGGCTGGGGTCGTTAAAGAAAGAAATATACTTGAAAAAAAGATGGATTACATTATATCAGATCATGCAGAAAAGTATAAAGTTTGCTTAAAAAAAGAAGTAATTTCTGACAAGTTTTTTGAACTTGTAGAAAAACTTGCTGAAAAGTACAAACAGAAAGTCGTCGTTCTGGTTGACGAATACGACAAACCCATCCTTGACAACATTGAAAACCCTGAAACTGCCATTGAAATGCGCGAAGCCCTTAAAAACTTCTACTCAGTCCTTAAAGACGCTGACCCATACCTCAAGTTCGTCTTCCTTACTGGGGTTTCCAAATTTTCTAAGGTCTC
>JAADEG010000012.1 GCA_013153525.1 Thermodesulfobacteriota bacterium
TGCGCGACGGATCCCGGTGAACCCCGCCAGGCCCGAAAGGGAGCAACGGTAGCCGGGCTCTCCGGGTGCCGCAGGTACCCCAATAGCCCCTTCTAATTTTTAAAAATAATTTCGGGAAAATAAGAATGGAAGCGTAAGGGGACTGGTGTCCCTCCCGGGCTTCAAACCCGGTGCGCCCCAAGTTTAAGGGGCGGGTGGGTTCAATTCCCACACGCTTCCGCCACCTTATTCAATTTCAAACTTCTTAATAAGCTCCTTCTTTTTTAAGTACCACTTTAACCGTCTTAAAAAGTATTACGATGTCAAGCCAAAGAGACCAATTGAGTACATACCAGGCATCAAGTTTTACTCGGAAATCATAATCCGTATTGCTTCTGCCACTAACTTGCCAAAGACCAGTAATTCCTGGTTTAACTAAGTAGTAAAATTCTTTAGCCTCGTTTTTGTAATACTTTTCGAGTTCTTCTTTAACTACAGGTCTTGGCCCTACTAAACTCATGTCCCCTTTTAATACATTTAAAATTTGAGGAAGTTCGTCTAAGGAGGTCTCTCTTAAAAACTTTCCTATTTTTGTAATTCTTGGATCATTTTTCAACTTAAAGTACTTTTCCCACTCCTTTTTAGCTTCTGGATCTGTTTCTAATATTTGCTTTAACCTTTTTTCTGCGTCTACATACATAGTTCTAAACTTTAAAATTTTTATCTCTTTTCCGCCTTTACCCACCCTGTGATGTACGAAAAATACAGGTCCTTTTGAATCAAGCTTTATCAAAATACCTATTATTAAACAAATAGGAATAAACACAGGTAATGCCATAATACATAGCACCAAGTCAAAGGTTCTTTTAATAGCTTGATTCAGCTTTGAACGCAAGTTATTATTAATCTTTAACAAAAATAGCTGTTCCATAAATAAGTAGTGGAGTTCACAATTCATAAGAGCAATACCTTTAAGCTCTGGGACCACGAAAACCTCTTTTACGTACTTTTGAACGAAGTTAACGAGTTTAGAAAGATCTTCCTTAGAAAGAGACGGAATAGCAATTATAACTTTTTCCGTTTTTACCTGAGTAAGAACACTTGGTATGTCTTTTAAGGCTCCTAAAATTTCGTAAGTTTTGTCGTTAACTTTTATCGTCTTTTTCCCTTCATAAAATTTATCGTCGAGAAAACCTATCAATTCGTATCCTAAGTACCTATCTCCTTCTACCTCTTTAGCAACTGCTCTGCCTGCCACACCTGCTCCAACTATCACGATTTTCTCTTTGAGTATACCTAATTTATTAAGCATTATTTTTCCAGCGTATCTAAAGGCTGGAAAAATGAAAATAGAGTACATCCATAAAAGTGTTAAAATTATTCTTGAAACTATGTCAGACATCTTCCCTAAAGACACCACAGCAAAAGAAACTATACCTCCCATAGTCACTGCTTTAACGATGTTTTTAGTTTCCTCCCAAAAGGTTTGTCTTTTAGTGTAAAGGCCTTCGTAAGCTAAAAAGAATGCATATGTAACAGGTAACCACCAAAGTTTGGCAAAATGCCAAAAGTCGTAAGGTAGCGCAATAGAAATGTACTTGAAATGAATAAAGTCTAAAAACTTTCTACTAATGTATGCCAAAAACAAAGATACATAAAAAGCTACTAAATCTATTAAAAGTAACCAAATAACCTTACCTTTCATACTTATTCCTGCATTCAAAAACTTTATCCCACCAGAAAGAATGCATGCTTAATTTTTTTATCAAACTTTTAGGGAGCTTATCGTAGTTATATCCGAGTTTATAACCTAAAAACTTTAAAATGTTTCTAATAAAAAACTCTGGTATCAAATGATATGCTCCATTTTTTAAAAGATACTTAAACTCTGACTTAACATATCTTCCCCCTTCTGCTTTCCCAAATTCTTTTAGAATCCAGTTCTCTCTTTTGTGAAAAACTCCTATGTCAAAGTACCTCTTAAATTCCTGCCACACAGTATAAGAATGAGAATGATAAACCTTAGCCTCCGCTACATAAGCAATTTTATAGCCTTTTAGAAGTATCTTTGCTGCTACATGCATGTCTTCTCCGAAAATCAAACCACTTTTAAACCAACCTACTTCTTCTAAAACCGACTTGCGATAAGCAGCAAATGAATTAGAACAAAAACAAGTTTTTAGACCGTATTTCTCTTTATCTTTTAAACTTTTTACATAAGATTTGTCAGGATAATTGTATAATCTCAAGTGTTTAGCAAAAAGTGTTGCATCTGGGTATGGAATTTGTCGGCCAAAGGTTGCTCCTACTTTTTTATCTTGGTAAAAAGGTTTAATTAAATTTTCAATGGCTTTTTCGTCACAAGGCATAACATCTTGCGTAATATATATTAAAACTTCTCCATTAGCTGCCTTTCCTGCCAAGGTTCTCGTCTCACCGTGATCAAACTTTTGTTTTGGAATCACTATAACTTTAGCTTTCCAAAAATTAGCAATTTCAACGGTTCTATCAGGAGATGACGAATCAATTATAATTACCTCTTGAGGCTTTACTGTTTGTACACTCAAACTTTTTAATAATCTATCTAAGTACTCTTCTGCACAGTAAGTAGGAATTATTATACTTAGCTTCATTTAACAAAAAATTAGTTTCAAAAATTTTTTTAATGGATATCCGCACAAGCATTTATTTTTCATGTAAAAAATCTTCCGTTTTAACGGGTTGTTACAAGATTTTTTATACTTTAACAATAATTCATTTTTAACATTCAATTCACTTTCCAAGTAATTAGCGAGTGCAATGTTTTGTTTTTTTATTCTCTTAGACTTTTCTAATGCATTTTTAAATGTTTGATAGGGATTTCTTCTAAATCTTTTTAAAACTCCTAAAATAGTAAAGTCTTTAGCTCCTATACTATTGGTTCCGTGTTGTCTATACAATACCAAAGGCTCGAAAATTGGAAATATTTCTCCACCTAATGCAGCACAAACCAAAGTTATCCACCAATCGTGTACCAGAGCATCTTTAGGAATAAAGTGAACCTTGTCTATTAAAGCCTTATTCATCATCATAGCACATCCAGTAACTACATTTTCTAAAATTAAACAACTCAATTTCACATTAAATGGATTTATCTTCTGATAACACCAAAAGGAATCAGCAATTATGTTAAGATCCTCGTCTACGACTTTTAAATCCGTGTGCACTATAATCGGTGTTTCTTTTTGACTCCTTTTTTCTATTTCAACAAATTTTTTTAAAGTAATTTCGATTTTTTTAGGTAACCACACATCATCCTGATCACAGAACATTACATAATCAAAATCAAATTCTTTTTTAGCTATGTTTAATAGGTGTGCAAAGTTTTCTTTAGATCCCCCCAAAGTTTTACCATCTTCCCAAAGAATTATTTTCTCTGGATATTTTTTTACGAATTCCTTTATTATTTCTATAGTTCCATCTTTAGAACCATCGTCGTGAATTAACAATGTCCAATTTTTATAAGTTTGATTTAAAATTGAGTTTACTTGATCAGAAATGTACTTTTCTCCATTGTATGTAGCTAATAAAATACCGACTCTCTTGTTTAACATAACTTTATCTACAATTTTTTAGCTAAAATAATGTATTGTACTGCTA
>JAADEG010000058.1 GCA_013153525.1 Thermodesulfobacteriota bacterium
GACAGGGCAAGATTGACGAAAGCAATCCATGGTTTGATGCGATCATGAAGGGCTATGTGCGCATAGTGGAGTTCAGCGATCCCGTTTATGAAGACAAGCGCGTTTTAGCCGTTTTAACCCCGCAATACGGCGTTTTCGTTTGGGACGACAGACAACAGAGATTTGAGGATCCTTTACCAACTGGAGGTTATTATGCAGAGATTTTTGACGGCGTGCTTTGGGCGCGTGCCCCAACAAAAGATTATAGATGGCATTTGAAAGAGATTGATGGAACAATTGCGTTTTCCCTTAATAAACCTGGAAGAAAACTTGTTTATGTTGGTGTTTATGATTTAAGTACCATGAAAGCAAAAGCAGTAGCCTTCTACAGGGATAAAAATAAAAAACTGGCCGATGCAATGTATGCATACGCTTCTATAGATAAGGAATAAGAGGGGAAGCATGACGATGGGTTTTGAAAATGCAACTATGCGTGATGCAGGCGCCGGCGGCCAAACAACTAAGTCCGATACTAAATCTGAGGCACAGTATTACATCTCCCAGCTCTACCAGCAGAATGTTCAAACCCTTTAGCAGATTCACCATACTTTAAAAACTCAAAATCCCTAAAATCTGCGGGAGAAAAAACCCTTCTCCCCCTCCCAACCCTACCTCTTCACACTTCGTAAGTGCCACTTCGTACAACCCCCTATACAAAACCAAACGCTCAAACCAACACATCAACCAGCTCTGCAAACCTGAAGTATGGCACACTTCTTCATCCCGCACTATACCATAAATCTACGAAATAAAAAAAGACAATCGGGTTCCTTTTATCTTATACCGATGCGTTTGTAGGAATTTTAATTTTGTATTTTATTTTAAAATTGCAAAAGATAATATTTGCCGTATAATAAACTAAAAACATGTCTGTATTAGAAATAAGCTATGAATACCAAATTAACTCTGTGCATTAATAAAGATTTAATTAAAAAGGCTAAAATTTATGCAGCTAAGAAAGGAAAGTCAGTTTCTGCTCTGGTAGCTGATTATTTTTCTTTACTTCCAGTAGAAAGTGAAAAAGAAGAAAAATTACCCCCTAAACTGGCTTCTTTGAAAGGGATACTGAAAGATAAAAAAGTCAATGAAGAGGATTACAAGAAGTATCTTGAAAAAAAATACTTATGAAAATTCTTTTTGACACCAATGTAATTCTTGATGTTCTACTTGAGCGCGAGCCCTTTGTTAAACCTGCTCTTTATCTTCTGGCTAAGGTAGAACGCTCTGAGGTAAATGGATTTATTTGTGCGACTACAGTTACTACGCTTCATTACCTAATAAGTAAAGCTTTAGGACAAAAAGAAGCTCTGCGTCATATAAAAACTCTACTTTCTATATTTGAAATTGCTCCTGTAAATCGTGCTGTCATTGAAGAAGCACTAAATTTAAATTTTCCTGATTTTGAAGATGCAGTATTGTATGTATCAGCTTTAACTGTAGGGGCAGATTGTACAGTTACCAGAAATTGCTCAGACTTTAAAAGCGCAAAAATACCTGTTTATACTCCGGATGAGCTCGTAAAAGTGATTGAAAGTATTCAAAGTGTACTTACATCTTAGTTTTAATTCTTTTCATTTATCAAAACTCCCTTACACCCACTTTTTCGCACTTCGGAAGTGCCACTTCGCAAGTGACACTTCGTAGGTGCCACTTCGGAAGTGTGGTAAACTTTCCTCACCGAGGATCTGTTACAGTTAAAAATCCAAACACCCCTCAGCCAAACAACCCCCTACAAAACCAAACGCTCCCCCACCACATCCCCCAACTCTTTTCTTACTTTTTTTCTTTCTTATTTCTTTCTCTTTGTTAAGCCTAAGCTTTGCATTTTTTACTAATAAAGGTATTTTAAAACTAAAAACAGCTTGACATAAGTAAAAATAAATTGTATATAACATTATAATAAAAGTAAGAAAAGGGGGGTAAAATGAAACAGGAGTTAAAAAAAATTTTAATAAGTACATTAAGTTTTTTCTTTTTTCTTGTAGCTAATGGTTGGGCTACTTATATTTATGATGATTTTAGTTCTTCAGCTAACTGGAGTTTAAATGGAAGGGCTTTTATTACCAATTTAGGTGTAGGGGTTTTAACTGATTATTATTATCAAGCAGGTAGCATGTGGTATAAACAAGCCTTTGACCTTTCTAAATATTCTACACTTAAAGCTGATTTTGACATCAATGTAGGTTTTAATGGTTATGGTGAGCTTGGTGCAGAGGGAATTACATTTGCGATAATTGACACTAAAAATGGACTTAATGCTTTAGGTGAAAAAGGAAGAGGTTTGGGATATGAAGGGATACCTAATAGTATAGCTGTAGAGTTTGACACATTTCAAAATATTGGACCATTGGGTTCACCGTTGGATCCATCAAAAGATCATATTGGTATTGACAAAGACGGTTCTGTAGAATCTCTTATTACTGTCATTCCCCATAATTTTGAAGATAATTTATGGCATCATGTAACCGTCTTCCTTGATCTAACAACAGGAAAAATCACCGTAGCCCTGGATGGTAAGGTTTACATCAAAGATTACAAAATTGATAACTTTGCCCCTTTTAATGCTTATATTGGTTTTACAGGAGCTACAGGGCGGTATCTTTACAATAATCAAAAGGTGGACAATCTGAAGCTTACTTTAACACCAATAGCAGCTGTTCCTTTACCTGGAAGTGCATTGCTTCTTGGTTGTGGTTTAATTGGTTTTTTGGGAATAAAAAGATTTTTAGAAAAAAATTAGAATTTTTTAATTAATACTCCAGAAGTGTAATATACTCCTAAAGTGTAATAAGTTAATACATCCTAAAGAATATAGGTTTAAATTAAAGAATCACAAATTTTTTATAATAGACAACACATCCTCGGATTTGATGATTTGTTTGTGAAGATCTTTGAGCTTGTCTCTATCAAAAATGTTCTTAATCTTCTTCTCCACATCCTCTGGAATGTAGCCAAGCTTTACTTCTATCGCTGATAACACCATGTCCTGAGCGTCTATTATCCCTTCTAAAATCCCCTTTTCATATCCCTGCTGTATCCCCTGCTGTATCCCTTTTTGATAACCTTCTTCTATCCACTTGTCAACAAGACTCCTCACCTTCTCACCCTCCTCCTCTAATAATATACCCTCAAGCTCCTCCTCGGTAACCTCCCCCACCTCTATTACATACATCAAAAACTCCCTAAAATATATCTTATACCTCTCCTCAAACTCCTCAATCATCCTGAAAAACTCCTTAAACCCTTTCTTTATGTACTCCCTCCCCCTCCTCGCATTCTTCAAAAGATATATCCCAAATATCAAAATGTTAGACAACGCTATCTTCATTAAAAGCTCTTCGTCGCTTATTTCATTTGCATCAAAGAAAAGATACTTAAAAGTGAATACATACTCCTTTAGCTCTTCCGGAAGCTCAAAAAAGTCTATAAGAGATATCGGTAACAACTACTTCCTCTCCCCATGATAAAATACTATCGGTATCACTGGTATTAAATTCTCCCCTCTTTTTAAACATTCTTCCCAAAGGGCTGAAATGTAAGACAAAATCTGTACAAAAATAAATTTATCAGGCGAGGATTTGTGTTCAAAAAGAAAGTAAATATGGATTTTTTGGTTTTTGGATGGCAAGATAGGGCATTCAACAACAAAGTCTAAAAATTTCTTAGACTTCTCAAAAGAAGAAAACCTCTCAGAAGGAATAATTTTTTAATTTTTCAATGTTAAGGTATTTAGTAATTGCCTCAGGTAGGAAAATCAAAATAAAGTCTTTTACATTCTGCGGATCAGAAAATAAAGTTAAAATCCAAATTATCCTATTTTTGAAAAAAGTAAAGAAAAATTTCTTAATAGCTTGCGATTTTAAGTAAAACTTTAAAAGGGAGCAAGATTAAAAAGTACAAAAAATTCAAAAAGTGTAAATTTTCAAAAAATGAGAGCTCAGATACTAAATCTTTATTAGTCTTGACTTTTAAGTGCTATTTTCTATAATTAGAAAATTAATTAATATTGAAATTGAAATTAATGTATTTTGTAAAAATTAAATAAAGGGGGGAAAAGATGAAAAAGCTTTTAGGATCTTTTATATTAGCGTGTAGTTTAGCTATGTGGGGATGCAGTAGTACATCTTCTATGTTAACAGAAGTCGTTTCCAAAATACCTACTATTGGTGGACAAAAACAAGCTACTGTACAAACTACTACTGTAAACGCTACCCAGGCTCCTCAGGTAACTGTATCTTATCAGTCTGCTAATGCACCTACGCAAATTTATGTATATGGATCACCTGTTCCAATTAAGGTTACTGCTACTAACGAACTTTGTAAGGCTTTACCAGAATCTTTTCCTGGTTGTAAAATTTTACACAAGTGTATTTCAGCTATAAGCAAAGTTGACGGAACGAAGTTCGGAAACATTGCTATTGAATGTGGAAAAGCAGACTTCACAATTACTTTAGTCTTAGGGAATCAGGCTACAAACATTATAAACGATTATAGAGTAAGTATTGCTCAAACAAACTCAAATATTGAATCCTTTTCTATTCAGGGACACGAAGCGGGATTCTTAAAAAGTGATGAAAAAGCAGGAACTGTGGGAGTAATCGTTCAGGAAAATCCTGACGAGGTTTTAATGGTAAGTTTTACTAATGCTACTAAAGAACAAGCTATAGATTTGATAAATAAATTCTTTAACATAAACAGCTTGATAGTAAAATAAGCTAAAGAATTAAAACTGTTCTCTGCTATTGAATTTGGATAGTTTGAATAAAGTTGAATTGTTTTTTTAAAATTAGAGTTTGTTAAGATAGTTTTCGCATAGTTTCTGAGTTTAAAGCTGAACAAGAGATAAAATTTCTTAAAAGGGGTTTATTATGTTTAAAAAAAGTTTTATTATTTATGTAATTATGTTACTTTTCGTTGGAGGTTTAATAATGGAAGCTCGTGCTGCAGGGGAACTTAAAGAGATGCTTGATCAGGTTAAGTGCTGGAAGTTAAAAAACGGTTTAACGGTAATTTTTTATCCGTATCAAAGAGAAGATGTAGTAAATGTAAGACTTTGCGTAAAAGTGGGTAGTATTTACGAAACTAATTCCCAAGCAGGAATTACACATCTTATAGAACACATGATTTTTAAAGGAACTGAAACAAGAGGACCAGAGGAGGTTGCAGGAGCTATAGAAGCACTTGGTGGTTACATGAACGCCTTTACTTCTTATGATTACACCTGTTATTATGCATCTGGTCCAACGAAAATCTTAAAAACCGCTATAGATGTTCTTTCTGATGTAGTATTTCATCCTGCTTTTCCTGAAAAGGAACTTGAAAAGGAAAAGCGAGTAGTACTTGAAGAAATGAAAATGAGACTTGACAATCCAATGATAGTTTTAATAGAAAGCGTAATGAAAGAAACCTACAAAAAGTTTCCATACTATCGTCCAATCATAGGATTTGAATCAACTGTAAAATCCTTTACGAGGAATTCACTTTTAGACTATGTAAAAGATTTTTACTCTCCACAAAACATGGTTTTAACTATAGTAGGTAAGGTAAGCGAAGAAAAAGTTAAACACTTGATAGACGAGTATTTTTCCAAAGTAAAAAAACGCAAAGTTAAAAGGGTAAGGTTTCCAAAAGAGCCGTTTACTAAAAAACCTGAGCTCGTTTGGGTAAAAAGAGATGTAAAAGAAGGTTATTTTGTTTTTACCTTACCTGGAGTTTCTTTTAAAAACGAGGATGCTCCTTACTTGGACTTACTTGCTCAGATTCTCGGTGGTGGAGAGTCTTCAAGGCTTTACTTAAGACTAAAAAGAGAACTTGGTTTAGTAAATTCTATTTCTGCAGCGTCTTTTACCCCTTTTGGACCTGGTATGATAGAAATTTCAGGAACTGCACCACCTGAAAATTTTGAAAAAATACTAAAAGAGGTCGTTTCTCAGTTAATGTTAATTAAAGAAAACGGAGTTAGTGAAGAGGAATTACAAAGAGCAAAAGTACAAATTCTTTCTGACTTTTTCTATTCTGCAGAAACATCAGAAGGTATGTCTTCAACTCTTTCAAGTTTTCAAATTTTAAGAGGGAATTACAAAGACATTTTATGGTACGAAAAAAGCATAGAAACTGCTACTCCAGAAGACATAAAAAGAGTTGCTGAAAAGTATTTAAACTTAAATCACTTAGTAGCTGGATTTCTATCTGAAAAACAGCTATTTGACGAAGATACCCTTAGAAAAATAATCTCTCACACTGAACCTGAAAAAGTTACTACTTTTACGATGAAAAACGGATTAAAAGTCATTATGTATCCTATTCACGATGTACCTACAGTTGCAATTACTGCGTGTTTTCCTGGTGGTTTAAGATTTGAATCTAACAAAACTGATGGTCTTTTTCAGGCACTTACTTTACTCTGGACAAGAGGAACGAAACACCTTTCTGCTGAAGACATAGCTGAAAAAGCAGAAGACATTGGAGGTAGTATAAGTGGATTTTCTGGAAGAAATACTTTTGGATTAAAAGCAGTATTTCTTTCTTCAAAAATAGAACAAGGTTTAAACCTTTTTAAAGAGGTCTTATTAGAACCGACTTTTTCTAAAACTGAGTGTGACAAAGCAAGACCAGAGCTAATTTCAAGAATTTTTAAGCAACAGGATCACCCTATTTCCTTAGCAGTAAACGAATTTCTAAAAGAATTATTTCCAAATCATCCGTATGGTTTAAACATAGCAGGAAGTATTGAGTTTTACAAAACATTTACTCCTGAGGAATTAAAAGAGGCTTATGAAAAGTTCGTTTCTCCAGAAAAAGGGGTTATCACTGTTGTAGGTGACTTTGATCCTTTTGTGGTTAAACAAAAACTTGAAGAACTGTTTAAAAATTGGAAGTCAAAAACTAAAGAAGCTGAATACGAAGAACCAGCGCCTTCAGAACCTCAAAAAAGGTACGAACACTTTGAAAAAGATACTTATCAAACGCAAATTTTACTTGGTTTTCAAACACCTGGGCTAAATTCTAAAGAAAGACTGGCTATTGAAGTGTTAAACAGTGCTCTTTCAGGTCAAGACGGAAGACTTTTTAAAGTACTTAGAGAAGAAAGGTCTCTTGCTTATGCAGTTACATCTTTCGTGGTATTTTATCCAAAAAGGTCTGCGTTTATTTTGTACATTGCTTGTTCACCAGAAAAGACTCAAAAGGCAATAGAAGGCTTTTGGGAGGTACTTGAAGACATTTCAAAACACGGTTTAACTAAACAGGAAATACAAAAGGCAAAAAATAGACTCATAGGCACGACCAAACTCGGATTACAGAGCAATCTTTCAATTTCAGAAGACATGGCTGTTAATCAAGTACTTGGTCTTGGATGGAATTACAGCTTTGAATACGAAAAATTGCTAAATTCAGTAACCCAAAAAGACATAGCAGAGGTAATAAAAAAGTATCTTACTAAAGATAAGGCTGTACTTTTTGTACTTGGAAAGTAAATGAAAAAGGAGTTTTTAACCAAGAGCGAAACAGAAACACTTTTGCTTGGAGAAAGTTTAAGTAAACACCTTTCTAAAGGAAGTTTAGTACTTCTTTACGGTGATCTTGGAGCTGGAAAAACTGTTTTTGTAAAAGGTGTATGTAAAGGACTTGAAGTTCCTGAAAATACTTACATCACGAGTCCCACTTTTTCAATAGTAAATGTCTATGAAGGTAAGTATAAGGTGTATCATGTTGACCTTTACAGACTTGATTATGTTGACGAGGCTGAGATTGGATTGTGGGAATACCTTGAAGACGGTGTAGTAATAATTGAATGGGCAGATAGACTTGGAGACATAAAAGCTGAGTCTTATTTAAAAGTTGAAATTTTTTACATAAACGATAATTCAAGAAAAATTGTTATTTCTGGGTATGGAGAATTGCAAGAGCTCCCAGCAAAACTGGATAAGGATAATCTATAAAAAGGCTTATTTCAAACTTATCAAGAATAGAAGACATTTTTTTGTTTAAAAAGTAACCTTCAATAAACTCCTGGATAAATTCCCTCTTTGAAAAAAATTCTCTCATTGCCTGAGCAACTCCACCGGATATGTAAATTCCACCAGCTGGAAGAGTCATAAGAGCTACTTGCGAAGTTTTTCTTCCAAGAAGGTTAAAAAACTTTTTAATAACTTTTAGTGCTTTTTCGTCTCCATTGAGTGCGTTTTGAGTAATCTCTTCGGGTTTAAGAACTTCTTTCCAGAAAAATTCGTACCAATAAGAAAGTGCTATTCCAGAAAGAGCCTTTTCCCAGCTAAGTTCTTCGTTTTTGCTTTTTAAAAATTGTATGTAGTCAAACTCCTCTTGATCCTTTGGAGCAAAAAATATGTGTCCACCTTCTGTTGGAAGTATAATTGGTGGAGCAACACTAACTAAAACGGATTCTCCAAGACCGGTGCCAGGTGCAATAAATGCACGAGGACACGGTTTTTTTCTTGCACCTGGCTTAAGAACTCTAAAGTACTTTCTTTTTACTATTAAAGAACTACCAGCAAGTGCGTACAAATCGTTTACGAGCAAAGTTTTTGAAAAACCAAACTTCTTTTTTAAGTAACTACAACTTATTTTCCATCCGATGTTCGTAAGTTTTACCTCGTCTTTTAAAACCGGTCCTGCAACAGCAAATACTCCTTTTTCAATCCTTTCCCCAGGCTTAAGAGTTTCGCTTAAGTATCTGGCTAAAACCTCGTAAAAACTTCTAAATTCTTTATTTTTATAAACCTTAATTCTAAAAAGCCTATTACATTCCTTTTTAACGAGTGCAAACCTACTATTAGTTCCTCCTATGTCTCCTACTACAGAATAAGTGTCGTTTTTTTTACTCATTCCCTTTTTCTTTTTCGTACATCTCGTCAAGAAGTTTTATCATTTCTGAAGTAAGGTCTATTTTATTTGAAACATAATAAATACCAGGCTGTTTCTTTTCTATTATCAGATCGTATCCGTTTTTTTCTGCGTAATCTTTTAAGACCTTTTCAAGCTTTTTAAAAAGTGGTTGTAAAAGTTTTTGCTGATATTCCTGCATCTGAATTTCTGACTCCTGCTGAAGCTGTTTTATTTTCTTTAAAAGGTCTTCGTATTCTTTTTGTTTTTTTTCTTTTACATCCTTAGACCAAAGACTGCTTTTAGTGTCTATTTCTTTTTTAAGATCCTGTAGTTTTTTAACCATTTTTTGAAGTTTTGCTCTGAGTTCGTCGTATCTATTCTGAAGTTTTTGCATAATTTGTTGTCCGTATTTGCACTCGTTAACGATTTCTTTTACATCAATAACTCCAATTTTCGTTTCTTGGGCAAAGGAAACTCCAAAACTCAAAAAACTGAAAAACAAAATGAGTAACAAAGTTCCGTAAAGTTTTTTCATCACACACCTCCGATTTTATTTTATTATAACAAAGTCAACCCTTCTGTTTATAGACCAGCAGGTTTCGTTGTGGCACTTTGCAAGCGGACGCTCTTCTCCAAAGCTTACGGTAAAAATTCTACTACTTTTAATACCAAGTGCAACGAGAACTTTTTTTACCTCAAGAGCCCTTTTAGCACCAAGTGCAAGGTTGTACTCGTTGGTTCCTCTTTCGTCACAATTTCCTTGTAACTCAATTTTTACTTTTGGATGCAAAAGTAAATAAACTGCATTCTTTTTTATTCTATCCCACATATCTTTTCTAATGTTATACTTGTTAAAGTCAAAAAATATGGCGAGAAGAGGTGGTGTACTTCTTCCGTACTTTCTCCAATAGGTCCAAAGGTCCATCTGTTTTTTCTTTTGAACTTTTTCCTGTGTAACCTGCTTTTCTGTTTCGTTGAAGACTTTTTTTGCACTTTCCACTGGTAATTCAAGAGATGTTACGGTTCCATTAGGAAACACAGTAGCATTACTCACCGTAGGTTTTTTCTTTTTTGGTTTTGCTGGTTGAAAAATAGATGTAGCATTGGTTTGGTTGTACGAAGGCGTGGTTTCAATAGGTGTTATACTTTTTTTAGCACATCCATAAATAAAAAATCCTATTATAAAAATTGCTAACAATAAGTATTTGGTTTTCATGGCAACCTCCAAGTTTATGCTACACCTGTAAGGTCTAATTCTATTAAAAACTCTCCGAGTAAAAATTCAAGCTCTTTTTTAATGTAATTGGTAAGTTTGTATAATAAACTAAGTTCTTCTTGTAAAACTTGGGTTATAATAGCGTATTTTTCGTCTCCCAGCATGTTTAAAAGCCTTTTACAAAAGTAATCTCTACAAAGAAAAGGACGAGCAAAAATTTTACAACCAGTTGGTCCTACAAAAAAGCACCTTAAAGGAACCTCTCTTTCCTTTGGAATTTCTTTTCCGAGAAACATGTTTATAAGAAGAATATTTACAGTTACTTCGTTTTCAAGTCCTGCTTTACAGCATCCTTTTTTTTCTAATACACTACAAACATAACACTCTTTAAATGTTCCAAACTTTTCCATTGTTTCGTTTGACTTAATTACTGCTTTTTCGTAATTTTTTAACATGTTCATGAACTCTTCGTCTTTGTAAAAGTAATCATTCCAAGCGTCAAAAAGTTCTTCTGCAACCTTGATTTTTTCAAGAATAAGAGATGTTGGATCAGGATCTATAACTTTTATGAGTTTTAAGTTTTTGATCATAAAAAGCTCTCACATTATAAATATTTTTAGGAATTTTATTCTAAAAATAAAAAAAATAAAGAGTAATGATGTTAAATTCTTGTAAAATTTTAACAAAAACTGGTAAACCGCTTTACTACTAAACTTCAGGCTTTAAAATCCATGTTTATATTTAGTAAGTTTAGGTGTCAAAAAGTGTGTTCAAAACTTAACTACTTTTAAACACTTACTTTAACATGCTTTCTTTAAAATTTTGACACAACTTTAAAACTTACAAATATTACACAATCCTTATTTTTACTCGTTTTTCTTGACAGATTTTAAAATAAGTATTAATTTTTTGTAGGTTTTTGCGGATTTTTGGGAGGTCGTTATGGAAAAAAGAGAAGTTTGGGCTTCAAGAATAGGACTTATCCTTGCAGCTGCTGGAAATGCTATAGGTCTTGGTAATCTTTTGAGGTTTCCTTCTAAAGTGGCTCTTTATGGTGGTGGAGCCTTTATGATCCCTTACTTTATCTCTCTTTTCCTTCTTGGAATTCCTCTTATGATTCTTGAGTGGATTATAGGAAGGTACGCAGGGCAAAAAGGACACGGTTCTATGGTTGGTATAATGGGTGCTTTTTTCAATCAGTCAAAAATTGCAAGAAGTATAGGAACTTTTGGAGTTGCAATTCCGTTTTTAATCGTTTGTTATTACATTTACATAGAGTCTTGGACCCTTGGTTTTGCAGTTATGGCTATACTTCACAAAATGCCCTCACCAGGACACTTAGCTTCTTCTGAGTCTGCAATGAGACCATTTTTACACTTCTTTAAAACTTACACAACTCCTTCTATTTGGGCTGTTGTGTTTTTGGTCATTACCTTAGCACTAAATTGGTACTTACTTCTCAGGGGTATTACTAAAGGAATTGAGATTACTGCAAAAATAGGCATCCCTTGTTTGTTACTTATGGGAATATTTTTGTCATTTGTATCTCTTGGAATGAATCACTGGAAAGGGCTTCAAGGACTTTACTTTATTTTTAAACCTAACTTTTCAAAGCTTTCTGACATGCAGGTTTGGGTAGAGGCTGCTGGGCAGATATTTTTTACTTTATCCCTTGCTATGGGAGCAATTGCAACCTATGCGAGTTATGTAAAACCAAACGAAGATGTATTAAAAACAGGACTTTACACAGCAGGATTAAACGAGTTCGTTGAGGTTTTTATAGGTGGTTCAATAGCTATTCCTGCTGCATTTGCAATATTTGGAGCTGCTTCAATTCCTGTTCTTGCAAAGCAGGGTACTTTTAGACTTGGATTTATAAGTATGCCTGCAATTCTTATGAGTCTTCCTTATGGATCAATTTTGTGTTTTATGTGGTTTGCCTTACTTTTTATAGCTGCGCTTACCTCTTCACTCGCACTTATCCAACCCATGGTTGCACTTTTTGAAGACGAGGCAAAGATGTCTCACTCCTCAGCAGTAAACATTTCTATGATACTCGTAACCATTGGAGCCTGTCTTTCTGCCTGGATACCAGGTTTTATTGACGATGTGGACTTTTGGGCAGGAACATTATTCTTATTAATCTCAGCCTTTATAGAAATCATTGCTTTTGTGTGGTTATTTGGATTTAACAACTTCTACAAAGAGTTAACAAGAGATGTATTTTTCAAAATTCCCAAGTCATGGGCTGTTATTGCTTATACAGCCTCTATTGTTTTTATAGCAGTTCTCTTTTACTTCTGGGCAATAAGTAAATTACCAGTGTTTCTTAAACAAACGAATGTATATCTTCTCGTTTCAAGAGGATTTATTTTATTTACTATTTTACTTCTCGTTGGTGTAGCTATTAAGACGAGCCCTCAAAAAGAATAAAAGTTAAGATTCAAGAAAGATTACTTCTGTTTCGTCGTCGTAAGCGATAAGCTCTGCGTATCTTCCCCACTTAATTATGATTTCTATTTGTTTTTCAAGTTCGTTTTCAGGAATTTCTATTGATAGTGCAGCTTTTACTACATCTATTTTTAATGCCTTTTCGTCTGAGGACTTTAATATGTTCAACAACCAATGAAATACAGGGAGTTTTTTAACTGAAATTGCAAAAATTTCTTTTCTTTCAAGGATACCACTTTTAGCAAACTTTTCTCCAAGAGGCGTAAGTTTTACTTTCGTTTTGTGTATTTCAGCAAATTGCAAAAGTTCTGCAGCTTCAATAAGGTTTAGTATCTTTTCTGAATCAACTCCGAGTTCTTCAGCGAGTTTGTATATGTCTTCTTCTTTTCCTTTTTTGTAAAGGTGTTCTACGAGTCCTGTTAAGTCTGCTATTTCTATGTCTGGAAGTAAAACCTTTGCAGTTTTTTTGGAGTGTGCAAGGGTTAAAAGTCTTTCAGTAAGCTCCCCAGCAAGAATTGAATAAACTTGATCCACGGTTTCAAGAAACTTTGCAGAGGTTCTGTCCCTTGGATGAGGTATGTCAACTTTTACTTCACCAATTATTCTACCTGGATTTTTATCCATTACGACGATTCTATCAGCCATAAAAACTGCTTCTTCAATGTTGTGTGTAACCATTAAAATGGTCTTTGTAGGCATTTTTCCGTTTAACCACAATTCAAGAATCTCTTTTCTTATTGCGTCTGCACTTAGAACATCAAGAGCTGAAAAAGGCTCGTCCATACACAAAAGCTCTGGTTCAAGAGCCATTGCACGAGCTATTCCGACTTTTTGTTTCATTCCTCCTGAAAGCTCTCTTGGATAAGCTGTTTCAAATCCATCAAGACCAACTCTATCTATTAGTTCCAAAGCTATGGGAATTCTTACTTTTTTAGGAAGCCCTCTTGCCTTTAAAGCTATTTCTACATTTTCAAGTACGGTTAACCACGGAAATAAAGCAAATGTTTGAAAAACGATAGTTGCATTTGGATTTACTCCTTTTAGAGGGCTTCCTTTGTAAAGTACCTGACCTTCTGTAGGAGTCTGTAATCCAGTAATAATTCTTAAGAGAGTACTTTTACCACTTCCAGACGCACCTACCAAACACACAAATTCCCCTTCAAAAAGCTCAAGATTAATGTTTCTTAACGCATAAAAGGCTTTTCCTTTAAAGTAATACTTGTGACTTACATTTTTTACTTCTACGAGTCTGTTTTTATTCACTGTTTTTTACTCCAGAGAATACTTTTCTCTTGCAAGGTTGTACAAGCTCTTCCAAACGAACTTGTTTATAAGTACTACTGCAATAATCATTACCACGGTTGAAGTAAGAAGTAGGGTGTAATTACCATCTGCTGTTGCTTGAGAAATTAGCTCTCCAAGTCCTTTTACTTTAAGAATTTTTCCACCAAACTTTATATACTCTGCAACTATGCTTGCGTTCCAAGCACCTCCAGCAGCAGCTATACCACCTGTTACGAGATAAGGAAATATTGCAGGTAATATAAGGGTTTTCCACTTTTCAAATCTTGAGAGGTGAAGGAGCTGAGTGGTGTATTCTAAGTCTTTTGGAATTGAGCTTGCTCCTGCAATTACATTAAATAAGATGTACCACTGAGTCCCAGCCATCATAAGAAGTATAGACGCAACATTAAGACCCCCTGGAAGGTGTAAAAACATCAGTAATAATACCGGAAAAAAAGCAGTAGCAGGAATAGAGGCAACTATTTGCACTATTGGTTGAAGAAGAGAAGAGGCTCTTTCGTTTCTACCAATAAAAACACCTACAGGAACAGTCCACAAAAAAGAAAAAAACAGAGCAAGGAAAACCCTTAAAGTAGTAAAAATTAAAGCCTCTCCTACCTCTTTCCACTCAAAAGAGGGTAAGGTAATCATAACTTCTAAAGAACGCACTGCTTCGTAAATAACGAAAATTATAAATCCTAATAACAAAATTCTTCCTGCCCATATGTGAAGTTTTGAGGTTTTAGTTTGTTCAGGACTCCACTTTTTTACGCTCCACATGTCTATTTTTTCTATAAATTCGTCCCACAAAGTGCATACTTTTTGAAAAAACTTGGTATTTTTAAGAAAGTCGTAAAACCAGGAAGACGAAGGTTGTTTTTCTTCTATGTTGTCAAGCTTAAACTTTTCAGCCCAGCTTAAAAGAGGTCTCCATATTAACTGATCTAAGGTAACTATTATCAACACCAAAGCTAAAACACCCATAAAAATTGCGTGCAGGTCTTTTTTGTTTGCAGCAACCTGAAGGTAACTTCCAAGCCCAGGAAGTCTAAAGTCTTTGTTACCCACAGTGAACATTTCTGCAGCCATAAGAAAAAACCATCCACCAGCCCAGCTCATCATACTGTTCCAAATTAAGTTTATAGCCCCAAATGGAAGCTCTAAGTACTTTAGTTTTAACCACCAATTAAATCTAAATATTCTACTTGCTTCTTTTAATTCTTTTGGAATGGTTATTAAAGATTGATACCAAGCAAAGGTTAAATTCCACACCTGACTGGTAAAGATTAAAACTATAGAAGCGAGTTCAACAGCTATTTTTTGAGGTAAAAAAGCAGTAAATGCAAGAAGTGTAACAGGTAAAAACGAAAGAATTGGAACGCTCTGAAGGACATCAAGTAAAGGTATTAAAATGGTTTCGGCTCTTTTGTGATAAGCAGCTATGTATCCATAAACCAGACTAAAGATAAAAGAAAATACATAAGCAACTGACATTCTACTTAAAGAGTAAAAAGAATACTTAAGGAGTGACAAAAAGGATAAAGAAATGCTTATACTTTGGGTGAAAACTTGATTTTTTCTGGCAAATATAAATATTACATAAACAAAAGCCAGAATAAATATTATTCCCCAGGCAACTTTAATTCTTGGGCTTTTTAAGTGGAAAGTAGATATTTGTCTCATGGGAACACCTTGTTTCCGCTTTTAGTATATCATTCTGAATTACATTGACAATACCCATAATTGATAATAGAATTTTTTCTCGTGATAAATCTGCGAGAAATCGCACTTAAAAGACTGAAGGAATTTGAGATTTTGGGGAAAACAGGAGAAACGATTTTTGACTTTTCTCCGTTTTTAGATTTAAAGTTAAGAGCAAACATTAAGTCTGAGCTTGTCTTTTGTATAAGTACTGCAAATTCAGGAGCAATTTCAGGTATAAAGTTTCAGAAGTTATTTATGGATTATTCCTTGGAAAATGCTGATGTTGAGGAAATAAAAATCGCGCTTAGGGTTTCAGGGGTCAGATTTTACAACAAAAAAGCACTTTACATAAAAGAAGCAATGGAAAGGTTTGAAATAGTAGAAGAGGCTTTAAAGTTAGGAAGTGCTGAGGCAAGAGAGCTTCTTTGCAGGTTAAAGGGCATAGGTTACAAAGAAGCAAGTCACTTTTTAAGAAACATAGGCAGACTGGATGTTGCTATAATTGACAGACACATTTTGAGGTGGCTTGAAAATAGGGGATACATAAGCTTTATACCTAAATCTATTACGAAAAGTTTTTACCTGCAGGGTGAAGAAATCTTAAAGTTTATAGCAAAAAAGTCAGGACTTAACCTTGCAGTCCTTGACCTTTTTATATGGTACAAAGCAACAAAACAAATGTTGAAATAAAA
>JAADEG010000043.1 GCA_013153525.1 Thermodesulfobacteriota bacterium
CCAGGTCAATAGGACTTAGTTGTAAAAATTCCTCTTTTGTATAACCAAGGGCATTGCACATGTACTCGTTAACATAAACGAACTTGTCTTGATATATAGCAATTCCAAAGTACGGTGAGTCAAGAAGTACATCAGAAATCAAACTTTTTTCCCAAAAGTCGAAGATGTACTTGCTAAAACATGCAAAGGAGAAGATGTTTATTCTTTCCCAAAGCGTAACGGGAACGACCTTTATAGCACCTAAGGCATCCAGAATCTCTTGAGGAGTCTTTAAAAAGACCTCTTCAATTTCTTGAAACCTGTCTTCGAGCCACGGAGCTATCATGAAGTACTGTCTTCGTCTTATAACTAGAGGAGTTTTTAGGGTAAAACTTTTATTTTCTACTAAATGCTCAGGAATTATTATAAGATCCGTCAATCCCTTTTTAAGATTATCTAATAACTTGTCGTAGGAATCAGCAGTAAAGATCCACAAATTATCCAGTTTTAGGTTGTAGTGAAATTCCAAAGGAATTATTATTCCGTAATAAGAAGGGTGATTGTAAATCCCTACCTTTATTTTTTTCTTTTGTTTTAATTCACTAAGTGTGAAATTACCTACGAGGTAGTACTTTTCTTCGTTAGGAAATTCAAATCTAGCAAAAGGAACGAACTTTTGATGATAAAAAATAGAAGTACTTACTGGAAAGACAGAGTAAATTATGTCAAAGTTTTTGTAGGATTCGTCTTTGAACTCTTCTTCTGGAGAATCAAAAAAAACTAGATTAACCTTGACATTTAAATTTTCTTCTAAATACTTAGCAAAAAGATCCCAAGCTTCTTTCTTTTTCTTTTGGCAAGGGCAAACGCCTAGGGTTACTTCCATTTGCTTTTTATTTTAAATTAGAGCATTTAAAAATCAAGCAAGTTAAACGGTGCTGATTTTGGTATAAAATCTAACTTTTTTACATTTTATCAAAAATTTCACCAATTTTCTAAATTTTACTCAAAAATTCTAAATAAAAAGCACATTTTTTAACTAAGTATCCCTTTCAATGTGTTAATAAATGAATAATAATTTTACTAAACCATACCCAAAAGGGAGCCGTGAAAAAGCTCAGTAAAATTCCAAGGCTAGCACAGCTAGTAGCTAAGTGATGATCAAGTTTGTACTTTAGAGCTAACACTATGGTAAAGATCATCGTTGGCATAGAGGCTTCCAAAATAGCCACTCTTAAGGGAAGGGTGGAGATTCCCAAAGCAAGTCCATAGATAAGAGCAAGAGCTCCTCCAACGAAAATTTTAAAACCCTCTACGAGTAGGCTCTTTTTTATGTTGTGGATAATTTTTGAAAGGTCAACCGCAAGACCTATTGCAAAGATTATAACGGGAAATACAGAGGGTGCAAGGAAGTTTAAGACCTCTTTAAGCATAGTAGGAAGTGTCCAGGGTCTAAACAGAAAGCCAAGGATCAGTGCCCACGACGGAGGAAAAGACAATAGGGCTTTTAAACTGGTCTTACCAACGGCTATAAAAATACCAATTGTGAGTACTAATACGAAAGAGCCAAGGGAATCGTATATAACTGCAAAACTTAGACCGTGATTACCAAAAAAGTTGTAAGTAAAGGGATATCCAAGGAAGGCTGTATTTCCAAAGCTGCTCATAAGTACCCATAGCCTTAAGTCTCCACCCTTTAAACCTATAGCTCTACCGATTAGGTATCCTAATCCCATAAGAGAAAAAGTAACCAGCCAGCAAAGAAAGACTATCTTGAAAACATTGCTGCTTATTCCAAGAGAATAGGCGCTTTTAAAGGCTATTGAAGGAATTGCAAAGTATATAACATAATTTATTAACACCCTTGCGTCTTCTGGTTTAAAGACCCTTAGTCTTTTTAAAAGGTAAGCAGTAACGAAGGGCACTATTATTTTAATCATAGGTTTATTTTATTAGAAGTCTTGAAAATCTCAACAAAAGCCTTATTTTCCCTATAAGAAGCAAAAAATTTTAAAAATTTTTTACATAATACGATATTCTCAGAAATTTTTCGTTTTTAGGAGGAAGTCATGGAGAAAAAAGAGTATCCTGCATTTGGAGGGGCAGAGCCAGACTTAAAGGCTATTTATACTGGTGGAGAGGCTTTGAAAAAGGCTCCTAAGCTTTACGGAGTTTCAACGGGTATCCAGGGACTTGACGAGCTCTTTTTCGTAGTAGAAAAACAAGGAGATAAACTCGTCAAGAAACCTCTAGGTGGAATTCCTGCTTATTCTGTATTCAACTTGACTGGAGTTTCTGACACGGGAAAGTCCTTAATGGTTGAGCAATTTGCAGTTAACCAGGCATCAAAAGGGGAAAAGGTAGCCTTTATCACCGTAGAAACTCCTGCAAACTTCGTAGTTGCCTCGTTGAAACTTAGGGCAGCTGCAATGGGGATTGAGTTTGACTCCATCCAAGATCACATAATTTTAATAGACGCTGCGTCTTCTACTAGACTAAGAGAAAACTTACCAGATCTTTTGGCAACGCTGGCTTATGTAATTCAGAATTATAAGGTTAAGTTTACCGTAATAGACTCAGTGACAGGACTGTTTGAAACCAAGGAAATGTTAGCAAGGAGCGTGGTAAGAAGGCTTTTTAACTTTATGAAAAAGTGGTATCAAACTGCTTTATTCGTTTCCCAAAAGAGAAGTGGACACGAGGAATTAACTGCAGAGGCTGCTGGTGGTTATGCTATAGGACACATAGTTGACGGTACTATGGTTCTTGCAAAGGAGCTAATAGACTCCTCCTATAAGGCAAAGATCTACAAAAGACCAATAGGTGAAGTGGTAAGGCTTTTCAGAATAGACGGTTGTCGTATGTGTGGACACGATTCAAAGGTGAGGTTCTTAGAAATTACAGAGGAAGGCTTGGTCGTGATTAAAGATCCAATTTCAAAATAAAAAGAGGGGGTGATACTATGGTTCTGACCATAGACAAGGCAGTAACATCAGAAGCTGAATTAGAACACCTCGTTAACAGGGTTTTTTTTAGGAGTATAGACCTACTCGGCGGTCTTTCTAAACTTGCAGAGTTTAGAACTTTAACCTGGCTTCCTTCTCTTGCACGAGCAGCTTTCGTGGTGGTTTTAAAGGAAGAGTACATGAAAACCGACGAAGAAATTGCATACAAGGTTGGATTAACCAAGAACACGGTAAGAAACATCTTAAGAGCCGATCCGGAACTAGCTTTGAAGAAAATCAAAGCTATGGAAGAGCTCGTAAGTGAGGAAGCAAGAGACTTAAAAGTTCACACGGCAGGTGGAATTGCTAAACTTGCTTACAAAGAGGTTAAAGAGGGTAAAGACGCAAAGACCCTTGTGCACTACTGCTCTGTAGTTGCAGAAGACATCGTTAAAACCCTTGACATACCTTGGGCATACCTGGTCTTAAGAAAGACTAAAGGGATTAAGTATCCTATCAATTCACCAGAAGAGCTTAAAGAGAGGTTGTCTGGCATAAACATAAAGGGAGTTCCTGCAGAAGAGGTACTTGAGAATTTACAGTATCCTATAAAGACTCCAGCGTATCTACTTCACGAAATAAAGAACTAC
>JAADEG010000044.1 GCA_013153525.1 Thermodesulfobacteriota bacterium
TAAAGATACACTTCTTAGAGAAAGACAAATATTTAGCATGTTAAACGAAGAGTTGAGTCACGAGGCACTTAAGAGAAGAGAAGAAGAGATAATGGCAGCATTTAGATTCTTTAAACGCCAAAGAAGCAAAAGGATTACTGATTAAAAAACCTAATAAAGTATAGTATAGTACAGGTTGCTGCGGAGACATTTAAGGATTCAACTTTTCCAAAAATAGGAATAGAAAAACGGAGATCTGAAAGGGGTACCCATTCCTGGGTAACCCCGCTTCCTTCGTTTCCTACTATCAAAGCCGTTTTTAAAGGCAACTTCAATTCAAACAAAGATACCTTTTCTTTTGGATTGGCACAGACTAAAAGATATCCTTTTTGTTTCAAAAAGTTTTTCAGGTCTTTTGGATTTTCAGTATAAATAATGGGTATTTTTAATACGGCTCCAGCGCTAGCCCTAGTAGCCTTTTGAGAATATGGATCTGCAGAACCTTTCGTCAAGAACACCCCACTGCATCCAGTTGCAACTGCAGATCTGAGAATACTTCCAATGTTAGTGGGATCCTGAATTCTGTCTAAAATTAGTATAGGAGAATTAAAGTTAAGAGGCTTTTGAAGTCTTTTTTCTTTAAAAATCCCTATTATCCCTTGGGACGACTTAGTAACGGGCAATTTTTTAAATAGTTTTGGATCAAATACGAAAAGCTTAATTTCTTTTTCCTTGCAAATGCCTAAAATTTCTTTAATGGAGTGTTGTTCTAATCTATCTTTACTTATAACCACGAATTCAAGAGGATGTAAAAGCCTTTCACTTAAACTTTCTTTTACGAACTTTAGTCCTTCAATAATAAACAGTCCTTGCTTTTTTCTCAACTTTGTTTTTTCAAGGGATTTTAGTGTTTTAAATGTTGGATTGTTTGAACTAGTAATGACTTTAAAAGTGTTCCACATGGAACAGTCTCCATTTTAATCAAATTTTAACTCAAATTTTATTCAACTTTAACGAAACTGTAAAGCTTTTTTAACCTTTGACAACTACAATTCAAAAAAATCACCTTAGGAGGTTTTGAAATGGATCAGATCAAAAGACTAATTATTTATTTTGTCTCATTCTTCGTCTTGCTGATTTCTGTAAATATCGGTTTTTCATTTGAACTTATTGGAACAGGTTCAACTTTTGTCCAACCTATAATTCAAGCATGGGCATATAGATATTATCGTCTTACTAAAGTGCAGGTTGTATATGAAGGTATCGGATCTGGAGGTGGGATTAGACAAGCAGAAAGCAAAACTGTTGACTTTGGTGCAAGTGATAAGCCTCTTAAATCTAAAGAACTGAGAAAGTATAAACTTATTCAATTTCCAGATATAATAGGTGCTGTCGTAATTATTTATAATATTCCTAAGTTGCAAAAAGTTAGCCTTAGGCTTGATAATAAAGCCATTTGTGGAATTTACATGGGAGAGATAAAAAGATGGGACGATCCATATCTTAAAAAACTTAATCCTGAAATAAATCTTCCACATCTTAATATTACAGTAGTTAGAAGGTCAGACGGCTCTGGAACTACATGGTTATTTACCACTTACTTAAGTAAGGCTTGTAGAGCCTGGAGAAAAAAAGTAGGAGCAGGTACATCGGTTAATTGGCCAGTTGGAATTGGGGCTAAGGGGAATCCAGGAGTTACGAACTATGTAAAGAGAACTATAGGAGCTATAGGCTATGTAGAGTACACCTATGCTAAACAAAACGGATTACCCATGGCTAAGCTTATGAATAGAGATCACACTCACTTTGTTTCTCCTTGTGTAAGAACTATGCAGGCTGCTGCCTCCCATGCTAAGTGGAATTCAAAAAAGGACTTTTACATAGATCTTACTTACAAGCCTGGTTGGAATTCGTATCCAATTACCGGTGCATCGTTTATTTTGCTGCCCCTTGACAATTCTCACACAAAACAGGTTGTGAGGTTTTTCAAGTGGGCTTACGAAAACGGAGATACCATTGCAAAACAACTTAATTACATCCCTCTGCCTAGGAAGCTCGTAAAGATGATATACCACTATTGGAAAACTTACGGGGTTTACCCGGGAAATTAATTCAAAACAAAAAAACGACTTGAGGAGGTGTAAAATGGGAAAAATAACAAATAGAGTTTCAACTTTGAGCTTAGCTGGATTGATACTCTTGAGCGGGTTTACCCAATCTTCTAAGGCTAATACGGGATTAAGTGATGCAAAGATAAAAGGAGAGTGGTTTATTAGCTATGTAAAAGAAAAGGCTAAGAGTTCTCAGTTTAAAGTAGAAAGAGGGTACTTCAAGGTTGTTAAAAGAATTAATTCGTGGCTTTCTGGTAACATTACTATGGATGTACACGACGAAGGTGGATCACAGGATGTTAGGTTGAAGTACCTGATGGCGAAGATAAAAACTCCAGACATAGGGATTTTAAGAGATTCTAATATCGAAGTAGGGTTAGTTCACACTCCTTGGCTTGATTTTGAAGAACACATAAACATGTACAGATGCGAAGGAACCATGTTTGCCGAAAGGAATGGTCTTTTTAACTCAGGAGACTTTGGAGTTACTTATTTAGCCCTTCTAGGCGGGAAAATTTCACAAAGCTATCAAAAAGTCGTTAGCCCTTACTATCCAGGAAAGTACGGTAGCGTCTCCATAGGTATTTATAATGGTGGAGGTTATCACGCAGACGAAGAGAACAATAATAAAGCGTTGGAAGGAAGAATTACAATAAGACCTTTGCCGTACTTATTACCGGGTTTACAAATTTCTTATTTTGGAGTCTTGGGAAAAGGGAATACCTCCAATGCTCCAGATTGGAAAGTAGATCTTGCATTTATTAGCTATCAAACAAGGCTTTATACTTTTACTTTTCAGTATTATAAGGGGCAAGGGGACTTTAAAGGGGGTGACGAAAAGCACAAACGAGGATGGTCTAGTTTTTTAGAAGTAAAGCTCTTCAATTATTTAACTGAACTACCGCTTAGCTTTTTTGGAAGATACGACTACTTTGATCCAGATACATCAAATAAGGAAGACCAAGAAAGAAGGTATATACTAGGTATTGCTTATCACTTTGAGAAACCTTATCAAAACATGTTAGTTTTTTCCTATGATAAAAGTTGTACAGAGTTAAAGAAGAGTAATTATGTAGCTAAAGTAACCCTTAAACTTAGTTTCTAATTTGTTCTTTAAAATTTTAAAAGTAATGTTCCCCGTGGAACACTCAAAATGTTTAAACTAAAAGAAGCAAAGACATCGTTCCTAAATTTTTTAAAAAGCCCGTTTTAAAAAAATTGTACTTTAATACATAATATAGCCGTAAAACTCGAGGTGAATTAAGTAGTTTAACAAAAGCCTGTAAGCTCTCTTTTTGAGGAAGATTTAAATAAGAAGAATACAGTTCTAAGTATTTTTCAGCCTGGGATATCCTTCTTTGCATGCTTTGTTTAAACATAGAAAATTTTTGGGGGGTTAAAGCCCTGTTGAAAAATTCTGAAATGTTCCACCTTTTTACTCCTGTGTCGTTTCTTTCGTGCCGTCT
>JAADEG010000045.1 GCA_013153525.1 Thermodesulfobacteriota bacterium
CATCTAAAAACACATAAATTTTTCTTGCAGTTAAAATATCTTTTCCTAACACCAGCCCGGCATATTCCTCCAGAAGCTCTTTTAAAGAAGCAATCTTTTCGTCAAAAGTAAAGTAAAAAATGTGCTTTTTGTCTATCCCGCTTTTTAAGAGATGATCAATCAATTGGTACATTAAAACGGTTTTTCCTACTCTTCTTAGTCCATAAATCAAGATTATTTGCGGAGTGTCTAAAAACTTTAAGATTTTATTGAAGAGTTCACGCTTAAAAGGTTTAAGATAAACTTCCGGAGCTTTTCCGGTATTTCACCAGCGGTTAAATGTAATTAAATGTAAAATCAAGCCCTTTGCAAAGGTGCTTAACAATTAGCCAAAAATGTTTCCTTATAAATGTTAATACAAATTGACATTTTTCAAAATTATTTTATTTTGTAAATTAGAATTAACAAAAATTAAAGCTTGGGATAAAAGAAAGTATTATGCCAAGGAAAATTAAAGTTTTTGCAGATGGTGAACCCGCAGGAGACTACTTTTTTAATGAAAGTTTAAGAGAACACATCTTTATTTATACGAAAGATAATCCTATTTCTTTAGTAATGCCTTACAAAAAAGAGCCTTATGTAAATCAATTTAAAATGATACCAATTTTTGATCAATTTATGCCTGAGGGATGGTTATTTGAATACTTAAAAAATCAGCTAAGAAAAAGGATTAAAAATTTTGAAGAAAACGACTTTGCTATTTTTGAAACTCTTGCACCAAATATAAAAGGATTTTTAACCTTTAAAACAGGAAAGAAGGCAAGACTAAACAAAGAGGTTAAGTTTTCTCTTTCAGAAATTCTTGAAAATGACACATTTGATCTTTTTTACGAACTTGTGAATAATTATCTATTTTCTTCGGCAATTTCAGGGATGCAGCCCAAGGTGCTCGCTCCCCTTACGGATAAAAGTTACGCCATAACGGATGATTATGTAGTAAAAACTTTTGGGGAGGAATTTCCACACCTTGCTGAAAATGAATACTTTTGCATGAAAGCAGTTAAAAAAGCTGGAATCCCTGTTCCAGATTTCTGGCTTTCTTTTCACAAAAAATTTTTCGTAACTAAACGATTTACTAAGACAGATTTAGATGAAAACTTTCTCGCTTTTGAAGAATTTTGTACTCTTTTTGGCAAGACAAGAGATGGGAAATATTCAGGTTCTTACGAAAGCATAGCAAAGGCTTTAAGAAAAATATCTTCAAATCCGGAAAAAGATTTAGAAGTTTATTTTAAAATGGTTGTAATGAATTTTCTTTTAAAAAATGGAGATGCCCATTTAAAAAATTTTGGAGTTCTTTATACTTCTCCTTATACCGGAGATGTTCGGCTTGCCCCTGCTTATGATGTAGTTTGTACAGTAGGTTACATTCCATCTGATCAGCCTGCTCTTACCCTTTTTGGAAAAAAGGTGTGGTTTTCTAAAAAAGAACTGATAGAATTTGGAATAACCTCTTGCTTACTTGAGCCTAATATAGCAAAGATTTTGTTTGAACAGTGTGAAAGTGCAGTGGCAGAAACTAAAAAAGAAATTGAAGTATATGTAAAAGAGGAGCCCGCTAATACTCAAAACTTTTTTAGAAGATTTTTAAAAATTTTAGACTTTTCTTTAACAAAAAATTTAAAGAGCACTTACAAAAATTTATCCAAAGAGATAGGACTTTAAGGCTATGGACTTTGAAAAAATTGGGAAATTGATAAAAGAGGAAAGAAAGAAAAGAAATTTAACTCAAGAAGAGCTTGCAATAAAAGCCGGAGTTACCAGGCAAACTATTTCTAAAATGGAAAGAGGGAAAGTTCCACTCGTGACGCTTTTTTCTTTCTTTAAAGTGCTTGATGCATTAGGTCTTGAAATGGAGGTTAAGCCGAAAAAGAAAAGAGATCCTAAAAGGCTCTGGACCCCAGAGGAGCTTCTGGAATAATAAAAATTTGCTTGACAAAAATTTTTAAAAAGGTACTTTTTAACTAAAGAAGATACATTTTGCTCAATAGTTTTTTTATAGTGATAAAAACGATGGCTAATTTAGCATTAAAGTATCCTCCTCAATATACTATAGACGATTATGTTAATTGGGAAGGAGACTGGGAACTTATAGAGGGCTTCCCTTATGCCCTTGCTCCTTCTCCTGTAGCTAAACATCAGAAAGTTTCTCTTCTGATTGCAAGGGTTATTGATCAGCAGATAGAAGAGACCTGTCCTGAAGAATGTTCAGTATTTTTTGAACTTGACTGGATTATAAGCAAAGACACCGTGGTTAGACCTGATGTTGCAGTGGTGTGTGGAGAGGTGGAGGACTTTATCAAAAAGACACCAGAGGTGATATTTGAAGTGGTTTCCCAGCACACAGCTAAAAAGGACGAATACTTAAAGTTTGCCCTTTACGAGAGAGAAGGAGTGCCTTATTATGCCATAGTTTATCCAGAACTTAAGAAGGTAAGAATTTTTAGACTTAGAGATGGGCGATACGAAAAAGTTTTTGAGAGTGACAGAGGATCTTTTAAGTTTGAAATAAAGTGTCCTTTTGAAGTTGATTTCACCTGGATGTGGCAGAGAGTTTAAAACAACTTTCTAAATTAAAAATTCCCAGATAGGGAAAATTTTGACGGAGGTTTCCCCTGCTTTCACTTCTTCCTTTAAGGAAAGATTAACGATCCAAGCCTCTTTTGGGTTATATCTTTTGATAAAGCTTCTTAAAGAACGAGAGATGGTGGGCTTTTTTAGAAAGCTTGCTTTTACTTCTACGGGGATTACTTCTTTCTTTAAGTCCACTACGAAGTCAACCTCTGCTCCGTCTTTACTTCTCCAATAGTAAATAGTTGCTCCGGTTTCACCAAATTTTTCCTCAAGAAGAAGCAATACAAGATTCTGAAAGATAAATCCAACCTCAGCAAAAGTCTCAATCTTCCCAAAAACTCCAGCACTGAAGTTCCTCAATCCTAAGTCGTAAAAGTAATAAACCGGTGTTTTAGTTAACTCTTTTTTGATATTTCTAAAAAATGGCGTTATTTTTTTAAGAATGTAAGTTTTTTCTGCATAGTAAAGATAGTTTTTCAAAGTAGGGATAGAGACTCCAAGTGTGTTTGAAAGTTCAGTTAAACTCGTAAGTTTCCCAGCCTGGTGAGAAAGAATTTTAAGAAGGTTTGTAAAAACTTCGGGCTTTTCTATTTTAAGCCAATAAGAAAGATCTTTTTCCACATAACTCGTATAAATTTCATGAATAATTGCGAGTTTTTCAGAAAAAGTCTCTTCAAGCACAACCCTCGGATATCCTCCAAAGTTAAGATATTCAAGAAAAAGATCATAGCACTCTGGTTCTATCTCAAAATATTCTTTTAAACGGGTTTCATATTTATATTCTGTTTTAAAGTTTATAAATTCTCTAAGGGTTACCGTAGGAAGAAAGAAAATTCTTTTTCTTCCAGCAAGGGATTCGTG